>URAP01000046.1 GCA_900545935.1 uncultured Eubacteriales bacterium
GTCATTCACTACCGCTCGCTCGGCTGCGGCTTCGCCTTGCCTACCCCCTACACGGGGGAGGCAAACACGTGCGGAATCTGCGCTTTGCATTATCCGCTTGATTCAACTGTATTTTAATTTCATACGGCTGCGGCGGTATCGCCGCATTACACTCCCGTACATAATCTAACCGAAAAAGCTTTTCAGAGGTTTTATAAAAACCTCACCGCCACGCGATTGACATTGTGCCCCTCCCGTGCTATAATACCATCGAAAAACTGTCACATTCTCCGTCCGTCTCCGTCAAAATCACGACAGACGGCAGTCCGGACGACAATTTCATCTGGAAAGGTATCATAAATGAGTAAAAAAGAACTCCGTAACCCAAGACTCGGTGTAGTCGGCGGTCAGGCGGTCCTCGAGGGCGTAATGATGCGCCACGGCGAGCGGTATTCCGTCTCGGTGCGCAAGGAGGACGGCAGCATAACTACCGAAAACCGCACCTTTGTCTCGGTGCGAAAGAAGATAAAGCTGCTAAATATCCCGCTGCTGCGCGGTGCGGTCAACTTTATCGAAATGCTGATTTTGAGCTACAAAACGCTCTCCATCTCCGCCGATGCCTACGGCCTAACCGAGGATGAAGAGGAGTCCAAGTTCGAGCGGTGGCTGCGCGAGCATTTCGGAAAGGGACTTGTCGATGTCGTAATGGCGATCTCGATGGTGCTCGGGCTTGCGCTCGGTGTGGGAATATTCTTTTTTCTCCCCAGTCTGCTGACAAAGGCGACCGACAACGCGCTCGGGGGCTCGCTCGGCTGGGCAAAGAACCTCATCGAGGGTCTTATAAAAATAGTTATTTTTATTGCATATCTGTGGCTTGTGTCGCTGATGCCCGATATACGCCGGACCTTTGAGTACCACGGCGCGGAGCATAAGTCGATCTTCTGCTATGAGGCGGGAGTTGAGCTGACCCCCGCAAACGCAGCGAAATATAAGCGCTTTCACCCGCGCTGCGGCACGAGCTTTATGTTCGTAATGATAGCGATATCAATCCTCATTAATTCTCTGCCGTTCGTTCCGTGGGACAATGTGCTGCTGCGTATGCTTGTCAAGCTCGCGCTGCTGCCGTTTGTCGTCGGTCTCGGATATGAGTTTCTGATGTACGCGGGTAAGCATGACAATACGCTCGTCCGCATCCTCTCGACCCCGGGTCTGTGGATGCAGCGCATTACGACGCGCGAGCCGGATGAGGAGCAGCTTGCTGTCGCAATAGAGGCGCTGATGAGCTGCATGCCCGATGAATTTCCCGAGCATGCCGCAAAGCAGAAAGCTGCCGAGGAGGCTGAAGCTGCCGATAATGATAATGCCGAATCGTGCGATGCTGCCGGAGAGACCGCAGCACAGGTATCGGATAATAACGGCGGTACAGATGCATGCTGTACGGATGCCGGAGATACCGAGGCTCGGTACGGCTCGGATGGCGGTTCTGAGTCTGAGAAAGAGGCTTCCGACGGAGTGATACCGGGCGGAAATGCCGACGGAAATGACATGAATGCTGCGGAAGGATCGGATGCATGACGCGGCATGAGGAACGACTGCTGCGAGAGCATTTCGGTGACGGAGAAAAATATGGTGAGGCGGCGCGCAGACTCAGGTCGGGCGAGCCGCTTGCCTATATTCTCGGAGAGTGGTATTTTTGGCGGTATACTTTTGTCGTAACGCCGGATGTGCTCGTTCCGCAGCCGGATACCGAGATGCTTGTCGAGCGCGCGATAAAGCTGCTGCCGAACTGCGGCAGGCTGCTCGATCTCTGCACCGGCAGCGGGTGCATCGCCTGCTCGGTGCTTGCAGATCGACCGGATGCGAGCGGAGCCGCCGTTGATATATCGGATGCGGCTGTGGAGATCGCACGCAAAAATGCTTTCCTGCTCGGGCTTTGTGAGCGGCTGAGCATTGTCGTCGGTGATGTTCTTTCGGAGGACTGTCCAAGCGGTCTGTCGGGCGAAACGGGCTGCTATGACCTGATAGTCTCAAACCCGCCGTATATCCGCAGCGGTGTTATACCGACCCTGTCTCCGCAGGTCCGTGCCGAGCCGCATATCGCGCTCGACGGCGGGGAGAGCGGATTGCGCTTTTATGAGGGGATTATCGCAAAATATCCGGCGCTGTTGACACCGAGCGGCAGAATGCTGCTCGAGATAGGCTACGATCAGGCGGAGTGCGTGCGTGAGCTCGCCGTAAGGGCAGGGCTGCACTGCGATATTATCCGCGATTACGGCGGAAACGACCGCGTTGCCGAGCTGTACCGCGAATGATACGGCACCGCAAAGCGGCTTGAACAAAACCTGATATTTCATTGCCGTACTATCTCTGTTTTTTATAATAATACTATTTAATGTGTTATATTAGCAGAAGCATTATACGCTTTTGCGTCGAAAAGTCAAGAAAAATACTGAGACGGCGGAGGCGGTAAAAACAAGCAGCCCGGTGCGGCGGAATATCCGTCTGCATCGGGCTGCACGTATTTATGCTTAACATTCGTGAGCTAATATTTGCCGCGCTGCGGCAATCGCTTTTTCTGCGATGGTTTGTACGCTGCGGCAATCGCTTTTTCTGCGATGTTTTGTACGCTGCGGCAATCGCTTTAGCCGTGACGGTTATTTTGCCGCTGCGTCGAGCTGTGCCTGCTTGCGCGGCGGGATCGGCTTTTCGGGTATCTCGCCTGCGCGGTCGAGCGCTATCTTTGTGAGCAGCGGACCGACAAGCTCATATACGAGGACGGCGAAGAGCGCGATATTTCTGACGATGATACCGCTCTCGCCGAGCGACATTGCGGTAAGCGACATACCGAGCGAAACACCCGCCTGCGGGAGCAGCGTTATGCCGAGGTACTTCTGTACCTGAGGCTCGCAGTGCATGAAGCGCGAGGAGATGCTTGCGCCGCCCATCTTGCCTACCGAGCGGAAGATGATATAGACTATCCCGACCATAATTATCGCGGGATCCTTAAATACGTCGAGGCGGAGTCCCGAGCCGCTGAGAACGAAGAACAGCACCATGATAGGACCGGTCCAACGGTCCATGCGGTCCATCAGCTCCTCCGAGAAGTCGCAGAGGTTGCAGAATACTGTTCCGGTCGCCATGCAGACGAGCAGCGAGGAGAAGCCGACGGTCACGGGGCCGAGCTTGAACTCGAGCATAGAGAGTGCGACGGCGAGGAAAACGAAGGTAACCGAGATGCTCATACGCTTGCTGCGCGAATGGAAGAACTGCTCGCAGAAATTATAGATAAGTCCGATGGCGACACCGAGTGCGAGCGAAGCAACGACCTCAACAAGCGGGTTGACGAGCACCGAAAAGATATCTATCTCGCCCTTTTCGAGTGCCTTGGCGATGCCGAACGAGATAGCAAAAACGATAAGTCCCACGATATCGTCGAGCGCGACTATGGGAAGCAGCAGTCGAGTCAGAGGACCGTCAGCCTTGTACTGCTTGACGACCATCAGCGTCGCGGCGGGAGCCGTTGCGGTCGCGACAGCTCCGAGGGTGAGAACGCAGGAGAGAGGAAGCTTGTCGGGAATAATTAGGTGAACGACGTAGAGCGCGATGTCGACGGCGATAGTAGCGACAAGCGCTTGAAACACGGCGATAACAGTTGCTTTTTTGCCCGTTTTTTTCAGCTCGCTAATGCGGAATTCGTTGCCCATCGCAAATGCGATAAAGCCGAGTGCGGCATCTGATATTATGGAATAGTTTGCCACATCCTCATTAGAGATGAAGCCGAGCCCCGGGACGCCGAGCCTGCCGAGCACATACGGACCGACGAGCACTCCGGCGACGAGGTATGCCGTTACTGCGGGAAGATTCCACAGCTTTGTCAGTCGTGACATCAGCAGTCCCGCGAGCATGGCGATTGAGAGTGACAGTAATATTTGCATGGCTTGCCTCTTTCGGTAGTTGATAGTTTGTATGGTTCGGCAATGCATAAGCACCACCGAACAAAGTAATATTATATCACCCGCGCGGCTGCATTGCAATATCGAACGGCAAAAAAACGGACAAATATCGGAAAATTCTTCGCAAATTATTGCTCGGAGAGTATGGCGGCAGGGCTGCGCTGCGGCATATATTCGGATGCGGCGCATTGCCACTTGCGGCAGACGAAAAGCTATGATATAATTGTACGAGATAATATGAGTATTTCGGTCGTATCGCGGCAGGCTCGGAGAGCAGCTGCGATTTTGGGGGTATAGGGTTGAAGAAAAAACAGATAACGGGATTTTTGCCGCTGTGCAGGACGGAGGCACTCGAGCGCGGATGGGAGCAGCCGGACTTTGTCTATGTTACCGGCGATGCATATGTTGACCATCCGAGCTTCGGCGTATCCATCATTTCGCGCGTGCTCGCGGCGGAGGGCTTCTCGGTGTGCATCATCGCGCAGCCGGACTACCACTCGGCGGAGGCTTTTCGTGAGTACGGCAGACCGAGGCTCGGCTTTCTCGTATCATCGGGAAATCTCGATTCGATGGTCGCAAACTATACCGTCGCAAAGCGCCGCCGCAGCTACGACTACTATTCTCCCGGCGGAAAGCCCGGACTGCGCCCCGACCGCGCCGTAATCGTATACTGCAATCGCATCCGCGAGGCGTACGGCGATGTGCCGATAATCATCGGCGGACTTGAGGCATCGCTGCGCCGATGTGCCCATTATGATTACTGGGACGACCGTGTGCGCAACAGCATCCTTGTCGATTCCGGAGCGGATCTGCTGACCTACGGAATGGGCGAGAACATCATGATAAGACTCGCAAAGCTGCTCGACAGAGGCATTCCGATATCCAAGATACGTGATCTGCGCGGTACCGTTTATCTTGCTTCGGCGGACGAGCGGCTGCATTATGAGTCGGTAGGCGGATGGAGCATAGACGAGCTGCGTACCGACCGTGCGCTGTATGCAGAGGCGTTTGCAACTCAGTACCGTGAGAACGACCACATACGCGGCAGGGCGGTAACCGAGCGCTATGGCGACCGCATCCTTGTGCAGAATCCGCCTATGCCCCCGCTCGAGCGCGAGGAGCTGGACCGCGTTTACGCACTGCCTTATGAGAGGACATATCATCCGAGCTATGAGGCTGATGGCGGCATTCCCGCTATTCGCGAGGTGCGCTTCTCCATCACGCATAATCGCGGCTGCTTCGGCGGCTGTGCTTTCTGCGCCATTGCCTACCATCAGGGCAGAGCGGTGCGATCGCGCAGTATTGACAGCGTTGTCCGCGAAGCGGAGCTGCTGACAAAGCTCCCGGATTTCAAGGGCTATATTCACGACGTCGGAGGTCCTACGGCAAATTTCCGCGGTCCCGCATGCGAGCGGCAGCTCGAGCACGGTGTCTGCCCGAATCGCCGCTGCCTTACGCCGACTCCGTGCCCGAACCTCATCGCCGATCACAGCGAATATATCGAGCTGCTGCAGCGTGTGGAGAGTATACCCGGCATAAAAAAGGTGTTTATCCGTTCGGGCATTCGATATGATTATATGCTTGCGGATAAGAGCGATGCATTCTTTCGCCGTCTTGTTGAAAAGCACGTCAGCGGTCAGCTCAAGGTGGCTCCGGAGCATTGCTCCGACCATGTTCTTGCGCTGATGGGCAAGCCGCCTATCGGGGTGTTCGAGCGCTTCAGTGAGAGGTATTTTTCTCTCTGCTCAAGGGCGGGACTTGACCAGTATCTTGTTCCGTATCTTATGTCGAGCCATCCGGGCAGCACGCTTCGCGACGCTGTCGAGCTTGCCGTATATCTGCATAATAACGGCTGTACGCCCGAGCAGGTGCAGGATTTCTATCCCACACCGGGCACAGCCTCTACGGTCATGTATTATACGGGTATCGACCCCATGACAGGGAAAAAGGTGCCCATCACCGACGATCCGCACGAGAAGAAGCTGCAGCGCGCGCTGCTCCAGTCCTATCGCCCCGAGAATGCGCCGCTCGTGCGCGAGGCGTTGCGCCGAGTCGGCAGAGAGGATCTTATCGGCTACGGCAGAGAGTGCCTCGTCAGACCGGAAAACGGCGGCGGACATGACGGTGCGCAAAACGGACGCGGCGGTCGTAACGGACGTGGAGGCTCGCCGAATGACGGCGGTCGGTATGGACGCGGGAATTCGCCGCGCGGCGACAGTCGAAACGCGCGCGGAAGCTCACCGCGCGGTAACGGTCATGACGGTCGCGGTAGCTCATCGCACGGCAGCAGTCGAAACGAGCATGGAAATTCTCCGCGCAGCGGCGGTAGAAACGAGCGCGAAAGCTCACCGCGCAGCGGCAATCGAAACACACGCGGGAATCAGCCCCGCGGCGGTATCCGGAACGAACGCGGAGGCTCGCAGTACGGCGCGAAAAAGAATGTACATAAAAAACGCTGATAAAACAGTAAAGGAGCGCAGCTGTCTGTCGATCGCTGCGCTCTTTTTCGATAGGATATCTGTACTTTACAGAGAGGGACGCTGCCGGTCACGACAAAAGCTTGCTTTGAAGGGGGCTGCTTTCCCTGAGGAGAGGCTGACTTTTTCATGGCGAATATAGCTTTTTGCTATGGCTTTTTTCGGGCGCGCCCACCGAGGCAGAACCGGAGAAAAGCTGCCGTTTTACTGTTTTAAAAATAATCTGCAAAATGAACAACTACACTGTGTTAAAAAAGGACTCCGTGCGGAGCCGAATGCTCTGCGGAATCCTTTTTCTTTACTCTTTTGTGAGTATACGGCAGGCCGCGGTGACATTGCGGATTTCGGCTTGCCGCGCCGCCATCGGCATTTTGTGCGCTATGCCGTCTTATAGCAGACTCAGCCCTCTGCGCGGTGGACTATCTTCGGGCGTTTTTTATGCTTGATAACGTCCTCGTCGATTATGACCTTTTCTATGCTTCGGTCGGAGGGAACATCGTACATAACGTCGATCATAGCCTCCTCCGTGATAGCACGGAGTCCGCGCGCGCCGGTCGCGCGTTCGATAGCAAGCTCGGCAACCGCGTCGAGCGCGCCGTCGGTAAACTCGACCTTGCAGCCGTCAAGCTCAAAGAGACGCTCGTACTGCTTGATTATCGAGTTTTTCGGCTCGCGCAGAATGCGGACGAGCGCCGCGCGGTCGAGGTCCTCGAGACCTACGAGCACGGGCAGTCTGCCGACGAGCTCGGGTATGAGCCCGTATTTAACGATATCGTGCGGGGTGATATCCGCGTAGATATCCGAGAGGTTCTTTTCGGTCTTAGAGCGCACCTCGCCCGAAAATCCCATCGTCTGCTTACCGCGTCTTGTCTCGACCTGCTCGGAGATGCCGTCGAAGGAGCCGCCGCAGATAAAGAGGATATTCTCGGTGTTTATCTGAATGAACTCCTGATTCGGGTGCTTTCTGCCGCCTTGCGGAGGAACGTTGGAAACGGTACCCTCAAGTATCTTGAGCAGCGCCTGCTGAACACCCTCGCCCGAAACGTCTCGGGTGATAGAGCGGTTCTCGCTGCGGCGGGATATCTTATCTATTTCGTCGATATAGATTATTCCGCGCTCCGCACGTTCGATGTCGAAATCCGCCGCCTGAATAAGGCGCAGAAGTATATTCTCGACATCCTCTCCGACGTAGCCCGCCTCTGTGAGGGTGGTAGCATCGGCTATCGCAAAGGGAACGCGCAGCGTCTTTGCGAGCGTCTGAGCAAGATAGGTCTTACCTACACCGGTAGGACCGAGCAGCAGGACATTACTCTTTTGCAGCTCGACCTCGGGCTTTTCCTGCGCAGGCTCGGATTTCTTTTTGCCCTTGCCGGAGGTCTGCTTCGGCATCTGGAGGATCCTCTTATAGTGGTTGTATACCGCGACCGAGAGGACCTTTTTAGCCTTATCCTGGCCGATGACGTACTCATCGAGCGACGCCTTTATCTCCGCAGGACGGGGAAGTGTCTCAAAGGTCAGCGGCTGTGCCTCGGGCGCCTCTGCCGCAGGGGTGCGGCGGTCGCCACCGAGCTGCTCGTCGATTATCTCGTTGCAGATATCAATGCAGTGGTCGCAGATAAGCAGTCCCGTGGGCGAGGGAATCATGAAGTTGACATGATTCTCGTCTCTGCCGCAGAACGAGCAGGTAGGGCGGTCCACTCCGCCGTTTCTGTTATTTGCCATCTGAAAAATGTGTCCTTTCTGTGCAGGCGGGCAGCCTTACGCGCGCTTTTCGTATACCTTGTCGATGAGACCGTACTCGGCAGCCTCTGCCGCAGTCATGAAGTTGTCGCGCTCGGTGTCACGCTCGATTATTTCAAGCGGCTTTCCGGTATTGGAGGCGAGAATACGGTTCAGGCGCTCGCGGGTATGGAGGATGTGGTCTGCGTGGATCTTGATGTCCGATGCCTGACCCTGCATTCCGCCGAGCGGCTGATGGATCATTATCTCGCTGTTCGGAAGTGCGAAGCGCTTACCCTTTGCGCCGGAGGAGAGCAGGAACGCGCCCATGCTCGCCGCCATGCCGATGCAGATGGTGGAAACGTCACACTTGATATAGTTCATGGTATCGTATATTGCAAGACCTGCGCTGACCGAGCCGCCGGGGCTGTTGATGTAGAGGCTGATGTCCTTGTCGGGGTCCTGTGCCTCGAGAAAGAGCAGCTGAGCCACTACGAGCGATGCGGTCACGTCGTTTACCTCGTCTGCGAGGAATACTATGCGATCGTTGAGCAGGCGGGAGTATATGTCGTATGCTCTCTCACCTCTGCCGGTCTGTTCGATTACGGTTGGTACAAGTGCCATAACAGTTTTTCCTTTCATATACCTTTGCCGAGGTGTCGCCTCGGTGCATAAGAGCACAGCAAGAAAACGGTGCCCGCATCTCACTGTGCTCTCGGAAACATATTTTTTATGTGCTCGGGCTCTTATAGAATTGTAGACCCGGACGGGGCAGAATATTCATCAGCCGTAAAATCGGCATATCTGCCGTCCCGCTACATTTCCCCGATTACTTATTCTCTTCCTTTGCCTCGGCAGCAGCCTCTGCTTCCTTCTCTGCCTTGGTCTTTCTGGTTCTCTTAGGCTTGGGAGCCTCCTCGGCCTCAGCCTCGCCATCAACCTTTTCCTTCTTGACTGCGGTCTTGGCTGCGGTCTTGGCTGCGGTCTTGGTGGATTTCTTGGCGGGAGCCTTCTTAGCGGGCTTCTTCTCCTCAGCCTCTGCCTCGTCTGCCGTCTTTTCGGTGATAGCGGCGTGAGCCTTTACGAAGTCAATAGCCTTGCGCAGAACAATGTCGGTTGTAAGGTTGTCTGCGGAGAGTGCCTCCTTGACCTTCTCTATCTCCATCGAGTACTGATCTGCCAGCTTCTTGTACTCTGCCTCGATATCGTCGGCGGTAGCCTCGAGCTTCTCGAGCAGAGCGATCTTCTCGAGTGCGAGTCTGGTCTTGACCTGACGCTCACCCATCGGGCGGAGCTGTGCGCGCATATCGTCGAGCGATGCGTTCATGTACTTGAGGTATGTAGCAAGGTCGAGACCCTGGCTGCGGAGCTGATAGTCGCGCTCGCGAACGATGTTTTCTACCTCGTCGTCGATCATGCACTCCGGAACCTCTGCATTGAAGTTTTCGAGCATGCCGTCGATAAGCTTGCCCTCGAGAGCGTTGTCTGCGCTGTTCTTGTATCTCTCCTCGAGCTTCTTGCGAACATCTGCCTTATACTCGTCGAGCGTGTTGAAATCGGATACGTCAACTGCAAAATCGTCGTCAAGCTCGGGGAGCTCGGTGAACTGGATCGCGTGGAGCTTGCACTTGAATACGGCGGGCTTGCCTGCGAGCTCTGCATGACCGTAATCCTCGGGGAAGGTCACGTTTACATCGAACTCATCGCCGATGCTGTGACCGACGATCTGCTCCTCAAAGCCGGGGATGAACGTGCCGGAGCCGAGCTTGAGCGAGTAGTCCTCGCCCTTGCCGCCGTCGAACTGCTTATCGTCAACATAGCCGTCAAAGTCGATCTTTACGGTGTCGCCCATCTCTGCCGCGCGGTCGGTAACGTCGACAAGACGTGCGTTTCTTTCTCTTACGCGCTGGATCTCGGCGTCTACCATCTCGTCGGTGACGGGGGTGACGATCTTATCTGCCTTGATGCCCTTGTAGTCCTTGACCTCGACCTCGGGCTTTACGAATGCGGTAGCCTTGAGCTCAACGTCGCCGTCGCCTACCGAGACGATCTCGAACTCGGGGCGGCTGACGAGCTCGGCGCCGGACTCCTTAGCTGCATCCTCGTAAGCCTCGGGCAGCAGGTTATTGATGGCATCCTCATAGAATACGCCCTTGCCGTACATCTTTTCGATGATGCTGCGGGGAGCCTTGCCCTTACGGAAGCCGGGAACCGCCATGCGAGCGGCTCTCTTCTTGAATACCTTGCCGAGCTCGGAATCAAACTTTGCCTTGTCGATAGAAAATTCGATCTCAACCTTACCGTTGTCGACCTTTGTTACTTTCCTGAATCCCATGTTTTTTTGTTTCCTCCGATGAGAACATATTTATCGATAGTAAATCATTATCGTATCTATTTTAGCCGCTTTTGACTGTAAAGTCAATAGATAGGCTGAAAATTATTGCCCATATTTCGCCGATAGAGCACCGAAATGCGTTATTTTCGCCTGATCAGCTGCGTTTTTCGATGAACAGGGGCTTGAATTCGAGATAATCGGCAGAGGTGATGATGTATTCAATGCCGCCGTCCTCGAATACCGGCGGTGTATCGTAGCTGTTATGGATGTGCCCGTAGAAGCAGCGCTTTATACCGTGCTGCCGCAGCACCGAGATTATCTCATCGCAGCGGTAGTCGCGGAATATCGGCGGAAAGTGGAGAAAGACGAGCAGCTCACGCTCCTCCCCCCGCTCTCGTGCCGCCGCAAGCAGCCGCTCCCCGGCATCGAGGCTCATTCCGACGCGCAGCGCCTCGCGCGCCACAATTTTCTCATAATCGACTCCGCTCGGGCAAAGTCCCGCATCGCCCCACCATCCGCGAGAGCCGCAGACAACAAAGCTCTCAGTCTCGTATGCATTATTGTAGAGAAAGTCGATAGTGGACAGTCCGTTCTGCTCGACAAAGAATTTCTTCATCTTATAAACGGTGCCCCACCAGTAGTCGTGATTTCCGCGCCCGATGAGCTTTCTTCCCGGCAGTCGGTCGAGGTAGGCAAGGTCGGTCAGCGCCTCGTCCATCGACATCGCCCACGAAATATCGCCCGCTACAACGACGGTATCGCCGTCGCCGACCGTATTCTCCCATGCCTCTCGTATCCTCTTGTCATGCTGCTGCCATCGCGAGCCGAATATATCCATCGGTTTATCGGTTGACAGCGACAGATGCGTGTCGGACAGGGCAAAAAGCGACATTTCTATACCTCCTTTTCGGGTGCTTGAAAAACTAAAATGATAATTTAAAAAAATTAAGCGGCGAATAATTTATGCGCGCACTGCGCAAACTACCGTCGGCTGAAAAAGCTCTAAAATTATTGCTGTTGCGGCGATGCCGCGCGGCGGGAAAGTGAAGGTACTGTTATAATGAAAGATCACAACGGTAATTCGTGCGGTTGCGACCACATCAAGGGCGTTTGCTGCGATGTAAAGAACTGTGTTTATCACGAGGGCGAGTGCGACTGCACCGCGGGTAAGATAGCGGTAGGACCGGGGTATGCGACGTCGTGTACCGATACTGTCTGCGCGACTTTTAAGCAGAAGGGAATCTGACGGCGGGCGGCGAGGCTTTCTCAAAACCTCTGAAAAGCCTTTTTGGTTCGCTGCATGGCTTTAGTGTGTACCGCGCTGCCGCTGGCAGGTTTTTTCGCGGATAAATTTTCTCTGTGCAACAAGGTGTCAAATCGCGCCTTCGGCGGTTAAAGACTGCCTCAAAATCAAGTTGATAATGCACGCTGAATTTGCGCGCGTGAAAGCCTCGGCATTTGTTAAGAGCACAGCACGAAATCCGGCTTAACGGAACTTGAGTTTAGCTTAATATCAAGTTGATAATGCAAGGAGTAGATTCCGCACGTGTTTGCCTCCCCTGTGTAAGGGGTAGGCAAGGCGAAGCCGCAGCCG
>URAP01000047.1 GCA_900545935.1 uncultured Eubacteriales bacterium
GGCGTTTCTTTTGGAGCTTTTCTTTGCGCCTGCGCAATCAAAGAAAAGCGGCTAAAGGTTTGATTCATTTAAATTCGCAGTGACGGAAGCGTTTCTTTTTGTTAATTTTTTTAATAACGCCTGCGTTGCTCGCACAAAGAAAAAGCGGCTGAGGTTTTGATTTACCTGAATTCGTAGTGACGGCGGCATTTCTCGCAATCAAAGAAAAGCAACTAAGGCTCTGATTCTCCTGAAAGCGTAGTACCTGAGGCGTATTTTCTTGTTAATACCTGCTTAAACCTATATAAAAAACGCGGCGCGGTGACGAACTGAGTCACCGCGCCGCATTATTTATCAATATGAATATGCTCTGACCGGAAGATCAAAGCGAAGGCTGTTGCCGACTCGTTTAAAGCGTCGTGAGGTATCTGCAAGCCGCGACCGCTGCCACCGCACCGTCGCCTACGGCGGTGGTTATCTGTCTCACCGCCTTTGTACGGCAGTCGCCCGCGACGAAGAGGCCGTTTCCGAGAGAGCAGCTCTCGTCAGCCGAGATATAACCGCGCTCATCGAGCGAGGCAACGTCCGCAAAGCAGTCGTTTTCGGGCTTGAGCCCGACCGCGACAAAGATACCGTCGAGCGGGAGAACATCCCCGTCGACCGCTGCGCAGCCCGTATAGGTCGGCTTCTCGGTACCGGGTGCGAGACGAATCGCGCGAAGCTCGCCGCCGTCCTCTATCAGCTCGCTGACGACGGTTCCGGTGATTATCTCGACATTCGGCGCGGCGGCGAGTATCCCGCAGAGAGCGCTCTCGCCGGTGAGGGTGTCGAGGTTCTGAATAACGTATACCTTTTTGCATATTTCGGAGAGCATAACAGCCTCCTGAAGCGCGGAGTTTCCGCCGCCGATAACTGCAACAGTCATGCCGCGATAGAATGCGCCGTCGCAGACCGCGCAATAGGAAACGCCGGCACCCTCAAGCTCATCCTCGCCTGCGAGACCGAGCGTTCTGTGATGCACACCTGCCGCGATAATAACGCTGCGCGCGCGTACCTTATCGCCTCCCGCGAGCGAAACGGTCCAGAGACCGTTATCGTCACGGTGCAGTGCAGTGACCTCGTCCTCGACAAGCTCCGCACCGTGCTCCTTTACCTGCGCGACAAGCCGCTCGGCAAAGTCAAGCCCGCTCATCTGTGCGCTGCCGGGATAGTTTTCTATCTTAGGGGAGTGCGTGACCTGACCGCCCGCGACCTCCTTCTCCGCAATTATAACGCTCTTTTCAGCCCTGCGGCAGTAGAGTGCAGCGGTGAGCCCTGCGGGGCCAGCACCGACCGTGAAAACGTCATATATCTTGTCCATGCTCGATAGCTCCTTGGTTTTGTATTTGTCCGTGAAAACGGGGCTGTTAAAAAGCTCGTTTTAACAGCCCCTCGGTTTGTTGATTGCATTCCGATCCGTGTCTTTTCAGCATCCCCGATTATGCGTTGACGGTCACACTGTCAATATACTTGATGATGTTGGACGCGTTAGCGTACTTTTCTATCTCGTCTCCGCGCTTAACGATAAGCGTGGGCGCAAGGCGGATACCGTACTTAGCTGCTTCAGCCTCGTTCTCCTCGCAGATTATCTTCTTATAGGTGATACCTGCGCGGTCGAGATGCTCTGCCGCACGCTTGCAGTTCGGGCAGGTGCGTGAGGCGAACAGCATAACCTCGACCTGAGCCTCGGTAGCGTTGCCGCAGTGCGAGCAGCCGCAGCTCTCGTGCTGCTCCTCGCCGTGCTCGATAGGTCCCTGATGGTTCAGATGAGAGGTCTCAATGTTGTAGACCTTTCTCTCCTTGAACTCCTGTGACTTTCCGTCGTTCCAGTTCTGAACGGGGCGGTAGTAGCCCGTAATACGGCTGTATACCTCGGTCTTTGCTCCGCAGTCGTCGCACTTGTAGTGCTCGCCGGGGATGTAACCGTGATTCTTGCAGATGGAGTAGGTCGGGCTGAGGGTGTAGTACGGCAGCTTATAGTTCTCGGCGATCTTGCGAACGAGGTTTGCAGCCGACTTCCATGACGGGAGCTTCTCGCCGAGGAATGCATGGAATACCGTGCCCGATGTATACAGGGTCTGGAGCTCATCCTGAATGTCGAGCGCCTCGAAGATATCCTCGGTGAAGCCGACAGGCAGGTGAGAGGAATTGGTGTAGTAGGGGGTGTTGCCCTTCTCGGTAGCGGTGATGATGTCGGGATAGCGCTCTACATCGTGCTTTGCGAGGCGGTAGGAGGTAGACTCCGCGGGGGTCGCCTCGAGGTTGTAGAGGTCACCGTACATCTCCTGATAGTCGGAGAGGCGGTCGCGCATATGGGTGAGCACCTGCTTGGTGAACTCCTGCGCGCGGCGGTCGGTCATGTCGCAGCGCAGCCAGTTTGCGTTGAGGCATGCCTCGTTCATTCCGACGAGACCGATGGTGGAGAAGTGGTTATCAAGCGTTCCGAGATAGTGCTTGGTGTACGGATAGAGCCCCTCGTCGAGCAGACGGGAGATAACGGTACGCTTTGTCTTGAGCGAGCGCGCGGAAATGTCCATGAGGTGGTCAAGACGTGCGTAGAAATCGTGCTCGTCGCTTGCGAGATATGCTATTCTCGGCATATTGATGGTGACAACGCCGATAGAACCGGTCGATTCGCCGCTTCCGAAGAAGCCGCCGGATTTCTTTCTCAGCTCGCGCAGGTCGAGGCGGAGACGGCAGCACATGCTGCGGACGTCGCTCGGTTCCATGTCGCTGTTGACGTAGTTGGAGAAATAAGGTGTGCCATACTTCGAGGTCATCTCGAAGAGCAGGCGGTTGTTCTCGGTTTCCGACCAGTCGAAATCACGTGTGATGGAGTAGGTGGGTATCGGATACTGGAAGCCTCTGCCGTTGGCATCGCCGTCGATCATTATCTCGATGAACGCCTTGTTTACCATGTCCATCTCGGGCTTGCAGTCCTTATACTTGAACGGCATCTCCTTGCCGCCTACGATAGCGGGCAGCTCTGCGAGGTCGTCCGGAACGGTCCAGTCGAGGGTGATGTTTGAGAAGGGTGCCTGCGTGCCCCAGCGCGAGGGAGTGTTTACGCCGTAGATGAACGACTCAACGCACTTCTTGACCTGATCGTAGGAGAGATTGTCCGCCTTTACGAACGGTGCAAGGTAGGTATCGAAGGACGAGAACGCCTGTGCGCCCGCCCACTCGTTCTGCATGATGCCGAGAAAGTTTACCATCTGATTGCAGAGCGTTGCAAGGTGCTTTGCGGGGGAGGAGGTTATCTTTCCGGGAATGCCGCCCAGACCCTCCTTGATGAGCTGCTTCAGCGACCATCCGGCGCAGTAGCCGGTCAGCATCGAGAGGTCGTGGAGGTGGATGTCCGCATTTTTATGCGCTGCGGCTATCTCCTCGTCGTATATCTCGCTCAGCCAGTAGTTGGCGGTGATGGCGCCGGAGTTTGAGAGGATGAGTCCGCCGACCGAGTAGGTGACGGTGGAATTCTCCTTTACGCGCCAGTCGTGCGCATGCATGTACTTGTCTACGGTGTCCTTGTAGTCGAGCAGAGTGGACTTCATGTTGCGGATCTTTTCTCTCTGCTTGCGGTAGAGGATGTAGCACTTTGCAACGTCCGCATAGCCCGCCTGGACGAGCACATCCTCGACGCTGTCCTGTATCGCCTCGACCGATATCTTTCCGTCCTTTATCTTGGGCTCATAGTCTGCCGTTACCTTCAGTGCGAGAAGGTCTATGATGTTGTCGTTGTACTGCTTTTCGAGTGCGTCGAACGCCTTCCTGATTGCCGAGCTGATCTTGGAGAGGTCGAAATTTACGACTCCGCCGTCACGCTTGATGACCTGATACATTTTATTCTTTCCCTTTCATATAAAGATGATATATTATTCGTCGGCTGCCGCCATGCGCCACCTCGCGCCGCGTCGGCTGCCGAATTTACCTGACGACTCATATTGTATCATACAACAGGGGTGTTGTCAAGGGGAAAACACAATATCTTGTGCCGAAATTATTTTATTGTCACAATATCTTGTGTTTGCATGGCTGCACCCGGGATATGCCGATAATCGCGCCGCAGGCGGCATATAAGCCCGTGCAGGGGCATAGAATGGGGGTGTAGAGAGATAAAAAGGGCTCGGACGGAAAACGACGAGGGAGGGGCAAATGAGCACGCTCGGAGACATGCTGAAATATCTGCCGCCGCGTCTTGCGGAGGCAATAGCGGAGGAATGCGGGAGGCTCGGTGCCGACGACGGCGCGGGGGCGGGGCAGCACTGCTTTGTTACCGAGCTGCGTCTGCGGCGTGAGCTGCCGTGTTCGCTTACGCTCTCGGACGGACGAAATATCCCGCTGCCGATATCGGCGCGGCGAAGCGAACTGTCTGCGGTGCTTGCGCGCATGACAGAGAATTCGCTGCATACGCACGCGGCTGCGCTCCGTCAGGGCTATATCCGTCTGCCGGACGGCTCGCGCGTCGGTGTGTGCGGCAGGGCGGCAGAGCGCTCGCAGTCCGGCTCGGCGTTCGGCATCGGCGAGATAAATTCGATGTGCATTCGCATCTCGCATCCGGTCTGCGGCGTGTCGGACGGGATATACGAGCATCTGCGGTCGCGGCGCTTTGAGGGCGGTGTGCTGTTTTACGGACCGCCTGCCAGCGGTAAGACCACGCTGCTGCGCGAGCTTGCATTTCGTGCTGCATCGGGTTCACAGCCGATGCGGGTAGCTCTTATTGACAGTCGAGGCGAGCTCGGGTGCATATGTGACAGCGGCGGATCGCTCGGAGAAACGTGCGGCAGCCGCGCTGCATCGTCCTCCGTACCGTTCGGCGCGCTGATCGACCGCTATGACGGATATTCAAAGGCGGATGGGATAGCGCAGGCGACGCGCGTCCTCTCTCCGGAGCTTATAGTATGCGACGAGATAGGCGGCGAGGAGGAAGTGCGGGCGATACTCGAGACACAGAATACCGGAGTCCCGCTGCTTGCATCGGCGCATGCACCGTCATATGAGGCGCTGCTCCGCCGGCCTCATATACGCGAGCTGATAGAGAATGCCGTGTTTTCCGAGTGCGTCGGCGTATGCCGTGACGATTCCGCGCCCGGCGGGCTGCGTTTTACCGTGACCGATTGTACGGGCGCGCGGACGGATAAAAGAACGGGCATAAGAACGGATCGCCCGGAGACGTATGATATCGGAAATGCAGACATAAATATAAAAAGCCCCGCGGCTCGTGACGATACACAGCCGGGTGCGAGAGACGGGGCGAAAAATACCGACTGCACGCCTGAGGCGCGGCGGGAGAGGACGGTGCGCGGAGGCTTCGGCATGCCCTCCTCCGGAGGCGTACATATATCGGGTGCGCCGCGCCGCAGGGTGAGATAATATGGGCGGCATAGTAAGACCCGTGCTGCTTCTCGTGCTTTTTGTCAGCTCGGTTATGCTCGGCTCGTATCTTGCGGCAGAGGACAGACGGCGGGTCGAGGCTCTGTCGGAGCTTGGACGGCTCATCGCATATATACGCGTTTCCGTAGGGTATTACGGTGCTCCGATGGCGCAGATATTCGACTCGTTCCGCTCGGCGGAGCTTGAACGCATCGGATTTCTTCCGCGTCTTACGAATTGGAGCGAGAGCTCGGGCGTATTTTCGGAGGCGCTGCGCTGCTGCGCGCGTCAGCTCGGACTCGGGGAGCTTACGGAGGCTCTTATCCCGTTCGGCGACGGGCTCGGCGGGCTGCTGCCGGAGGAGCAGACAGAGGCATGCCTCTGCGCGGAGGCGCTTATCGCGGAGGAGCTCGGAAGACGGCGCGGAGAACTGCCGGGTCGTATGAAGCTGCACCGCTCGGTTTGCACCGCACTCGGAATGATGGCGGTGCTGCTGCTCATATAGCGTGCGCATAGTTATGCTCGCACCGTATTTCGCGGCTGCAGCTTATATATAAATAAGGAAGAGAGGTTGACCTATGGATACCGGACTTATACTCCGTGTCGCGGGTGTCGGTCTGCTCGTCAGTGTTCTGTATCAGGTGCTGAGCAAGACAGGACGCGACGAGATGGCTATGCTCGTGTCGGTTACGGGGGTGGTTATAGTGCTTGTTATGCTTGTTGATGAGATCGGCGCGCTGCTCGGGAATATCCGTTCGCTTTTCGGGATCTGACCGGCAGCACGGTCGTAAAAAGTAATGATTATGAAAGTACGGCATACCAATATGGAAGAAATGATAAGGCTTATCGGCGCTGCGATGGTCGCCGTAATGCTTACCGTATCTCTGCGTGCTCTCGCGCCCGATATATCGGCGCTGATAGGTGCGGCGGCGGGGGTGCTGCTGCTCGGCTACGCGGTGTATATACTTTCTCCGGCGCTCGGCGAGCTGCGAGAGCTTGCGGGTGAGGAGTGGCAGCGCTGGCTCACTCCGGTGCTGCGCTCGCTCGGCATAGCGGTCGTAGCGGGCTGCGGAGCCGATGTCTGCCGCGACCTCGGACAAGATTCGGTCGCGTCGGGCATAGAGCTTGCGGGAAAGGCGGAGATAATGCTCGTCTGCCTGCCGCTTATAACAGAGCTGCTCTCGCTTGCCCGCTCGCTGTTTGTGGGGCAGACGGGATGAGAGGGCGGAGCAGCGCGGTGCTTACCGCTGCTCTGACCGTGCTCTCCGTCGGTGCGCTGCTCTGCTGCGGTGCCGCCGCGGCGGACGAGCCGGGGGCGGGCTTGAGGGCGGCGGAAACGACGGCGGTATATTCTGCGGCTTCGGGGCTGTCGGTGACCTTACCGATTCAAAGCGAGCCGTCGGCGGGTGTATCAATTACCGAGCCGTCGGCGGTGGCGTCAATTCAAGCCGAGTCGTCTGCGGTGTTATCTGCTCAGGCGAAGGCTGAAAAGCTCACGGCGCGGTCGGCTCCGATCGGGGCGAAAACCGGAGGAGAGTCGGGAGAGCCGAAGGCTCATTCGGAGGTGAGTCCTACGTCGGATGCGAGTCTTGCGTCGGGAGCGGTCGGCGAGCTCGGCTCGGGGATGCTCGAGGCTATGCCCGACTATGCGCGCGAAGCGGCGGAGGGGATAGGCAGCGACGGAAGGGGCGCGGATTCGGGTCTTTTGGTGCGGGAGGCGGCGCGCCTGCTGTCGTCCATGCTTGCCCCGGTGTGTACCGATATTTCGCTGCTCTGCGGCGGCGTGATAATAGCGTCATTATTTCGCAATGTCTGTCGGGAGGGCAGCAGCCGCACGGCGGTCTCGTATGCCGTAACGCTCGGAATGGCTGTGCCGTCCGCCGGGATAGCTGTCCGAATATGGAGTGAGAGCGCGGAGGCGATCGAAAATCTCACCATGTATATGCGCGCCGTGATACCGGTGATGGGCTCGCTGTACTGTGCGGGAGGAAATGTCGGCGCTGCCGCCGCATCGAGTGCGTCGCTCACCGCTGCGGTGACGCTTATGGAGCATGCCATGGGCGTGTGCCTGCTGCCCGTTCTGCGGGTCTGTCTCGGTATAGCCATTGTGCGCTGCGTCGGCGGCGGGCTGTGCCTCGATGGGGTAGGATCGTTTATCCGTGGGATATTCACAACGGGAATGGGACTGATGACCGTTCTGTTCGGAGTGATGATGGGTGTGCAGACAAAGCTCGCGCTCGCTTCGGACGGCACTGCCGCGCGGACGGTCAAGTTCGCCGTGGCAAATATGATACCCGTGATCGGAGGCGCAGCTGGCGAGGCTATGCGCGCGGTGGTCGGCAGCATCGGGACGGTACGCACCGGTGCGGGTGCCGTGGCGGTGATCGGCATACTGCTGACGGTGCTGCCCGCAGTCATTCGGCTTCTTGTCTATCGACTTGTATTCGGCGCTGCGGGGGTGCTCGCCGGGGTGCTCGGCGCGGAGGGTGAGCAGAAGATAGCCTCGGAGATGAAGGAGATGCTCGGCTATGCGCTTGCCATGGTGTTTTTTTGCGGGGTGCTGTTTATATTTTCGGTAACGCTGATGATAAGCAGCTCGGTCAGTATAACCGCGCAGTAGCAGTGCCGCGCCGTACTATCGGTAAAAAAGCAGATGCGGCGGCGCGACGCGGCAATACAGAAAACGGAGGACGGAAAAATGAGCGACGGAATAGGCGGGTGGCTGTATGCGATATTTGCCGTTTCGCTCGGCGTTGGTGCGGCGGAGCTGCTTGCCCCGCTCGGAGAGCTGCGCCGATATGTGAAGTATGTCGCATCGCTTGTGGTAGCGCTGTCGCTTGTCGCTCCGCTCGGCGGCTTTTTGTCGGGTCTCGGCGAGCTTACGCTCGGACTCGATGAGCTTGCCCTCGGAGAGTACGACGGCGGCTCGGGGGATGCCGTTGCCGCAGCAGGTATCGCGGCGATAGAGGACGGCATAGCGGACGAGGTTGAGGCACGGTTCGGCATCACCGTCGGAGTCAGTGTCATCGCGGTATGCGAGAGCGATGTGTACAGCGTTGATTCGGTGCTGCTCAGTCTGCCGGCGGAGGCGGATGAGGCTGCCGTATGCGACTATGTGCGCTACATTTCCGGCTGCGGCAGGGTCGAGGTAACGCGCTGAAGCCGCCCGCACGGGACGGCTACACGGAAAATGCAATAAATCGGAGATATAATAGGATATGAAGCTGTTTGACGGGATAAAGGAAAAGCTCGGCGCGCTCGGCGGGGCAAAGGGGCTTATCTACATAGCGGCGGCGCTTGCCGCGGGGCTTTTGTGTCTGTTTCTCTCGCGCGGAGAGGATGGAGGGCAGGATACCTCTGCCGTCGAGACAGCAGAGGTCGATTATCGCGCTGAGGCTGAGGATAAGCTGCGTGCGCTGCTGAATTCGGTCAGCGGGGTGAGCGGCGCGCGGGTCATCATAACCTTTTCCGACGGAGTTCGCTATGAGTACGGAGAGGGCGGCTACTCGCGCTCCTCTCCGCCGGTGGTCGAGGAAAAGCCGCCGCGCGTAGGCGGCGTTGCGATAGTGTGCGAGGGAGGAGACAATCCCGCTGTGCAGAAAAAGGTGATCGATCTTGTATGCGCGCTGTACGGCATTCCGTCGTCGCGGGTCAGCGTCAGCGGATAGAGCGGCATAAGCGGTGGCTGTCGGCAGCGTATGTATGACGTATTCGCTCGGGCGAGCTTTCGAGTGACATGCACTTAAAATGCCGCACTGTGTGTCCGAGCGACAGCCTCGTGCATGACTTACAATAAAAGGGGAAGGTGAAAAACTCGTTTTAACCTCCCCATACAAAAAAGGTCGAGCGGATCTTTCCGTTCGACCTATAAGTGATTCGATTTTACAGCCTGATTACTCGGCTGCGGTGGTATCTGCTGCGTCGACAGAGCTTGTCTCGGCAACGGTGGTCTCGGCGATATCTTCGGCTGCGGTAGTCTCAGCCGCGGTCTCGTCGATGCTGTTGATGTAGTCGTCGATGTAGTTGTCCTTGGTGACTACGTTGTCGTCCTGAATTACGTATACAACGATAACGAGCAGAGCGAAGACGATAGCAACAACGGTTGTGAGCTTGGAGAGAACCCTATCTATGGTCTTACCCTTTGTCTTGCCGAAGAAGGTATCGGCACCGCCTGCGATGGT
Organism: uncultured Eubacteriales bacterium; assembly: GCA_900545935.1. Taxonomy (GTDB): domain Bacteria; phylum Bacillota; class Clostridia; order Oscillospirales; family CAG-272; genus UMGS911. Next base: position 9,573 of record URAP01000047.1, read on the forward strand.
TCCCGAGAGATTGTGGGACTTACCGGACTGCATGAGGACCGCAATGGTCAGAAAAACAGCTGCGACAAGCAGTATGATTGCAAAAACTATATCAACCTTAGTCATGAAAAAGCTCCTCCGAATAAATCAAATATGTGTTTAAGTATTCAGGTGACCGCGCGGTCACAAAATAAAACAAGACCTTTGCCCGTCCGCGTCGACGCTCCCGTCGGCATAACCGCACGGCACGCCGGGCGTAACTCTTCTGCGGTAAAGAATCTCCGTATCGAAGCCCTTTTTCGATCGCCGCCGTACAGCGTTGCAACTCGCATATAGGCAGAGAGAATTACGGACAGTACCGTTATATTACCATAAAACAAGCATAAATGCAATACCTTTTTCAAAAAAAATGGTGGCAGACCGGCTCTTTTTTTAACATAGACTTGACAATCGCCGCCCGTATGTGGTATTATAAGACGGTCGGGCAGGGCTCGGCGGCAAAACAGAATATGCAGGGATATCGAAGTGGTCATAACGAGGCGGTCTTGAAAACCGTTTGCCCGCAAGGGCGCGTGGGTTCGAATCCCACTCCCTGCGCCAGGAAAAAGCACTTGCAATTGCAGGTGCTTTTTTGTTAGTACGCTCGGCATGCGAAACAGCATAGTGGTGAAAGTACACTACAGGCGTGGCGGTAGGAACTGTTAGCAGAGGGCGAGGGCGTCCGTCGCGAGGCGGAGTCTGAAGGAAGCCCAAAGCAAAGTCTCGGTCTGACGAACAGGAGCTGCATATGGCATAACAAACATCGAACGATTTTGCTCAAAAAATCATAATTGTTGTTATTTGTTTTTGTAGCATCACCGTTTTCGACCGAGAATTATACTAATATTCGCATTATTTTATAGAAATTCAACCAACAGTATATTGACAATATATTAATGCCATGATAGAATTGAGATGGTAAATATGCCTGATTTTTACTTTGATATGCTCTGCGACCGTCATTTCGGGCAATACCGGACAGCTCTCGCTGCGGGCTCTGAGCATGCAGCCGCGATACGCGGTATAGTTTTAAACCAAAAGCGCGAAAGGAGAATTCGTCTTCAGACAGCAGTATTTATTTTCCGATATAAGCATACGTATTTGAATCGAGGAGTCGGCTCGAAGCACCGGCTCGGGGGTATGCACGGAGTATTCCCCCGCGCGTCTTTTTTGAAAGGAACGTGACGATGAACGGTAACACCGAAACTGTAAAAGCAAGCAGCACGATGCTTAAAGAATTTTTGGCAAGAGACAAAAAGAAGATGATACTTATCAGAATTCCCGGAATTCTGCTTCTGCTCGCGTCATTGCCGTGCCTTGACGGTTATTTCGGATGGCTTGAGGGAATGCAGATCGGCTGGGGACTTCTTGTCCTGTCGTTTGTATGGTTCGGAGTAGCGACAAAGCTCGAGGCGAACGGTAAAAAGGCGAATGCGATCGCGGAGCAGCTGCTCTCGGATGAGCTTGCCGCGGCTCAGGCTGCGCTTGACGGATGTCCGATGGCGGATGCGCCGTACACCCTTGTATCGGCACAGTATGTGATAGGCGAGGGTGCACGTGTCAGACGGACCGGCGCGGCTCGCGACGGCTATCTCTCGTCTGTTGCGCTCGGCAGTGCAATAGCGTTTGAAAAGCGCTCCGGAGGAGTATGGCTGTATCGCCGCAGATTCGATATCGTAAGCGGAAGTACCGATACCTATTGCGAGCTGATACCCTTTGACAGTATCGAGGATATCAAGGTGGCTTCGCAGGAGTACGGCGAGAAGAGAACTGTATATAAGAAGCTGATGCGGTTTGATATAACCGTCGGCGGAGAGGATATATGGCTTCTTTTCGATGAAAATTACGACTCGAAGAGGGCGGCAGATGAGCTGATAAAGCTATTTGGCGATTGATAAAAAAGCGCAGACCGAAAAAGCGAAAACGGATTATTATAATTAGGCTTTAGTATGTCCTATATGGCAGGTGAGGAGTCGGAATCCTAACGGATTCCTGCATATGGTTTTATGTTTTCGCTTTTTCTACCGCCGAAAATCGCCTCTGCCGTACGCCAGTACGGCGAC
>URAP01000048.1 GCA_900545935.1 uncultured Eubacteriales bacterium
CAAAAGCCCAAATCACACTTTTATCCGCTTTTTCGGTCTGCGCTTTTTTAGCCTCCCCGAGCGCTTTTTCGGTCTGCGCTTTTGAGCCTTCCCTTATTTTAGATTGTCCTTAACGTAGGTGGCGAATTCTTCACACGTTGCCCCATCCGCTCTTCCCGTAATAACGAGCTTGCGCTCATGGAGCATACAGAGGTCAAGCGCATTTTCAAGACGCTGAGCGTGCTTCTGATATCCGATATGTGAGAGCAGCATTACCGTCGCACGGAGCATGGAGCAGGGATCTGCGTACTTGCCGCGTCCCTCCGCTATCATGCGGGGAGCGGAGCCGTGAATAGCCTCGAACATCGCATACTTGCCGCCGATATTTGCGGAGCCTGCGGTGCCGACACCGCCCTGAAATTCCGCAGCCTCGTCGGTGATGATATCGCCGTAGAGGTTAGGCAGGATGAACACGCGGAAATCGCGGCGGCGCTTCTCGTCGACGAGTTTTGCCGTTGCGATGTCGATGTACCACTCATCGGTGGTTATCTCGGGATAATCCTTGGCTATCTCACGGCAAATGTTGAGGAATTTTCCGTCGGTGGTCTTGATAACATTCGCCTTTGTAACGACCGAAACTCTGCCCTTCTCGTTTGCTCTCGCGTACTCGAACGCGCGGCGCGCGATGCGGCGGGTGCCCTCGGTGGTTGTAACGCAGAAGTCTATCGCGAGATCGTCGGTCACATGCTGTCCCTGTGAGCCTACGGCATAGCTGCCCTCGGTATTTTCACGGAAGAAGGTCCAGTCGATGCCCTGCTCGGGTACGCGGACGGGGCGGACGTTTGCATACAGGTCAAGCGCCTTGCGCATTGCAACGTTCGCGCTCTCGATGTTTGGCATGCCGTCGCCTGCGTTCGGTGTGGTGGTCGGACCCTTGAGGATAACGTCGCACGCCTTCAGTGCCTCGAGCGTATCGTCGGGAATCGCCTTGCCGCACGCAATGCGGTTCTCGATAGTCAGTCCCTCGATGTCGCGCAGCTCGACCTTGCCGACACGGATCTCATCCTCAAGCAGATACTCGAGAATGTCGCGCGCCGCGCCGCAGATGATCGGACCTATGCCGTCTCCGCCACATACGCCGATAACTACCTTGTCGAGCCGTGTAAAGTCCTTCTCGCTCTTATCAGCTTCCATGCGATCAACTCGCGCAAGCTGCTCGCGCAGGAGCTGCTCGTATTTTTCTGCTGCTGCTTTGATTTCTGCCTCGTATCTCATTTGTTTTCCTTTCGTTTGGGGAGTTTTTATTTATGAATAATGAAGTGCCCGCAGGAGACCTCATGTTTTCAACGATTTTTTGGTTTTTCACGCCGCGCGGCGGGGAGGTGGTATGCAACCGGCATATGAAGCGTCGCTGTCACTGCGAATTCAGGTGAATCAGAGCCTTAGCCGCTTTTTCTTTGTGCGAGCGGAGGCGACGTTGAATCGCATAGCGATTTCAACATGAAGTTTTTCTTTGCCGTCATGGGCGGCAATCTTGCTCCGCAAGACCGCAAAACTTCACGCGAACATCGCAAAGCGTTGTTCCAAAGCTCCAAAAGAAACGCCGATTCTCGGGGCGTTGCCCCGAACCCCGTGATGTTTGGGGCTTTGCCCCAAACTCACGCATAAAGGCACCGCCTTTATGCGCCGCCCATTGAAAAGGCGGGCGAAACTTTTAAACTGTCCAATCTATAGTTAATGCGCTACGGGCAAAACTTTCAGTCAGCAATCGTCTCGCTGCTCTGCCCGAGAAAGACTCCCAGTTTTAAAGCTTTGCGGGGGGTGTGGGGGCGCTTTCTCGAAAGCGTCCCCCGCGCGTTCTCTGCGTTCTCTGCGTTCTCCCGCGTCCCACGCTACTCCGTAGCGCGGGCGGCGAGGGTCAGGTCGGCGCGGTTGCCCGCGAGGTATTCGTAATACGCCTGAGCGCCGACCATGGCGGCGTTATCGCCGCAGAGGTGACGCGGAGCCATGCAGAGCCTCAGTCCGTGCTTCTCGCAGTATTCCGAAAGCTCGGCGCGCAGGTGCGAATTGGCGGCAACGCCGCCCGCGAGCACGACGGTATCGCGCCCCGTGAGCTGCACGGCTTCGCCGACCCGACGAACGAGCGAGGAGGTAACAGAGCGGGTCAGTGCGGCGGCAACATTCTCACGCACCACCGTATCGCCGCGCTGCGAGGCGGTATTGAGATAGTTGATAACCGCAGTTTTCAGCCCGCTGAACGACAGATCGAGCGTGTCGCCCGCTATCGCCGCAGACGGGAAATGAATAGCATCGGGATCACCGAGCGAGGCGAGCTTATCAATCTCCGCGCCTCCGGGGTACGGTATGCCCATCACCCGCGCGACCTTATCAAACGCCTCACCCGCCGCGTCGTCACGCGTTCTGCCGACTACCTCAAATTCGGTATAGTCACGCACATTGCTGAGCGACGTATGCCCGCCGGAGACGGTCAGTGCGAGGAACGGAGGTCTGAGATCGGGATGTCCGAGGTACGCCGCCGCCGCATGGGCATGGGTATGATTGACCGCAACGAGCGGCTTGCCGTAGGCATATGCAAGACTCTTGGCAAAGTTCACTCCGACAAAGAGCGAGCCTATAAGCCCCGGATATGCGGTAACGCCGACAAGCTCGACCTGCTCCGGTGTGCAGCCCGCCTCGTCGAACGCCGCATAGCAGAGACTCGATATCGCCTCTATATGCGCACGGCTCGCTATCTCGGGCACGACCCCTCCGTACAGCTTATGCGTCTCGGTCTGAGACGCGGTACGGCAGGAGAGTATTTTGCGCTCCCGCTCGCCCATTCGGACGAGAGCAACGCTTGTATCGTCACACGACGATTCGACTGCAAGGATCAGCATGCCTTGTTTCTTCCTTCTGTTTTTCTGTCAAATACTTTTATTCTTCTATTCTTCTGATATCTGATATATGTTCGCGGCGTGCGTTAAAGCCGCAGCTCACATACAATCTGACAAATAACGCATTCGCACCGAGCTTATGCCGCATGCTCCGATGAGTCACAAGTAATAAACAATAGAAGCTCAGCCCGATGCACGGTCCCGCTCGTCCGAAAGATCGAGCACCATGACCGCCGCATCCTCGGTCGGCGCAGAATAATACTTCTTCCTCACACCGCAAGCGACAAAGCCGCAGCTTGCGTACATCGACTGTGCCGCCGAATTTGACACTCTGACCTCGAGGAAAATGCGCTCTGTGCCCGCATCCCGCAGGTATGCAAGTCCCGCACCAAGCAGCGCCGTGCCTATGCCGCCGCGCCTATACTCCGGCAGCACCGCGATATCGAGCAGCTCGCCCTCATCCGATGCCGCGCGAACGGCACAAAATCCGACAGCCGAGCCGCCGCTGCGCGCAATATAGAAAGCGCATCCGCGTTCGCCGAGCATCGATGCAAAGGTCACCTCACTCCACGGCGAGGAAAAGCATCTCTCGGCAATGCCGTGCAGCAAAGCCGCGTCAGTCGGAGCTGCCGGTTCAATACACAGCTCGCCCGAAATTCGGAGATCCGCCGCCGTCACGGCAGCAGAGTCCCGATGCCCTCGGTTATCGCAGCGAGACAACGGCGATAGGTCTCATCATCGCTGCCGTACGGATCGGGAATGTCGCAGGGCATTGAGGTAATTTTCTCCGCGTATAGCGGAAACGCCGTTATGAGTGCAAACGCATGCGAGGCGCTGATCCCGACTACAAGATCGGCTCGTTTGAGCGTTTCTTCATCTATCTGAGCGGCGTGATGCTGCTGCCACGGATTATCCGCCGTGCTCTCTATTCCTGCATCTATCAGCGCATGACGCGCTCCCTCGCTCATCGGCGCACCGACGGTCACGGCAAGCCCGCGCGATATCGCGCGTATCGGATGCTCGTCGGTCCTGCGGGAGTTTACCACCGCCGCCGCCATCGGACTGCGGCAGGTATTGCCGGTGCATACAAAGCAGATAAGGCGCTCTGTTTTCTCGCCGTCGACCGACTCTTTTTCCGGCTCAGTCTCGCCTGCTGTTCCGCCGGCAGCCGCAGCTTCGCGCATTGCCTGCTCCGCACTCTCGACGGCGGACAGCTCCTTTTCTTCTGTTGCGTTCATATTATCGCTTCCTATTCTCTGGTGTAAAAATGAATAATAGTGCAAGGCTTAGCTTCAGAGCGTGAACGCCTCCCCCTGTGTAAGGGGAGGGGGACCGCCGTAGGCGGTGGAGGGGCTGTTGGAAACTTAGGAATCTTTAATCAAACTTGGTTCGTGGCGTTTTTTATGCTATATAATGCAAAAGCCATTATGTTTGATATGGCATAAAAAACGCCACGAAATCATAATTTGGCTGCAGACTTTTCAGCCTCCAACAGCCCCTCCGTCGATTGAGCCGCTATGCGGCTCAATGAGCACCTATCCCCCTACACGGGGGAGGCAAACACGTCCGCTGCTTTTGTAACATTATCAGCCTGATTTACATCTGAATTTTAGTGTATCGTTATGTGTTATCACTATGAATTCAGGTGAATCAAAGCCTTAGCCGCTTTTCTTTTTGTAAACGAGTTGCGCTGCGAACGATGCAGGGCGTCGCTCAAAGAGTTAGCAAGAGGAAAGCTATTGTCACTACGAATTCGGGTGAATCAGAGCCTCAGCCGCTTTTCTTTGAGCGAGTAAGCGCAAAGAAAAGCTCCAAAAGAAACGCCGTTCTGTGGGGCGCTGCCCCACTCCCCGCGACCTTTGAAAAGGTCGACGAAACTTTTAAACTGTCTAATCCTTAGTTAGTGCGCGGTAGGCAAAACCTTTACTCCGCAATCGTCCCAGCCGTTCTGCCCGAGAAAGGCTCCCTTTATCAAAGTTTTCGCCAGGCCTTTTTCAAAAGGCCGCGTCCTCCGCGTCCTCCGCGTTCCCCGCGTTCCCCGCGTTCTCCGCGTCCCTCAGCTCGAGTACGGGAGCTGACCGTCGAGGAGGTGAGCGACGGAGCGCGGCTTTTTCTCATCGCGGTCATAGACATACGCCTCGCCCGTTTCGGTATCGTAGAAGCAGCCGAGCACGTACCTTATACCGTCAAAGCCCTCGAGGCTGAATTTCAGATAATAGGTAACTCCGTCGTCGGCGGGCAGAGCGGTCGGCTCGCCGCTTGCGAGCACCGAGAGCAGCTCTGATACCTTGTCCTTATCGGTACAGGTAAACACCGTTTTTTCATCCTGATCCGAGTAGCAGACCTCATATGATACGGCAATATTCGCAAGCGTGTCCGACTCGGGCAGCTCGACAGCCGACCAAACGGTAAGCACACCGTGCTCGGACGATGCGAGAAACTGCCCCGACTCGTCGCCCTCGACCCGGCAGAGAACGGTCTTACCGTCCTCGCCCTTGGTCTTAGCCACGCTATCGCCGAGCGCAGCCGGAGCGATCGAACGTCGGTCAACCCTCGTATAGCTCCTGCCGCCGAATTCGACCGTACCGTCCGCGCCGCCGACCGATGGCAGAAGCAGGTCGCAGCCCGACAGCGAGGTCATAAGCGCCGCCGCAAGCAGCAGCATGCAGAGCAATGTGCGCATCGCGCGCAGCGAATCTCTTTTATTAAACGATCGCGCCGTATTTTTCATGCAGACTCTCCGCATACTCAGTTCCCTTTGCAGTAGGAGCAGCAATGCCCGCCGTGTTCGCCGTTTTTATCATCTGCCGCACGCTCCGCCTTATATTCATCAGGGAGCGAATCATCATTTTCTATCCAATCGCTGACGTTTATCTCGCGGTACTCGTCGCGCGTGTCGCGAATTACAACCCGCTTGATGCCCGAATTGATTATCACCCGACGGCACATCATGCAGTTGCTCGTACCCGGAACGACAGCCCCGCTCTCGGGATCGGTGCAGACCATATACATCGTCGCGCCGTCCATCTCCTCGCGGGAGGCGGAGATGACCGCGTTCTGCTCTGCGTGAATGCTGCGACAGAGCTCATATCGCTCACCATGCGGAATGTTCATCCGCTCGCGCAGGCAGAAGCCCATATCCGAGCAATTTTCGCGTCCGCGCGGAGCGCCGTTATAGCCGGTCGAAACGATGGAATCGTTCTTGACTATGATAGCGCCGTAACGGCGGCGCAGGCATGTGCAGCGCTCCGAGACCGTCTCGGCGATATCGAGATAATAGTTCGTCTTGCTTATTCTCATGTTCATAATGTAGCCGCCAGCTCCTTGAGATACTCGCGGAACTCTCCTCCGAGCTCGGGATCGCGCAGCGCTGACTCAACATTCGCATAGAGGAAGCCGAGCTTTGAGCCGAGGTCGTAGCGCTTGCCCTCGAAATCGACAGCGGTCATACCTACCGACTGTGCGAGAACGCGCATTGCATCGGTAAGCTGGATCTCGCCGCCCGCGCCGGGCTTTGTCTCTGCAAGGATATCGAAAATATCGGGGGTGAGCAGCACCCTGCCGAGAATCGAGAGACGGGTAATGACCTCCTCGGGCTTTGGCTTTTCTATCATATCGGTAACATTATAGCAGTTTCCGCTGCCCTCGATGGGCTTTGCGTCGAGCGAGGAATACTTCAGAATCTGCTCCGCCGTTACCTCCTTAACACCGCATGCCGCCTTGCCGTACTTCTCGTACGCATCGCGCAGCTGTGCGCAGACGGGGGTCTTGCTCATGATAACGTCGTCTCCGTAAAGCACGTAGAACGGCTCGTTTCCGATGAAATTGCGCGCCGCAAGCACCGCGTGTCCGAGTCCGCGAGGCTCCTTCTGACGGATAAAATAGATATTTGCACGCTCTGCGTCGCGGCGCAGCTCCTCGACAAGCGCATCCTTGCCCTTTGCGCGCAGCGCAATCTCGTACTCCGGCGAATAGTCAAAATAGTCCTCCATTGCGCCCTTGCCGCGGTTGGTTATAATGAGTATATCCGTCGCGCCGCTGTCTATCGCCTCGTTTACAAGGTAGGATATTGCGGGACGGTCTACTATCGGCAGAGTCTCCTTGCACACCGTGCGTGCGATAGGGAGCATTCTCGTTCCGAGACCCGCTGCGGGAATGACCGCCTTTGTTATCTTCTTTGTACTCATTTCATTTCTCCTTTTATGATCGTATCGTAATACCGTCCGGCATTAATTTGTCCGTTTTTATCGTATCCCCGCGTTACCGGCAGCGCATACTCAGGCTGTCGGAGCTGTACCGTGCGCGCTGCTCGACAATAGTGTTATTTTGCCTCCGACCAAGGCTTTGCGAGCATCTCGGGAGACAACGCGTCGTAAAGCGAGGTGCGCTTTTCCTCAAGCCCCGCCTCGACCTCGCTGCGCAGCTCGCCGAAGCGGCGGGCAAGATACGCCTTGCGGATGCTGTCGAAATTCTCATCTATCAGCTCGTCGGTCAGTGCAAGGCGGCGGACGATTCGGCAGCCGTCGCTTGCGACTATGACCTTGTCCACGACCTCGCCCTCGCCGACGGCGAGCACCGCATTCTCAAGCTCCTCGATAAGCTGCCCGTGTGTAAAGCAATAGCTGCCGAGAGTTCTGCCGTCCTGCGCAAGGTCGGACAGCTGTGCTCCCGCCTTTGCCTCGGCGAGCACCGCCTCGGCATCCTGCTCATCACGCGTCAGGATATACTCGGCATAGTAAAAATTCTCGTGTGCGTCCTCGATAAGAGCAGCATCGTCGACGGCAAGCTCTCCGCTGCGCTCGCTCGACAGAGTGTCGCGCAGCTTCTGCTCGAGCTGCTGAAGCTCGAGCGCGCGGCGGAAGAAATCTCTCGTCAGATACGCCTCACGCAGTTGTGTGTCAAACTCCTCAGCACTGCCGCACTCCTCCTCGGCAGCCGTGACGGCATCGTCGACCGCCTGCTCCTCGTCGTCCGACAGACTGATCTTCTTTTCCTTAGCCAGCTCATATATCGATGCGCTGTAACGCAGCGACGAGCCGACCGCATTCTCAAGCTCCTCCGCACGCTCCGTCTCGGACAGATCGGACTCGGAAAGCTCGTTGTATACATTCATGTAGATATAGCGGTAGTGATCGTAGCTGACCTCAAACGAGCCGAGCTTCATCACCGTATCGCTTTTGCCGCACGAAGCAAGGAGCAGCGCCGCAGACAGCATGGCAAGCGCGGCTGAGAGCGTGCGGCAAAGTCCGCAACACCTTATTCTATTATTTGTATTATGTATACCGGTCATCGCAGTGAAAATTCCTTTCATCCGTCATGGCATAGCAAGAGACGGTCTTGTCTCTCCGCGCGCCGCATTGCGGCGAAGATACACACATCTATTTTATTACAAAGTACCTCCTTTGTCAATAAAAAAGGAGGAAAAGGAACCGCGTCGGAACTATACATCGGAAAAAACTTTACAACTCGGAAAAGATATGCTATACTGGTGAGCGATAAATATTCTTATTTATGGAAAAAACTCCGAATAAACCTGCCCTTCGGGCGAAAGGAACGGTACATATAATGACGGAAAATAAGGACAATCTCCGACCCTCGTCGGACGCGGAGCAGCCCGGCTGCGCCGCGGGCACAGATACCGCAGCGGCAAACGCGGCTCCCGCAGATGTCGGCGCGATCTCCGATACAGTCTCCGACGGCGCTCCCACTGTCGTAACAGCCTCGGCAGCTGCGGCGGACGAAAATGCATCTAAAGCAGCCGGCACTTCAAACGTGTCAGATACATCTAATATATCGGACACATCGGACACATCCGATGCCGCGAGCTGCAGGTTCTCGCTTTTCTCTCGCGCGCGTGCGCGCAGCCGCGTGTACGGCAGCTCCTGCCGCCTGCTCACCGGCTATGAGGACCGCGTCGCCAAAAAGCGCAGTCTGTATCTGCTGTGGGCTTTTCTCATCCCGTTCGTTCTGCTGTTCTGCATCTATCTCTCGCGTGCGATATACCCGTTCGGGAACGGCTCGGTGCTCATTCTCGACCTCAACGGTCAGTACGTCTACTTCTTCGCGGAGCTGCGAAACAAGCTGCTGCACGGCGGCAGCCTGCTCTACTCGTGGTCGCGCTCGCTCGGCGGCGAATTTCTCGGCATATTCGCATACTATCTGTCGAGTCCGTTCTCGCTGATAACCTGCCTGTTCCCCGCCTCTCACATCACCGAGGCACTGCTGCTGATGTTCATGCTCAAGGCAGGCGCCTGCGGCTTTTCGATGGCGCTGTATCTGCGCAGCTCACACGGCGGCAGAAAGCTCGGCTCGGTCGTCTTTTCCACCCTCTACGCGCTCTGCTCCTATGCGATAGTAATGGCGCACAACACGATGTGGATAGATGAGCTTATCTATCTGCCTCTGCTCGCACTCGGGATCGAGCGCCTGATAAAGAAAAAGGATTTTGTCCTCTATGTGGCTATCCTCGCACTCGCCGCAATGTCGAACTTTTACATCGGCTATATGATGTGCGTGTTTTCCTTTTTCTACTTTTTCTACTATTATTTTGCAAAAAGCGGAGACGGAGAGAATAACCTCACCGGCGAACGCCGCCATTTTCTCCGATCACTGCTGCGTATGCTCATCTTTTCGATAATCGCGCTCGAGATCGCCGCCGTGATACTCTATCCTGCATACATCTCGCTCTCCTACGGAAAGACCGGCTTCTCAAGCCCGAGCTACGACCTTAAGGCAAAATTCGACCTGCTCGACTTCTTTGCAAAGATGATGCCCACCGCCTACGACACCGTTCGTCCCGAGGGGCTTCCGTTCATCGCCTGCGGCTCGCTGACGCTGCTGCTCATGCCGATGTTCTTCTTCGCACGTAAGCCGAGCGGAAGGGAAAAGCTCGCCGCTGCGGGCTTTATCACCGTATTCGCGATGAGCATGTCGCTCTCGCTGCCCGACCTTGTATGGCACGGCTTCCAGAACCCGAACTGGCTCAACTACCGCTATGCGTTCATGCTCATATTCTTCTTCATAACGCTCGCCTACCGTGCGTTCTCCGAGCTGCGTGAGCTTGAGATACGCTGGCTGCTGCCGATAATATTCGCGCTCGTTACGCTCATTGCGCTCGTTCAGAAGATAGGCGACTATGAATGGATGAGCGATATCTACGTCGTATGGGGCACGCTCGGACTCCTCGCAGTATCCGTTTTCTGCATATGGGCTGTCCGCAGCCGCGCGATGTCGAGGCTCGCGCCTCTGCTGCTCGTCGTCGCCGTATGCGTAGAGACGGTCGTTACCGGCGTCTATCTTGAGAGCCGAATGAACAGCGATGTTGTTTTCTCGAGCCGCAGCAGCTACGTTGACTACAACGAAAAGTACGGCTCTATGATAGAGGCGCTGAAAAACTATGACAGCGAGCATTACGGCTCGAAATTCTACCGCATGGAGAACACCGGTCACCGCACCGTCTGCGATCCGATGTCGCTCGGCGAGTACGGCATTTCAAACTCCTCATCGCTGCTCAATTCTGCCGTCATTGCGACGCTCGGAGACCTCGGCTATGCCTCGCATTCGCACTGGTCCCAGTACAAGGGTCAGACCCCCGTTGCCGATTCGCTGCTCGGCGTTCGCTACATAGCGGACTCCGCAGAGGTCTCCGCCTACGGCTATGACTGCATCCTCGAGGATCCCGATACCGCACTGTACGGCTACGAGAACAAAAATGCGCTATCGCTTTTCTACGGTGTCAGCAACGCTATCGCCGAGCTTGACCTCGACGAGCAGCACTACTCAGCCGATCCGTTTACAAAAATGAACGAGATAGTCACCGCCATGCTCGGCGAGACCGAGACCGTCGAGGTATGGAAGCCCATCGAGACGACCCTCGACCTCTCGAATACCCGCGAATCGACCATCAAGGCGACAGATGACTATCCCCGCCATGAAAAGTTCGTGGCCGACAACTCCGAGCGCAGTGCAGATGTTACGTATTCGTTCAGCGGCGCGGGCGAGGATAATCCCATCTTTTGCGTTTTTCCGTCTGTGTACGGCTCGACCGGTCAGATAATGTTCAATAATGTCGAGCTTGCCAAGTACAAGAGCGAGGCGGTCGAGCACACGATCGCGCTCGGCGCTCTGCCGACCGATGCCGAGGCGACGCTCAAGGTCATTCTCACCGAGGACAAGTCGTTCTATATCGTTGAGGATATACAGCCGTTCTGGTACCTCGATACCGCCCTCTGGGAGCAGATCGCCGCACGCCTCGCCGAGAATAACGCCGCGATTACGCGCTTCTCGGATACCCGCGTCGAGGGCACCGTCACCGTGCCTGAGAGCGGAATGGTATTCACCTCTATCCCGCAGGACTCCGGCTGGAGCGTGACCGTCGACGGCGCAGAGGTCGAGACCGAAACGGTACTCGGTTCGCTTATCGCCTTCCGCGCAGCACCCGGTGAACACACTGTCAGCATGCGCTACATGCCCTCATGCCTCATCTACGGCGGCATTATCTCCCTCGCGGGGATAGTGACCTTCGCCGCCGCCGTTATCCTCCTCAGACCCGAAAGCGCCTCGTACATCCTCCCGCGCCGCAAAAAGCACCGCGCGTGAGGAAACGGGGTACGCAGAAGACAAGGGGGAAAGGAACGCGGCCTTTTGAAAAAGGCCTGGCGAAA
>URAP01000049.1 GCA_900545935.1 uncultured Eubacteriales bacterium
AGAAAAAGCGGATAATTATTTCTTCGGAGAAATCCGATAGGATTTCATCTGCTTTCCTTGTTTTTGTGCCGTATAAAAGCCTAATAATTGCTCTTATCCGCTTTTTCGATCTGCGCTTTTTTAGCCTCCCCGAGAGCTTTTTCGGTCTGCGCTTTTTTAGCCTTCACTATTGGGTTTCGCCCTTGACGCGGAGGCGATTCAACGCCCGTGCGATATTCGCCTGCGCAAGACGATATTCATGTATACTGCGTCTCTGCAGCACCGCCTCACGTGAAGCCTCGAGCTCGCGCCTTGCGCGGTTAGCGTCTATCTCCTCGGGACGCTCAGCCGCACCGACAAGCACAAGCACCTCTCCGCCCTCCGCCTTTACAAGCCCGGATGATACGGCAAGTATATGCTCCACACCCTCGGGGGTACGATAGGTCAGCTTTCCGGGCACGATAGCGCTTATCATATTACTGTGCAGCGCCATAATTCCGTACTGACCGTCGCTCGTCGGAACGATGAGTGAGACGCACGGTCCCTGATACTCGGCTCCGTCGGAGGCGAGTATTTTTACGTTAAAGGTGTTCATGCGTTGCCCTCTTTTGCAAGCTGCTCCGCCTTGACCTTGACATCGTCGATGGTTCCGACGTTGAAGAACGCCGCCTCGGGATATGCATCCATATCACCGTCAAGGATGGTACGGAAGCCGCGCACGCTCTCGCGTAGCGGGACATATATTCCCGGCAGTCCCGAGAACTTTTCCGCAACATGCGTCGGCTGAGAGAGGAAGCGCTGTATCTTTCTCGCACGTGTAACGATCTTTTTGTCCTCATCGCCAAGCTCGTCGATACCGAGAATGGCGATGATATCCTGCAGCTCGCTGTATTTCTGGAGCACCTCCTGCACACCACGTGCAACATCGTAATGCTCCTGACCTACGATATCGGCCTCGAGTATACGCGAGGAGGACGCAAGCGGGTCGACAGCGGGATAAATGCCCTGCTCAGATATCTTACGCGAGAGGACGGTAGTCGCATCAAGATGCGAGAACGTAGTCGCAGGCGCAGGGTCGGTAAGGTCGTCGGCAGGGACATAGACCGCCTGAACCGATGTGACCGAGCCGTCGTGCGTTGACGCTATACGCTCCTGAAGCGCGCCCATCTCCTCCGCAAGGGTAGGCTGATAGCCGACGGCAGAGGGCATACGTCCGAGCAGAGTCGAGACCTCACTTCCCGCCTGAACGAAACGGAATATATTATCTATAAACAGCAGCACGTCTCTATGCTCCTGCTCGCGAAAGTACTCCGCCATCGTAAGTCCGGATAGCGCGACACGCATACGCACACCGGGGCTCTCGTTCATCTGACCGAAAACAAGCGCTGTCTTTTCGATAACGCCGCTCTCCTTCATCTCGTTCCAGAGATCGTTGCCCTCACGGCTGCGCTCTCCGACTCCGGTAAAGATGGAATAGCCGCCGTGCTCCATGGCAACATTGTGTATCAGCTCCTGAATGAGCACCGTTTTTCCGACTCCGGCACCGCCGAAAAGTCCTATCTTACCTCCCTTAGGGTACGGTTCGAGCAGGTCGATGACCTTGATCCCTGTCTCGAGCACCTCGACCGCAGGACACTGCTCGTCAAAGCGCGGTGCGCGGCGGTGTATCTCCCATCTCGGCACCTCATCGGGTATGCTCTCTCCGCCGTCTATCGGGTGACCGAGGACGTTGAACATACGTCCGAGCGTATTCTCGCCGACGGGTACGCTGATACCGTGTCCGCTCGCCGTAACCGGCATACCGCGGACAAGGTCCTCACTTTCAGAGAGCATAATGCATCGGACGGTATTGCCGCCGATATGCTGTGCGACCTCCATTACTCGGGTCTTACCGTGGACCTCGACCGACAGAGCCTCCTTTATGTGCGGGATGCTGCCGGGCTCAAACTCGCAGTCTACAACAGGTCCCGAGACCTCAACGATCCTTCCCGTATTCATCAATTATCACCTATATCCACAGCTCCCGCCTGCGGGAGCTTCCTTTCTTGCGAAAAATGCAGCTGTCGGTATTGCCCGAAATCCGAATGCCGAGTGCCGAGCGGAGGCAACACGGCAATCATGCCGGATGCAATATCACGCGACTGCGGCAACAAAACGCAAACGCTTATTTCTTAGCCTGCTGCGCCTCTCGCTTCTTTCTCTTACGCAGCTGTGCCTTAGCACCGGCAGAGACCTCGGTGATCTCCTGCGTTATAGCCGCCTGACGCACACGATTAAAGCGTACCGAAAGCTCCGATATCATCTTCGCCGCGTTATCATTCGCAGCACTCATCGCCGACATTCTCGACTCCTGCTCGCAACAGAACGAGGCGACAAGAGCACTGTAAATAAATCCGGTAACATAGCTCTCGATAGCATTATCGAGCACCGCCTCGACCGACGGAACAAATTCAAAGGGCGAATCGACCTGACGCTCGCCCTCGTGTGTCAGAAAGTCCTTACGGTGAAATGGCAGCAGACGAGTGCTGCGAGGGGTACATTCGAGCTTTGCGTCCATATCGGTATATATAACGTATATCTTGCCTATCTCACCGCGATTATAGAGATCGAGCAGCAGCTCGCTTATCTCTCGGGCGCGGCGGATGGTGGGGTTCTGCGCGGTATAAAGAAAGCTGCGCTCCACCTTATATTCGATAGCGCTGAAATGTGCTCTGCCGTATTCTCCGACAACGAACAGCCGCGTGTCCGGATGGGCATTGAGCATTGCCTCAGCCTCACGGAGAACATTCTGATTATACGCGCCGGCAAGCCCCTTATCTGCCGTTATAACAAGGCAGGCATAGGTATCAACACTAACCGGAGCACCGTCGGCAGGATAAAAATATTTGCTCTCGACATCATCGACAGTACGGAAGATACGCTTTATCTCACCCTTGAGCGCGTCGAAATACGGGCGGGTCATATCAAGCTCCGCCTTCGCCTTTCTCAGCTTTGTAGAGGCAATGAGATACATGGCGTTCGTTATCTTCTGAGTGTCGCGGATGCTCGCCATTCTATCCTTTATTTCCTTAGTTCCCGTCATTTCTGCTCACCCGCCGATGTGCGACGAAAGTCCTCGCAGGCACGGAGAATGCGCGCACGGTTATCGTCACTCAGCACGCCGCTTGCGGTTATCTCGCTGCATGTACCGGACTCGCTCGCCTTAATATAGTCGAGCAGTGAGGCGGCAAAGGCGGGGATATCCGAGGCAGGCATATGCTGAAACACATGCCCGAGCCCCGCTACGAGCAGTATCACCTGCTCGATATCAGAATAGGGATGGCCGTTTTTCTGGCGCAGCAGCGCCATAAGACTCTTGCCGTATTCGAGCTGATTCTGCGTAGCCTCGTCGAGGTCGCCCGAGAACTGGGTAAAGACCTCCATCTCGCGGTACTGTGCAAGCTCAAGACGCAGCGAGCCTACCGCCCGCTTCATAGCCTTTGTCTGTGCGCTGCCTCCGACGCGCGACACCGAGAGTCCGACATTGACAGCCGGGCGCTGCCCTGCAAAGAACAGCTCGCTCTCCAGGAATATCTGTCCGTCGGTTATCGAAATGATATTGGTCGGGATATATGCTGAAACGTCGCCCGCCTGAGTCTCGACTATCGGCAGCGCCGTCATGCTTCCTCCGCCGCGCTCCTCGGAGAGGTGCGCAGAGCGCTCGAGCAGACGTGAATGCAGATAGAAAACATCGCCGGGGTATGCCTCGCGCCCCGGGCTGCGCTCGAGCAGCAGGCTCATGCTGCGGTATGCGATCGCGTGCTTTGACAGATCGTCATACACAATAAGCACATCTCTGCCGGTATTCATAAAGTACTCGCCCATTGCGCAGCCGGCGTACGGCGCGATATACTGCATAGGCGCGGAATCGCTCGCGCCCGCAACGACGATTATCGAATACTGCATTGCGCCGCTGCGGCGAAGCGTCTCGCACAGCTGTGCGACGGACGATGCCTTCTGTCCTATGGCGACATAGATGCAGATAACGCCCTTGCCCTTCTGATTGAGTATAGTGTCGATCGCAATAGTTGTCTTACCGGTAACGCGGTCTCCGATTATAAGCTCACGCTGACCCTTTCCTATCGGAAACATTGAATCTATCGCGAGCAGACCGGTCTGCATAGGCGAGTTGACGCTTGCACGGTCGATGATACCGGGTGCGGGCGACTCTACCGGCAGATAATCATCTGCGTGGATCTTTCCGCCGCCGTCTATCGGGTTTCCGAGCGAGTCGATAACTCTGCCGACAAACTCATCTCCCACGGGAATTCCCGCTGTCTTTCCGGTGCGGTGAACCGAGCTGCCCTCGACTATCTCGCCGTCGTCTCCGAAAAGAATGCAGCCTATCTCGCGTCTGCCCATATTCTGAACCATACCGCGAATTCCGCCGTCGAAGATAAGTATCTCGCCGTAAGCGGCATCCGGCAGACCGGAAACGGTCGCAATGCCGTCGCCGACCGTCTCGACGGTGCCGGTCTCCTCGGGCTTATCCGAGGGCTGCCACTCGTCAAGCGACTCGCGCATAAGCGGGATTATATCACCCTCCGTGCCGAGCAGCGCAGACCATCTCTCGCGCAGATCGCGGAGCTGATTTTTTGCCTTTTCGTCGATCATTTTGCCTCTCCCTCTGCCATCATCTTCTCGGTGGCAGCAACAGCAAGACCTACGATCTCTTCTCTTGCATCGTCAACGGCTCTGCGTCGCTCCCTCTCTGCTGCGGCACGTCCGTCTGCGATTATCTCTTCCTTCTTCTTCTCCGCATCGGCGATTATCTTATCGGATATCTCGGCTGCGGCTCTGCTTGCTTCTGCCTTACTCTCGGCTATCTCGGCGTCGGCAGCGGAGAGACGCTCTCTGTATTCCTGCTCGAGAGCCTTAGCCTTGGCAAGCTCGTCTTCGGTCTGCGCCTTGAGATCGGAATAATGCTTCTGTCTGCCGTCCATAAACTTCTTAACGGGTCCGTACAGCAGAAAATAGAGTCCGCCCGCAAGGATAACGAAGTTGAGCAGATGCAGCAGTATCTGCTGAAAGTTTATATTAAGTGGGATATTCATAGTACCGCTCCTTAAAGAACGAATATGATAAGAATTGCGACGATAAGGGCATAGATGATGGCGGTCTCGATAAACACAAGTCCGAGCATAAGGCTGGATCTGATGCTGCCGGATGCCTCGGGCTGACGCGCGATGCTCTCATTGGACTTGGATATAGCTGTTGCCATTCCGACAGCGCCTGCGGCAGCTGCGATTCCGACGCAAATTGCGGCTGCAATAGCCTTGCTGCCGATAGAGTTGTCAACTGCCTCGGTCTCCGCTCCGGTCTCGGAGGTAGCTACGGCATCGGACGCGGGAGCGATCTCCTCTGCGAAAACAGGAGCTGCGAAAACGGCTATTGCGGTAAGAACGAGGACCGCGGAAATTATCTTCTTTATTATCTTCATTTTTGTTTCCTCCTGCCCTTATGCACGGGCTTTTTTCAGTTTTTTGTTTTTCTTTTCTTTTTAGGGCTCTTCTCGGACACCTCACCGTAGAAGAGCGCCACGAGCATCGTAAGCACGTAGGTCTGAATAAGCGCATGCAGCAGCGTGAACATTACTCCGACGACAACGGGCAGTACAAAGCTGAGGTTGATGTAGTAGTAGACAAGCTCGGTAACGAGCAGTCCGCTGAGCAGAGCTCCGAAGAGACGGAAGCTCATCGAGATAGGCAGCGAGAAGTCCTTGAGCGTTGCTCCGACTCCGCGCAGACCATTACCTACGATACCGCCGCCGAGTATCACAAGATACGACAGACATCCGAGCGATATCGCTCCGTTTATATCAGCGAGCGGCGCAGGCAGTGCGATGGACATACCCGACGTCGTGACAGCCTGAAGCCCGAAAAGCTCAAACAGCGTACCGAAGAAGATATACACACCTGCAGCGAATATATACGCACCGAGGAAGGTGTTCCGGTGCGGGCTGTTGGACTTTGCAAGGTTATCAAAGAAATTGACAAGTGCCTCTACAAGCAGCTGTATCTTGCCCGGCACCTCCTTCATCCTCGGAATGAGGAAGATACGTGCTATCAGTGCGAGTAAAAGCAGTATACCGGTAACTACAAAGCCCGATATCACCGCAGGATTTACCTCCATGCCGAACAAGGATATTTTATTTGTCTCATGAAGCACCGCGTCTCGCATTGCTTCCTTTATTGACTCGCTCTCACCGCCGGGACTTCCGACGATAAATACCGCCGCGAGAAGAACTGCGATAATACACAGCCAAACGATGAGCGCCACCGTTCTTTTTTTCTTGTTCATATGCCACTCCCCTCTTTTAAGGACGCTCGGCATTTCTGCGTCCGGAGCAGATCCGACGCTATGCCTTACAACCGTGATATTCTAACACCAAGATGCGTTTCAGTCAAGTGCTTTTCGGGGAATAAATATCAAACATATCAAAATTTGATACTATCCGCAGCGATGCGGCAGCCAATGGCTGATCGAAGTAAATTCTGCGGAATTACACCGCCTCACACAGTCTTGCAATATTAGTGATAGGTAGAAAAACAATAAATATGTACGACTATATACCGTCGAATGTAAAATGGCGCCGAACGCATTGCTTGTAGAATCTCCCACGAATAAGCGCAGGCAGATTTTTTTAAACAAAACCCACCCGTTGCTAAAAAAATCAGCAAACACATTTTTTTGACTGTTTCTTTTTCGGCGCGGTTGTAATATTATATTGAACGTAATAAGAAAGCAATGAAAGTGAGGAAGGAAAATGCGACTTTCCAGAGCGATAGTTAAATATCGCATCCCGATCATTATCCTTGCGATTCTGCTGATGATACCGGCTGTGTTCGGTATGCTCGGCACAAGGATCAATTACGATATGCTCACATACCTACCGAAGGATATGGATACGGTCATCGGTCAGGACGTGCTGCTCGACGAGTTCGGCAAAGGCGGCTTCTGCTTCATAGTGACTGAAGGCATGCCGATGCAGGACGAAAAACAGATGTGTAAAAAGCTCGAGGAGATAGACCATGTAGAATCTGTCCTCTCCTATGCGTCGCTTGCCGACGAGAGGATCCCCACCGAGATCATCCCAGAAAAGATATATAGGGAGTTCCGTACGGACGACTCGGGACTGGTTGCGGTATTCTTCGACACCTCGACCTCCGCCGATGAGACGCTTGAGGCTCTTGCCGAGATAAGGCAGGTCGCAGGCAAGCAGTGCTTCGTCTCGGGACTTACCGCAATGGCATCCGATCTGCGCGACCTGTGCGAGCAGGAGGAGCCGATATACGTTCTTATCGCGGTAGTTCTTGCCACCGTCGCAATGCTAATATTCCTCGACGGCTGGCTCGTTCCGTTCATCTTCCTTGCCTCTATCGGCATGATGATACTGCTGAACCTCGGAACAAACTACTTCCTCGGCGAGATATCCTATATAACAAAGGCTCTGTCTGCAGTGCTCCAGCTCGCGGTCACGATGGACTACTCCATCTTTCTCTGGCACAGCTACAGCGAGCAAAAGCCGCTGTGCGACACTAAGGAAGAAGCAATGACTCAGGCGATCCATCAGACCTTTACCTCTGTTATCGGAAGCTCGATAACGACGGTCGCCGGCTTCGCGGCGCTCTGCTTCATGTCGTTTACGCTCGGCATGGATCTCGGTATCGTTATGGCAAAGGGCGTTATCCTCGGAGTTATCGGATGCGTCACGGTGCTGCCGTCGCTGATACTTGTATTCGACAAGCCTCTCGAGCGCACCGCTCACCGCCCGCTGCTTCCTAACATGGATAAGCTCGCAAAAGGCGTTATCAAGGTGTTCCCCGTATTTCTCGTGATATTCGCCCTGCTCATCCCGCCGGCATATTACGGCTACTCTAAGACGAATGATGAGGTCTACTACGATCTGTCAAAGTGCCTGCCCGATGACATGGATTACGTTATCGCAAACTCAAAGCTCTCCGAAAACTTTAACATCTCCTCGACGCACATGCTGCTCGTCGATTCGTCGCTCTCTCAGAGCGAGGTCAGTGCAATGTGCAGCGAGATGGAGAAAGTCGACGGTGTCAAGTACGTACTCGGTCTCGAGAGCGTTATCGGCTCCGCCGTTCCCGAGGAGATACTTCCCGACAGCATCAAGAGTATTCTCGAGAGCGACGAGCACGAGCTTATCCTTATCAACTCCGCATATGCATCGGCGAGCGATGAGGTAGGCATTCAGCTGAATGAGCTGAACAGCATACTCAAGCGCTACGATGAGGGCGGAATGCTGATAGGAGAGGCATCCTGCATGAACGACATGATAACCACCACAAGCCATGACTTCCAGGTGGTCAACATCATCTCTATCGCGGCTATCTTCGTTATTATATTGCTCGTTGAGAAGAGCGTCTCGCTGCCGTTCATCCTTATAGCGGTCATCGAGCTCGGTATCTTTATCAACCTCGGTCTGCCGCACTATCTCGGTCAGTCGCTGCCGTTCATAGCACCGATATGCATCTCGACCATCCAGCTCGGCGCAACGGTCGACTATGCAATACTTATGACGACAAGGTATAAGACGGAGCGCATTGGCGGTGCCGACAAGAGGTCGGCTGTCACCACCGCACTCTCTACCTCGATACCCTCAATAATAGTATCCGGTATGGGGCTGTTCGCCGCAACATTCGGTGTTGCTCTCTACTCGGATATCGACATAATCAGCTCGCTGTGCATGCTCATGGCGAGAGGCGCGGTGATCAGCATGCTGTGCGTTATATTCATTCTCCCCGCACTGCTCATGCTCACCGACGGAATAATCATTCGTTCTACGCTCGGAATGAAGAGCTGCAAGAATATCGCTAAGTTCAAGGAGGAAAACAAGTGATGAAAAGAATAGCACTCAAGCCCGTTTCTATCGCTCTCTGCGCCGCCCTGCTCATAGGCAGCAGCGCAGGCATTACCGCTCTCGCCGTTAAAAACTCTGACAGCGAAGCCAAGACGACCGCCGTCGACACCGATACAAAGGCTGCCGACACCGAAAAAGAGGAAGAAAAGAAGATAGAAAAGGACGAGACAGTCTACGTCATTGCAGGCACGGATGGCTCGGTACAGAAAATAATCGTCAGCGACTGGCTCAAGAATGCCATCTCCGCCGCACAGATAACCGACAGCAGCGAGCTCGAGAACATCGAGACGGTCGGCGGCGATCAGAGCTACACTATGTCCTCCGACGGATCCCGCGTCTGGGATGCTGCGGGAAATGACATCTACTACCGCGGCGACATCAAGAAGGAGCTGCCCGTTGACCTGAGCCTGACCTACATGCTCGACGGCAAGATTGTTTCCGCCGACGAGATAGCAGGCAAGAGCGGTCACGTGACCATCCGCTTCGATTATAAAAATAATCAGTATTCAAATGTGACCATCGACGGCAAGGAAGAGAAGATATATGTTCCCTTCGCTATGCTCACAGGTCTTATCCTCGACGGCGACAGCTTCTCGAACGTTGAGATAAACGCAGGAAAGGTCATATCCGACGGCTCGAGATATATTGCGGTCGGTCTCGCATTCCCCGGTCTGTCAGATGATCTCGCGATAGACAGCGACGAGGTCGATATCCCCGATTACGTTGAGATAAGCGCAGACACCGAGTCGTTCTCTATGAGCAACACCGTAACGGTCGCAACAAACAGCGTATTCAGCTCGGTTGATCCCGACGCGCTCGATGACCTCGATAAGCTCACCGACGCCGCCGATCAGCTCGACGACGGTATGAAGCAGCTGATTGACGGCTCCGCAGCACTCTATGAGGGTGTAGGCACCCTGCTCGACCGCTCCGGCGACCTGATAGCAGGCGTTGATAAGCTCGTCGACGGCGCCGACCGGCTCCGCAGCGGTTCCGATACACTTGCCTCCGGCGCATCCGCACTCGCCTCCGGCGCTAAGCAGCTCGCAGGCGGTCTCGCAGAGCTTGACGCTAACAGTGCCGCACTCCGCGGCGGCGCAGAGCAGGTGTTCTCCGCTCTGCTCAGCACGGCTGACAAGCAGCTTGCAGCAGCTGGACTTACCCTGCCCGCACTTACCACAGATAACTATGACAAGGTCCTCTCCGGAGCTATCGCGTCGCTCGATGAGACCAAGGTTTACGAGCTCGCAGCAGCAACAGCACGCGAAAAGGTCACTGCAGCAGTCGAGGCTCAGCGCGGCACGATTGAAGCCGCAGTTACCGAGGCAGTACGTACTCAGGTAGAAGCGGCTGTCACCGCCGAGGTCAGAAGCGGTGTTCTTGCAAAGGTGCTCGCTACTCAGAACATGACGGTCGAGCAGTATAAGGCAGCCGTTGAGGCAGGCGCTATCACCGCCGAGCAGCAGGCAGCTATAAAAGGCGCGGTCGATGCTCAGATGGCGAGCGACGCCGTTAAGGCGCTCATCGCTCAGAACACCGATGCGCAGATGTCAAGCGATGGCATCAAGCAGACGATAAGCACCAAGACAGACGAGCAGGCAGCACTGCTCATCGAGCAGAATATGAACTCCGCTGAGGTTCAGGAGCAGATAACCGCAGCACTCGAGCAGGCAAAGTCGGGCGCAGCAGATATCAGCTCGCTCAAGGGTCAGCTTGATTCTTATTCGACCTTCTACTCCGGTCTGTGCACCTACACATACGGTGTAAGCAGTGCAAAGGACGGTGCAGAAAGCCTTGCAAGCGGCTCTGCGACCCTCTCTGCAGGTGCTGATACCCTCCGCGACGGTCTCACAACCCTCTATGACGGCATTCTCTCGCTCCGTGACGGCGTTCCCGCTCTCCGCAACGGCGTAAGTCAGCTCCGCGACGGCGCAAAGCAGCTCGACGAGGGTCTGGGAACCTTCAATACCGACGGTATCTCCAAGCTCACTAAGATCCTGCGCGACGACATCGGCAGCGCAAGCGAGCGCCTGAAGGCTATCATCAATGTTTCCCGCGATTACAATTCTTTCTCGGGAATCACCGATGAGACCGACGGAAATGTCAAGTTCATCTACCGCACCGATTCTATCGGCGACTGATAACAGCCCTAAAGCAAAAATCAATAGCTCTCCGCTGAAAGCGGTGTAGATATAACCACCCCGATAACGATATACTTCGGCATCGGGGTGGTTGCTTTTTATTACTTAAGACAATAATATTATGATAATATAAACTTCTTTTCGGTCTGCGCTTTTTCAGCCGACACGAGCCGGGGAGAGATAAAAAAGATGCAGAATCGTCGAAAA
>URAP01000050.1 GCA_900545935.1 uncultured Eubacteriales bacterium
AGAAAGACTCCCTATTATAAAGTTTTCGCCAGGCCTTTTTCAAAAGGCCGCGTACTCCTCCCCGCGTACTCCTCGCCGCGTTCCCCTCGCCGCGTTCCCCGCGCGCTCAAGATTTTGCTAAGCGCAGGGTTTTATTTGCCGCCTGTTGCAGCAGTTCGTCGTGTGTTACGACGATAACGGTCTTATCGCAGTTTTTTATGTAGTCAGCCATCCAAGCGAGTGCTGTGGGGTCAAGATTATTACCGGGCTCGTCAAAAATCAAGAGATCCGTACCCTTGAGCAATGCCCTTGCAAGCGATATGCGTTGTCGTTCGCCGCCGGAAAGAACCTTTTCGCTGCGAGTCGCATCGCGATCGGCGAGATACAGAATGCCGAGCTGTTCCATAACCGCTTTAACGCGCGCATCATCGGCGGAGAGGTCCCCGATTCTGACATTTTCAAGAACGCTTCCGTCGAACAGATACGGGTCCTGCTGAACGAAGGCAAAACACCTGCGCCATGCCTTCAGGTCCGTTTCGCGCAGCTCATGTCCGCCGACCTCTATGCTGCCGTCGTAGCCTTCAAACAATCCGCACAGCAGCATAATGAGCGTAGATTTTCCGCTTCCGTTTACCCCCGTCACCGCGAGCTTATCCCCTTTTTCAACAGAGAAGGTCACATTGTCGAGAACAGGCTTATCTACGTATCGGAACGACAGCCCATCCACCCGAATAAGCGCGTCGTCCGCGACCTGCTCACCGCCGCGCCGCTCACCGTCCGAGTACAGCTTTTCTACGCGGTCAATATTGACGCGGAGCAGCGGCAGGGTTCGGATGAAGCTTCCGACCTTTGAAAACAGCATACTATACACGCCCAGATATCCGACCATCGCGGCAACCGAGCCAATGGTGATATGCCCTCGGCTTGCGAGCAGCACGCCGACGAAAAGCACCGTCAGGGTGCACAGCGGGTCGGCAGCCGAAAGAATGCTGCCCGCAATAGTGCGATATCTGCTGCTGCGTCTGACCGCGCGGCGGAAGTATCCGAGATAGAGACGGTCGAAGCGCTCAATGATTGCCTTTTTGAGCCCATACAGCCTGACGATGTGAGGTCTTTCGGTCATTTCGGTCTCGTATTCGCGCAGCTCCGCTTGATATTCCTTATCCGCACGGTCAAACTTTGCCATAGCTTTTCTTGTGACTACGGGAACGGTAAGCTTGAGCGCGGAGACTGCCGCCGTTATGACGGTAAACAGCGGGCTGATTCCGACCGAGCTATACACGAGATAGGCAAATATTACGGGTATGATAACGACGTTCTCCGCGAGGTCCACGAAGTTGCACCGCATGTCTATCGGGTCATCATCGATGGAATACTGCACCTCTCCCGCTCCCATCTCGGACACCGACCGATAGGATTTATCCAAAAAGCTCCCGACGCAGTACCGCTCATGCTTCAGAGAGCGGGTAAACATCAAGACCTCGCCGAACAGGCCTATCAGCGGAACGACGACGATATTCACGGCAAGGCAGACAAGCATTTGCAGAAAGCTCCGCATACCGCCGTCTACGTTCATTCGCAGCACCGCATCCGCAAAGCTGCCGAGAATACCCGCCGTATAGACGGTCAGGATACCGCCGAGCAGATCGCCCGCGGCGTATACCGCTGCGGGGAGCAGCATCGCTGCAGCGCAGTCCGACATTATGCGACCTCTAAGCGAGCTTATCTTTCTCATGCTCAATGACCGTCCCCCTCTCTGCAAAATAAACGCGGTCGCAGACGTCGTCGAAAATCGAGTCATGAGTGACGATAAGCGACAGCCCTCTGCGTTTTTTCAGCTCGGAAAGCAGCAGAGTTTTCGATGCCGCATCGAGCGAATTCGTCGGCTCGTCCATAAGCAGTATCGTCGGCTCCGCCGCAAGCGCAAGAGCGAGAAACACCTTTTTCCGCTCGCCGCCCGAGAGCGTATTTATGTTCGTGCCGTCGAGCTGATCATCGTCGAGCCCGAAAACGCGCGCAAGCTGCATGACGGCGGAGACATCCGCACCGCAGACCATCCCGTAAAACTCGCGCGGGCAGACGGCAAGCGCGGCATCCTCCTGCGGGAGATAGAAGAGCCCATGCGGAAAGCTGTCGGCGGAGATCGTTTCGGGCACGGCACCGCCGACGCGCACATCGCCTTCATCCGCGCGGAGCAGTCCGACTATCAGCTTCAGAAGAGTGGATTTTCCTGCGCCGTTCACGCCCTTGATAAGGCAAAGCCCCCCGGTCGGGAAAGCGACGCTCGCACGGTGCAGAATCTCCTTATCGCCGCGCTGCAGCGAAACATCGCTAAGCGATACGGATGCACCCTCGATCTCGCTGTGACCGACATCCTCATCGGAAAGACACTCGCCGAGGCGCGCTTCCGCCCGTCCGACCTCCGCAAAGCGTGGGATGGAATCGAAAATCGTTTTCGTCGCGGCAAAAAAGCTGCCCGCCAACGCTACCGCCTCTACCCCCGCGCCAAGCGAGACGATGCGCTTGAGCACCATGATTCCCACCGCCGCATACATGCCGTACTTGACAACCACAGAGGCAAACCCCGTCAGGACAGTCTCCGACGTACCGGTATATATACTCCTATTTCCTATCTTAACATAACCGTCATGCAGCTTTTTCAGCTTTTTCAGATACAGCTCCTTGAGGTCGTACAGCTTCAACGTGATAAAGCCGTGCCGTGCCTCAAGCAAATAATCGGTCAGCCTCGCCTCGGCGTCTCTCGTTTCGCTGTAATTCCGTTCAAATCGAGCTTTTAACACGAGCTTCGGAACACCCTGCAAGATCGACAGCAGAACCATGACGGCTGAAACAGCAAGGCTGAATCTCGATACGAAAAGAAGGTATGAAACACCCGTGAGCGCTCCGACGATGACGTTCGGATAAAGCGACAGCAGCTTGTCCGTTGCGTTTGTAAAATCGTCGTTCATCCGCTCTTTGATCTCTCCGCTGCCGCACGCACAGAGCCACGGGAGCGGGCGTGATAAAAATCGGTCATAGAGCTCGAGCTTGCAGTTATGCAGCGCTTTTGAGCGCCTGCGCTCCTGACGTATACGGAGTAAAGTTTCGACCGAGCGGTAACCGATAAGCAACGCGGCGAGCCACACGCCGTCTGCAAGAACTGCGCTCGTATCGCCCGACAATGCCGACTGTACAACACGCGCCATCAGCGCGGCAACAGCTAAATTGACGGGAATACCGACAGTACCGAGCAGCGTTTCGATAACCGCCGCTTTGCGTAGGTACCTTCTGAAAAAAGTGAATTTCATTTGTTCCCTTTCTCCATAATCTTTTCGTTGTGCGGGAGAGTGGCACGGAGAAGCGCCGTTGTCACTACGAATTCAGGCAAATCAGAGCTTTAGCCACTTTTTCTTTGATTGCGCAAGCGCAAAGAAAAAGTTAACAAAAAGAAACGCCGATACAAGGGCTGCGCGCCCTTGACCCCGCCTCCTTTTGAAAAAGGAGGACGAAAACTTTTCTGCTGCGCACTGCCTCAGTCAGAGCGCAGCGGGCGAAACTTTTCTGCTGCCTAACGCCCCGGTCCGTGCGCCGCGACAAAACCTTTACTCCGCAATAATCTCAGCCGCTCTGCCCGAGAAAGACTCCCTATTATAAAGTTTTCGCCAGGCCTTTTTCAAAAGGCCGCGTACTCCAGGCCGCGTACTCCAGGCCGCGTACTCCTCTCCGCGTTCCTCGTACTTAGAACTCTGCGCTGCCCGTAGTGCGCGGGAAGGACTCGACGTCGCGGATATTGCCGACACCGGTGACGTACATAATAAGTCGCTCGAAGCCGAGACCGAAGCCAGCATGCTTAGTACCGCCGTACTTGCGCAGCTCGAGGTACCACCAGTAGTCCTCTTTCTTGAGTCCGAACTTGTCGAGTGCGCGCTCGAGGTAATCGAGGCGCTCCTCTCTCTGCGAGCCGCCGATGAGCTCGCCTACACCCGGAACGAGCAGATCCATTGCCGCGACCGTCTCGCCGTCGTCGTTCAGGCGCATATAGAACGCCTTGATATCACGAGGCCAATCGGTGACGAACACGGGTCTGCCGTAGACCTTTTCGGTAAGATATCTTTCGTGCTCGGTCTGGAGGTCCATGCCCCATTCAACGGGATATTCAAACTTTTCACCGCTCTTCTTGAGCAGCTCGACCGACTCGGCATACTTAACTCTGCCGAAATCGCTGCCGATAATGTTCTCAAAGCGCGAGAGCAGCGTCTTGTCAACACGCTCGTTAAAGAATTCAAGCTCTGCACGGCAGTTCTTCATCAGGTGACGGATAATATACTTCAGCATATCCTCTGCGAGCTGCATATCGTCCTCGAGGTCGGCAAACGCGATCTCGGGCTCCATCATCCAAAACTCAGCGGCATGGCGCGCAGTATTCGACTTTTCCGCACGGAAGGTCGGTCCGAAGGTATAGACGTTCGCATATGCCATAGCATAGGTCTCGGCGCTGAGCTGACCCGAAACGGTGAGGTTTGTCGACTTGCCGAAAAAGTCCTTTGAAAAGTCGACCTTGCCGTCCTCCGTGCGCGGCGGATTGTCGATATCGAGTGTGGTAATGCGGAACATCTCGCCCGCGCCCTCGCAGTCGCTGCCCGTGATTATCGGTGTGTGAACGTAGACGAAGCCGCGCTCATGGAAGAAACTGTGAATAGCAAACGCCGCCTCGCTGCGCACGCGGAAAACCGCGCTGAAGAGGTTTGTGCGGGCACGCAGATGCGCCTGAGTGCGGAGAAACTCCATCGAGTGTCCCTTCTTCTGAAGCGGATAGTCGGGGGTAGACGTTCCCTCGACCTCGACCGCATCAGCCTTGAGCTCGAACGGCTGCTTTGCCTCGGGGGTAAGGGTAAAGATACCATGACATACGACGGCTGCGCCGACATTCTGTCCGGCTATCTCCGCGTAATTATCAATCTTTTCCGCCTCTATGACCACCTGGAGGCAGCTGAAATAGCTTCCGTCATTCAGCGTGATAAAGCCGAAAGCATTGCTTGCGCGCAGCGAACGGCACCAGCCTGCCACGGTTATCCTCTGCCCCGCAAATTTTTCCGGAGATTCATATAGTTCTCTGACGGTGATTCTCTTCATCTCTGTCTTTCCTTTCCCGTATTTTCATGCCCGCCGTAATGCCTGCGGACAGTTTTTCATCATAATAGATTAAGTATATCATAAAAAGCGGAGTTATGCAATAACAAATAATTAAATTTTCGCCGCCTCGCGACTCATTTTCGCAGGATTGCGCACAAAAAATTGCAATTTTCGCACCCGCAGCCCCTTTACGAACCAAAAAATGAATTTTCGGCGCCGTCACAAAGCATCGAAAAAACCGCTTTACAATAACGACAAAGTATGGTATACTTCAAAAAAAGTACCGTTCCTCACGCATCGCGTCGGTCCGGCATACGAAAGAATCAAGGCGCGGTCCGCCCGCCGTAAAACGAAACGGAGAAAGTAATATGGTAGAAAGCTGCAACAAGGACATCCTCCTTTGGGAGCATGGCGCTCCCTATTTTGACGAGAGCTACGGACAGCCGCAGCCGTCGCTTACCCCATACCTGCTCGAGAACGGTGAGGCCGGCAGAGGCTGCGTCATAGTCTGCCCCGGCGGCGCGTATATGGATCGCTCGGAGTGCGAGAGCGGCTGCATTGCGCAGATGTACCGCGACGCGGGCTTTAATGCCTTTGTGCTGGGCTACCGCATCCGCCCGTATAAGTACCCCGCTCAGCTGCTCGACATCACCCGCGCCGTGCGCGTCGTGCGCTATAACGCAAAGCGCTGGGGTATCGACCCGTCGCACATCGCGATAACCGGCTTTTCCGCAGGCGGTCACCTCTGTGTGATGGGCACCGAGCTGTTTGACGGCGGGCTCGGCGACGCCGCTGCGGACGATATCGACCGCGTAAGCTCGCGCCCCGACGCGGGAATACTCTGCTATCCCGTCGTTTCGTTCCTCGAATACGTAAACGAGGGCACACGAGACACCCTGCTCGGCGATTCCCCCGACCCCGAGCTGCTCCGCCGCCTCTCGGGCGAGGAAAACGTCCCGGACGATATGCCGCCTATCTTCATGTGGCACACATCTGACGACGAGGTCGTACCGGTCGAGAACAGCCTTCGCCTCGCGCTCGCGCTGCGCAAAAAGGAGATACCGTTCGAGCTGCACGTGTTCCCGCACGGCTACCACGGACTCGGTCTCGCCGAGAGTCAGCCCGACGCGGCACAGTGGACAACGCTCGCATGTAACTGGCTGAAAACGCTCGGGTTTTGAAGACGGGAACGGTGCAACGGAATAATATTTTGATACACCGTACGTGATTAAGCTATACCAAATAACCTATATTTTTTCTTGTTTTCTTGAAATAAAGTCATCAAAACATTTATTGCCTTTTTGTCAACATTACATTGACAAAAAGGCGATGCTGATGTAAAATGAAGTCGGAAAAACAGAAAAATAAATAATATGCAAATATCCTAAAGTGCAAAATGCTTATGTGTTTTACCCAATTGGATTGTATGTATGAACGCATAAGCTGCGACTTAATCGGTCTTGGCTTATGCGTTTTTTAATAATCAACACTTAGCTGAAACATAATTGAATACGAAATAACGAAAGGATGCTAGACATGATAAAAAAGCTTCCTGTCGCCATGCCGATGTTCACCGCTTATCATTATGCAGGAAGTGCCGGAATAATCGCGGCAAACAACCCAACATCAAAAAGTTGGTATTATAGCAACACAATTAATTGGCGCTGCATTCAACCAACACTTGAATATTATAATCTTGATCTTTCCATTTGCAATTGTTCAATATGGGATATGCCATTTATAGAAAAGAGTAACACAAGTTTCAGATTCATACGCAAATATGTAATCGAAATAATAGAAGAAATGCTTATACTATTGTATCATTTTTAAGGCGGCAACGTTTATGAAAAAAACTACATCATCAAAATATGTGAAAAATTTCCGATTCGTCATTTCGCTAATATGGCAAACAAGCCCGAAATT
This sequence comes from uncultured Eubacteriales bacterium, assembly GCA_900545935.1. Classification (GTDB taxonomy): domain Bacteria; phylum Bacillota; class Clostridia; order Oscillospirales; family CAG-272; genus UMGS911. The sequence goes on from URAP01000050.1 coordinate 7,036, forward strand.
TATCTGTGCTAAATTCGCTATTGTATTGGTAAACACAATTTCTCCGTTTATAATGATAATCTTCCCGAAACTGATTATCGACTCAATAATCGGAGACGGCGACTGGATAAGTACATTTCACCTGATCGCAATAATGGGAATTGTGCTGCTCGTCACAACACTACTCTCAACATTTTTGAGCGCAACAGCGCAAAAATACGGCGATACTATTCAATATGACTTGGTACGTATATACGGTAAAAAAGTCATGTCTCTCAACTATGAGGATCTTGAAAATCCTGCCGTTCTTGACATGTTTGAAAAATCCAAGAGCGGCTTTAATATGTACGACTTTTTTGACAAGATCGTCGCCGTAATAACAAATGTGCTTTCTTTTATCGGCTATGCCGCAATATTGTTTACATATAGCCGCCTGATGCTTATCGTAGTTGTCGCTGTCGTTGTTATTAACCTTATTTGTAATGCAAAAAAGAATAAATATTACTACAAAGCCGGTGAAGATGCCGCCCCTATGAATCGTAAGTTTGCGTATCTCGCAGGACTGATGTACGGTTTCGACTATGCAAAAGAAATTAAAGTCGGAGGACTCTCCGACTATATTACCGACAAATATGATGAAAATATAGTAGGATTTAAAAAAATATTCAGAACACTTTATCGACACGTTTTTTTACTGAGCGGTGTTTCGTCACTTACATACGTAATACAGACCTTTACATTATATTCCGTTGTCGCATATTCGGCAATACAAAAGACTATTTCCATCGGTGATTTTACTATGTATATATCATCAATTTCTGCCGCTTCCGGTTGTCTGTTAACCATCGTTTCGGCAATGATAGATATAAGCAAAAACACAAAATACGCAACCGATATGCGGCTGTTTTTCGAGATGGAAAGAAAAACAGAAATGGGCGGCATCTTACCTGACCGCAGCGCTAATAATGTTGACATCGAATTTAGGAATGTATCTTTTAAATACCCGCGTACAGAGCGATATGTGCTGCGTCATATCAGCTTTACCGTGCACAGCGGTGAAAAAATATCGATCGTCGGCAAAAACGGTTCGGGTAAAACAACACTTATAAAGCTGCTTCTGCGGTTGTACGAGCCGACCGAGGGAGAAATTTTAGTAGGCGGAAAAAATATCACAGATTACGATTACAAGGCATATCTGTCACTGTTTGCTCCGGTACTTCAGGACTATAAGATCTTTGCTTTTTCATGCAAGGAAAATATAGAGCTAAATCTTGAGGACAACGAGGAACGACTGATGCGTGCCATCCATGACAGTGACCTCGATGAAAAGATATCCTCTCTGCCAAACGGAGTATTGACTCCGGTGTATAAACAATTCGACGAAAACGGTGTAGAATTCTCAGGCGGTGAAAATCAAAAGCTCGCCATCGCACGAGCAATATATAAGGATGCACCTATCATACTGCTTGATGAGCCGACTGCAAATCTTGATCCTCTTGCAGAGTATGATATCTATACGATGATTTATCACATGCTCGGCAATAAGACATCATTCTTTGTTTCGCACCGACTCGCTTCAGGCAGATTTTGTGATAGAATATTCGTTGTCGATGGCGGCGAAATCATTGCTGATGGTCCCCACGATAGCATTGTCAAGTCCTGCGAACTTTATCGAGAAATGTTTGAGAAACAAGCACAATTTTATATTGATAAAGGCTAAACATATGTCAGAAAAAATCAAAATCGTAATAGTTGACAGTGGAGTTAAATTATCTCACAATATATTTAAAAACGCAAATATAACTTCACTTGAATATCGAAATGGAATGCTTGAGACCATTTATAATGATAATGATACCCACGGACATGGAACAGCAATAGCAGGAATAATTTCTCATAACACAATTAATGCAGATATCATAATAATTAAAGCGCCTGATATTGAGAACGGATTGGACGAAGATACTCTTATTGATATATTAGAACTTATATATTATATAGATGATGTTTCACTTATTAATCTCAGTCTCGGACTAAATATTTGCGATAAATCAAGATCACTCGAGACTATTTGCAATAAACTTAATGAAAAAGGAATCTGTATAGTATCTGCTTTTGATGATTCCGGATCTATATCTTATCCAGCTGCATTTGATAGCGTTATCGGGGTTGTCGGCGAACGAAATTGTACAAAAACTAACGACTTTTTATTTTTTGAAGATTCGATGGTAAATATCGCTGCAAGAAGCAGCGTTCAGCGCGTACCATGGATATTTCCTAACTATTTACTAATTGGGGGAACTAGCTTTGCTTGCGCTCATGTAACTGTTCAAGCGGCAAAATTTATACAGTCAGGAATTATAGGAACAGATAAGATTCTTTCAGCATTTAGCAACATAGCAAAGCAGCATTTTCACTTTATCGATAATAAAGATCAAAAATACAGCATCATTGAAATATCAAAAATCCCATTTAATATCAAACACGCGGCGCTTTTCCCTTTTAATAAAGAAATGCACAGCATACTAAGATACGAACACATGTTACCTTTTTCAATTTCGAATATTTATGACACAAGATTTTCAGTTACTGTAGGTGCAACTGCGGCTCAATTAATTGATTTTTTTGCCGACTCCACTAATGAATAAATCAACCGTTAATAAGCCCCCGTGCGGCACTTTGTCTGTGCCGCACGGGGGCTTATTTGTCCGTTCGCGTATGTAAGCGTCCGATTCGCAGGTGCAAAATCACATGCACGCTCGCGGGCTCGCGGAGATAAAATTCGGTATCACAAAGCGATATCGCCTACCGCATGCCCGGCACGCAGATATGCGCCGCGCGGGACGGATCAGCGCTCGAGCTTGAGCAGCCGGTAGTCGGTGCCGACGAACGGCAGCGGGCGGAACTCGCCGAAGATGCGCGAGCTCGTTCTGCCGTCGTAGCGCTCGCGTATCTCCTTCTGCGACAGATTGGTATTGATTATAGTCGCACTACCTCGGCAGAGCCGCGTATTTATCACGTTGAACAGCACGGTCGCGGTGAACTGGTTCGACAGCTCGGTACCGAGATCGTCGATTATCAGCACATCGCAGTCAAAATACCGCTCGGATTCGCGTCTGCCGTTCCGGTCGTCACGCATGAAGCGCTCACGCTCAAAGGTGCCGAAAAGATTGATAGCCGTCTCGTAGACGACATCGTATCCGCGTCTGATTAGCCGTGCGGCTATCGCGGCGGAGAGATGGGTCTTTCCGAGTCCGGTCAGACCGTAGAGCAGCAGATTCTTCTTGTCGCCGCAGACGGTGTCCGCGTCGGTCGTGAACTCCTCTGCGTAGCTGCGGCAGATAGCAAGATTATTCTCCATTATTATGCGCCCATCGCCCGAAAAATGCGACAGATCAAAGCCGTCAAAGGTGCAGCCGCGCAGCAGGTTTCCGATACCCGAGCTCTCGTAGCCCGCCATTATCAGCTCCTCGCGCATGCATGAGCACATGCGGAGTCCGATACTGCCTCGGTCGGCACATTTTTTGCAGGCATAGCGCGGCTCGAGATAGTCGGCAGGATAGCCGTTTCGGGTCAGAAGCTCGGCGCGGGCACGGAGCAGACGCTCATTCTCCGCACGTATCTCGGCAAGCTCGGCGGCAGGGTCGGGTCTCGGCTCGCCCTCTCCGCGTGACATACCGCGAAAGACCGCAGAGCAGACGGCAGCAGAGCTGCGGCGCAGGGCGGTGTTTATCTCACGCAGCTCGGGCAGCTGCGCCTCAAGCTCTGCGGTGCGCTCCTCCGCCTCCGCGACACGGTCGTCGTGACGGTGAGCAAACTCCTCTTTTATTCTGAGATAGTTTTCTCTGTTGTATGCCATTACGTCTGTACCTCTTTTTTGTTTTGGAGAAAATTCTGGGCTTGGGTGAGTGGTTTACTCAACGGGGGGGTGCGGGAAAAAGAATGCCTGAATTCATGCAAAAATCAAGCTGAGAGTGCGAGTAAGGCGCGCAGCGAACAACGCAGAGCGTTGTTCAAAAGCTCCAAAAGAAACGCCGCCCCCGTGATGTTTGGGGCTTTGCCCCAAACTCACGCATAAAGGCACCGCCTTTAT
>URAP01000051.1 GCA_900545935.1 uncultured Eubacteriales bacterium
CTGGCGGTCTATCTATTGTTTTCGGTTGCTTGCTTCTTTACCGTACATGAGCATTGAAACCGGGATTGTCTTTCGGGGGTATTTTTCAATTTCTAACGGTAAAACTACTTGATTTCCGCTTCTAAACATAGTACAATTTTTCTGCTTTCTGTATGGTTTTTCTGCAATTAAATTATACTACGAAAGTAGCAACCGGGCAACCTTTTTCGGGTCACCCGGTTGTTTTTCTCTTATTTGCTGGATCGTCTTAATGCAACTGCTCCTTTTTCTTTCTCGTACATTTGATGCATCTGCGGCTGAACACGCATACTGTGAATAGCCTGTGCCATTATGCAACATTAATTCGCATGAAATGACAATAAGCCTTTACAAATCACATTTAATATGTTAATATGTAACTATAAATGCGATGTTACCCTTGCCTGCTTGTTCTATATGCACATGAGTTGAAGCCGGCGGCGGAAACGACACGATGTTATTGCAGGGGATTCAGAAGAATGCTATATCCGCATATTGCATGTCGCATGCCGCCGAAATGTAGAAAATCATTCCCCGAGAAAAAATTTTCGATTTTTTCAAACCAAGCGGATTTTTCTTCGACTATTTGTATAGAAGAGCGCATATATAACGGCGCGGCTGATATAGCGCGATATGCTTCATGCGGGAGATCGGTATGAATACGAAAATTAAAATACACGCTCTGCGCATAAGCGGCGGAATAACGCAGATGCAGCCGGCGGAGGGGGTGAGCATGTGGAGAGCGCTGAGCTTGAGGCGAGGATAGCGGAGGTATCGAAAACGATATATTCGTATTGCCGAGCCAAAACTTCGACTCGCGAGGAGGCAGAGGACCTGTCGCAGGATATCCTGCTGAATCTGATAAGATCGGTCGGCAGTCTGCGAGACGAGAGAGCCTTTTATGCCTTTATGTGGGGCGTTGCGGGAAATGTATACAAGCAGTGGTGCGGAAAAAAGCAGAGGCAAAGTTGCTGCGAGCTGACCGAGGAAATTCTCTCTGCGCTGCCGTCGGAGCAGCCGCCCGAGCTGCTGCTTTCGGGAGAAAGTGACGATATATATCTTCTCCGCCGCGAGCTGACCCTTTTATCCGAGCGCTATCGGAGGGCGACCGTCCTGTACTATATCGAGGGGCGCTCCTGCGCCGAAATTTCCGAGCTGCTCGCCGTGTCCGAGAGTACTGTAAAATATCTGCTCTTCAAATCAAGAAAGGTATTGAAAGAGGGAATGAGCATGCAAAGAGATCTCGGCAAACTGAGCTACGATCCGAAAACACTGATCCCGCTGTACAGCGGAGAAGGACCGAACCGCTTCGCGGACTTTATGCAGAGCAGGATAAGGCAGAATATTCTCAGCGCCTGCTACAACGACAGTCTGACGGCACAGCAGATCAGTCTCGAGACCGGCATACCGCTGCCGTATCTTGACGATGAGATCGCACAGATGGAGAGCCGGGGGATGCTCGTCCGCGACGGCAGACATTACAAGGCGAATGTCATTGTGATAACCGCCGAGTGTCAGGATGAGATCGACCGTGCCGCAGTCGGATATCATGAGCAGATAGCGGATATGGTCGAGCGCTTTTTGAGCGAAAAGATCGACGATTTTAAAGGCATCGGCTTCGTTGGCAGCGATTTTTCGGAGAACACCCTGCGCTGGCAGCTCGCCGCCGTTCTTTTCAGAGCGATAGCATTTGCGGATCCGAGCGGAGGAGATGCTCCGACGCCTCCCCGGACCGCGTGGGGCGAGTCCGCGTACCTGTGGTGCATCGAAAAGCCGCTCGATGCCGATAAGTATATTTTTTCTTACAGCAGCGTCCGCAGCCGTCACGGCGATGAGCTATATTTCTTCGATTATAAGCGGGGCGGAAAGGGCGATCACCGCGATTTTTACGGAAACGAGCGATATGTAAGTATCTTCTGCGACATCTGCAGCGGCAGAAACGCACAGCTCGGCGAATATGATCTCGAGGCTGTCGCCGAAATGATAAGAAAGGGCTATGCTGTCAAGGACGGGGACGGCTTTGCCGCGACGGTTCCGGTCTATACCCATGAACAGTATGCGCGCGTGTCGGCGCTTGCGGCGGGCTTCGTTTGTGACGGGCTGCAGTGGATAATTCGGGATATGAACAGCTCCGCCGAGCGCATTCTCGGCGCATATACGCCGAGACATCTGCAGGGACAGGTCGCGGGGATCGCCGCTATGGATAAGTTCGTCAATGCCGTGTGCATGCCCGCATCCATACTGATAGATCGGCGCGTGCTGAGCACCGCATGGCATCCGCTCGAAATGCCGACGACCTACATGGTATCGGACGGATAAAAACGCCGCAGCGCACTGCGGAGCGCTTTTGATCCTTTCAATTAACAAAAGAAACCTCAAAGAGGGTACCAATGAAAAAATATACAGTGATATCTAACATTTCATATGCGCTGAAAAATATCTGGCGGTGGGACAAAAAGTTCTATCTCTTCTTTATTCCTGCCATTCCCATGGCGGTGCTCATGCCGCTTGCCGCCTCATATTTTCCCAAGGTGCTTATAGATTCGATCGAGTCGGGCAAGAGTATAAGAAATATTATTTTCATTATCTGCGCCTATTTCGGCATGCTGCTGATAATCAATCTGCTCGATCGCCTCTGTGACAGCAGGCTGTGCATGCGTCAGTATGAGATTTCGCTGCTCTATCAGCACGCTCTGGCTGAGAAATATATGCGCACCGACTACGCGAATACCGACGACCCGGAGATGATAATGAAGTTTCAGCACGCGTATAACGACGCCTGCTCCGGGCAATGCTCGCCGGAATTTATATGGATGTCGCTGTTCAATTTTTTCATCAGCGCGCTCGGAATATTCACATACGGCTCGGTCATAGCGAGCGTCTCCCCGCTTGTACTGGGGCTGCTGTTTTTGTCCGCGTTCTGTACATATCTCGTCAGCCGTTGGCAGCGGAATTATATCGAGCGGAACAAGGACAAGTGGGTAAATACCGACCGTAAGATACAGTATCTGCAGAGCTTTTCCGAAAAATTCGACCACGCGAAGGACATCCGTATATACGGCATGCTCGGGTGGCTGATAGCTATGCACAGACGCTTTCAGAGCGAGCGCTTTGAATGGGCGAAGAAGATCAGTGCGCGCGGACTGGCGGGCAGCTGTATCAACGCGCTTCTGACGCTGATACGCGACGGCGCGGCATATGCCGTGCTGATAGCTATGGTGCTTCGCGGAGAGATCGGCGCGGGAGATTTCGTATTTTACTTCGGCGCGATAACCGGATTCTCCGCATGGCTCAGCGGCATCGGCGATAAGGTGAACGATATCACCGGCAAGAGCATCAGTATAGGCTATTACCGCGAGTATTTTGATATCGAGGAGAAATACAATCACGGTAAGGGCTGCGCTCTGCCGACAGCGGAGGAGATACCGGTCGATATCGAGCTTGATAATGTTTCATTTCGATATCCGTCGGAGGACGGAGAAAAATACGCCGTTCGGAATGTCAGCCTGAAGATAGCACGCGGCGAGAAGCTCGCCACTTAGATAGTCATTAGTTCAGGTACATAATATTTCTTTGCCATAGCCTTTCTTGCAGTCGAGCTATCGCCGGTAGTATGCCGTTAGACACGATTCGCTTATCCGGAGAAAAAATCTCGTAAGATGCGCTATTTACAATACGCTCGGATATGTTATAATGGAGACGAAGGATGTGCGCGCTTATATCTGTTTACAAGGAGAGAGCGATATGAATTTAGGTGAAAAGATAAGACAGCTGCGTGTCGAAAGAAGAATGACGCAGGAGCAGCTGGCTGAAAGGCTATACGTCAGCTTTCAGACAGTATCAAAGTGGGAGACGGGGGTCACGAGCCCCGATCTGTCGCAGATAGTTCCGCTGGCAAGACTTTTCGGTGTCACGACGGATGAGCTGTTTGACTTTAACGAGTCGAGCGAAAAGCTGATGCGCGACGAGCTGCAGCAGAGCTACCGGGAAACCTTCCGCACGGGCGATACGGCTGCGCGCTTTGCGATATGCGAGACCGCTCTGAGAAACTATCCCGACGACGCGGAATGGCGCTGCCGCTATGCATGGGATGTGTGGTGCAACGCGGTTACGCTCGAAAATGAAGCTGAGTTTGCAGCGGAGCGCGACAGGTCGATAGAGTTGTTTCGTGATGTCATTGATTCGTGTGATTCGGCGGAGATAAAGGCGCAGGCGGTTGTCGGTATCGTGCAATGCCTTAACGGAAAAGGGCAGCAGACCGAGGCGATGAAATATGCGCAGCTCTACCCGCAGGTAACTCTCAGCGAGCAGGAGCGGCGCAGGCTGCTCATCTCATGTATGAGCGGGGATGAAAAGGCTGCCGCAGAGCAGGAGCAATTGCTCGCGGAGGTCGAAAGCCTACTCGGCTACATGCTCCGTTTCTCGCCCGATACCGTGCGGGCGATAATCGAGGCGATAATTCCAGACGGAAACTATCTGACCTTCCACAGACTTTTGTTTTCCGCCCGTCTTGACGACGCGAGACGTGCGCTCGCGCGCGGAGATGTCGATTCCGCTATGCGTTCTATGAAGAAAGCAAAAGAACATGCCGAGGCGTATGATGCTATTGACGGAGAATATGTATTTACCTCGCCGCTTTTTGACCGACTCAGAATGAACCGCGCCGATTGGCGTATGACGAATACCGAAACGCTGACATCCGTATTTGCGGCGGCGCTCGACCGCTCGGAATTTGCTCCGCTGACCGCGCATCCCGATTTTGACGCGCTGCGGTAATGAGAGGAAAGCACTGCTTTAGGTCGCTTTATACTTAAAGCGATTCATGACCGTGTGTTTTTGCACGTTTCAATTCGGTTTAATGTAACGGCGCGAACGAAAGCCTAAACAACCTACGGTTGAAGGAATTCGCTCTGTGCTCGCCGAACAATCGCTTTACTTTACAGTTGCCCTATGCTATAATCATTTTGAGGAAGAAAGGAGCGTGACCGTGATGTCAGTCGGTGAGAACATTGCGTATTTCAGAAAAAAGCTCTGGTTGACGCAGGAGATGCTGCCCGAGCGTATCGGTGTTACGGCGCAAGCCGTTTCAAAGTGGGAGAACGGTGTAACAAATCCTGATATTTCGCTTCTGCCGCAGATATCGGAGGCGCTCGGTATCGGTATCGGAGACCTTTTCGACGGCTCGCGCGAAAGACGGGCGGTCGGTTTCGGGCAGCTGCCCGATGCTGCGTACGATGCGGTTTTGTCGGTGTTCAGGCGGGCGAGATGCGATTTTTACGGCATTGACGCCGTTGTGACCGACGCGCGGTTACGGGAGGTCAGGGAGAATATTTCGGCACGCGGGCTGCGCGCTGTCTCGGTGAACGAATCGGAAACGGGGCACGGTGCGGTCTATCTGTCGGATGCGTTTTCGTATGTCGACCGCGGGTACGGCAGCCGCGATTCGGCGCTGCTGCTTGACATGCGCGGCGCGGGAAATCTGCTTTCGGCGCTCGGCGACAGCGACGTGCGGCGTGTGCTCAAGGTGATTTATGAAAAGCGCCTGTCCGCAGACACTGCGTCGGACAATGTGTGCATATCCGACGATGAGCTGACTCGCGCGGCGGGGCTTTCCGCAGACGTGGTGTACGCTGCGGCACAAAAGCTGGTGAGCGTCCGACTGCTCGACGTGCAGGAGAGCATCGAAAACGGCTGTCATGTCATGAGCTACACGACAAGGCAGGCAGAGAATCTTGCATATGTGATGGCTATACTGCGGCTCGCATATGCTTTCACGGAGGACGCGGTATACGAGACGCGAATGCTCTGCCGCGCGGACGGGCAGACAAACAGGCCGAGGTGACGGCAAATAAACTGTCTCGGGAACGGTAGGCCAACTGCCTGACCTACAACGGACTGCTGCGAGCGCGGGTATACGCACCGTCACAAAATTAGAACAGCGTATAGGCAGATATACGGCCCTGCGGATGGGTAGACTGACGCTTCCTCGGATAGGCGGTCAGACGGTTTTGCGGACGGACAAAAAGCATGGCTGATGTCATATTTCCGCGAGAAACTGCGCGGCATACAGCCTTGTATCAGCATAGATGCAGCATGGCGGCGTCTTGTCTTTTCACACTGTGGGAAAACAAAAGGGGATGTAAGAAAACGAGTTTCTTACATCCCTTTATGGTATATTTTGATGTCAAATTAGCGGCACGCCGTATCTGCAATCACTTGCAGTTAGGGCAGCTGCCGGACTCATCGAGCGGCGAGCCGCAGTTTACGCAGAAGCGCGGCTTCTGCTCATCGGTCGGGGTCGCGGGTGTCGTCGTAACCGGTGTCGCCACAGGCGCTGCGGCGGGAGCTGCGGCTGCGTTGTTCTGAGCCTGAGCCTCCTTGTGCTGCTTGAAGGATTCGCGCATTTCGCTCATATCGGGTGCGGCAAATACATTTTCGATATTGCCGTTGCCGTTCTGATCCTTCAGCTTCTTGTTTATCATAATTACGTTCTTTACGAGAATAACCGCCATCATGAGCAGCTCGTATACAAGGCGCAGAACGATAGGCGAGATTATCATAATCGCCAGACCGGCGCCGCCGAGCCATGTACCGTACGATGTCTGGAACAGCATAAAGAAGCCCTGGAGAATAAAGTAAGCGGTGAGGAAGATGTACAGTGCCTGCAGCAGCTTTTCAACTACAAGATACTTGAAGTTGCATGTGTCGTGCAGAAACTTTCCGAATGCGTTCAGCTTTTCGCGCTTCTTTTCGGGTACGATGAAAATAAATGCGAGCACGGTCGCGGCGATAGCAAGTATAATCGCTGCTACCATGAAGCCGATAGACTGACCGATTCTTGCGTTGAGAATACTCATGAGATTACCTCCGGTGTAATGTTGTACACCATATTCTATCGTATCGTCGTTACGTTGTCAAGCATATTCGGAGGAAAATATGAGATTTTTTCGGTAAAGTATTTTGGGGCGCAATATCCTGCCGGGAGTCGGTCGCAGGGCGCCTGCCGCATTGCTTTTTTTGCGAAAAATGCCGCGCTTACAAGCTCCGCCGTGTGCAGAAAAACTTGTGCTGCATTACATCTGCGGGGCGTGATATGCATATCCGTGCCGCTCTTCATTCGATGGGCGCTATGTATTTGGCGCATGCTGACTGATTGAAAAACATTCTTTTTCAAAAAAATTGCTTATTTTTGCAAACCAAATGCACCTTTTTCCGACTATATATACAGAAACAGAATGGCAGATGCGGCGGCGCTGCCGAATTACAGTACAATACATGCGGGAGGTCGACATGAATATAGGAGGAAAGATACAGACTCTGCGAAAGAGCCGCGGAATAACGCAGATGCAGCTGGCGGCAGGACTCGGTGTGTCGTTTCAGGCGGTGAGCAAATGGGAGTGCGGCAGGTCGCTGCCGGATATCGGCCTGCTGCCGGTAATAGCGGAGTGTTTCTCGGTTTCGCTGGACGAGCTGTTTGATTATCGTCCGGAGTACCCCTGTCCAGACGAGGGTGATAATCGCTGTGTAGGATGACTTACGATTGGTGTTAGCGAAAGATATGCAGGAGGCGATGATCGAAGCAGAAATAAAGCTGATGCTTTTTTTATGCGGGAGAGTTGTTTTATTATCGGCATAAAGATATATGTAATGAAAAAAAGACCGCACAGGTCGTCGATGTGCAGTTTCGACGACCCTGTTGCGGTGTCCAGAGAGCGGCGGAGCGTGCTCCGTCGGTATCGTTATGATTGCCTGCGTTGCTCGGAAGAGGAGAAGTGACCGAAGCGCGGCGGCTTTTTTTGCTTTGTATTATCAGAAGATGTGTTCAAACACCGCGCAACGGCGCGGCATATGTTTATTGCTCAAGGGAATCCTCACCCTGAGCAGTCACTGTCGTCTTGCGACGCGAAAGATGAATGACAAAGCCTATAACGAGTCCGACGAGAGCAGGAAGCATCCAGCCGAGATTCATATCAAATAGAGGTAGGTAACGATTGGCAAGAGCAATGGGTGCGTCGAGACGGAGCGCGGTTCTGACCGAGCTCGGCAGCGCTTTCATGCAGTCGAAAATCGCGGCTGCCCATGTGAATGCCATTACCGATATATATACTGCCTTATCGTGATCAAACGATCTGCCGATAAAGGCAAGAATGATGAGCACGATCGCAGGAGGATAGATAAGCATGAGCATCGGAATCGAATAATCGATAATAGCGCTCAGACCGACATTTGAGATAGCGAACGAGAAAAGGGTGAATGTTATCGCCCAGAGCTTATAGGGGATCTTGCCGTTTGTCATTTTGACGAAGGTCTCTGAGCACGAGGTGACAAGTCCTATCGAGGTCTTGAGGCAGGCAAATGTAATCGTCACCGCGAGTATTATTTTTCCCGTGCCGCCGAGATAGTGCGAGGATATTTCGGTCAGAGCAATGCCGCCGTTTTCGGAGAGCTCAAAAAGACCTCTCGACTGTGCACCCATCAGAACGGTAAGCACGTATATCAGCGCCATCAAAAGCCCGGTGAAAACACCGGAGCCGAGTACATCGCGGGCAACGGCATTGTCCTCGGTCACGCCCATGCGGCGTATAACGTCGATAACAACGATGCCGAATGCAAGACCTGCGATAGCGTCCATCGTTCCGTAGCCTTCGATAAAGGAGGCGAAGAACGCCTTTCCCGAGCCGATATATGCCTCGGTAGGCTCGATTTCGGAGGCCGCTGCTCCCGGATTTATGAGCGCCGTTATGACGAGTACGGCGAGAAAGATGAGAAATATCGGGTTGATTATCTTTCCTATCCACAGCGTTATCTTACCGGGACGGAGAGAGAAGAAGAGCACGAGGGCGAAGAAGACGGCAGAGAAGATGAGCAGCGCGAGCCACTCTCTCGATCCATCGCCGAGCATCGGGATAACGCCTGTCGTGAACGAAACGGTTGCACATCTCGGGATGGCGAAGAGCGGACCTATCGTCAGATACAGTATGGTGGTAAAGAAAACGCCGTATCCTCTGCCGACCTTGCCGGCAAGCGTCTGCAAGCCGTCCGAATGTGTTACACCGATAGCGGCGACTCCGAGAATCGGAATGCCGACGGCGGTTATGACGAAGCCTATCATTGCGGGAATAACATTGCTGCCCGCCATCTGACCGAGGTGGACGGGGAATATGAGATTTCCTGCGCCGAAGAACATGCCGAACAGCGTTCCGGCGACGAGAAGCTTCTGCTTCAGAGTCAATTTTTTATTTTCCATTAAAAAATATCAGCTCCTTTGTGCAACTATTCTACCATAGGGCTTGCAAAATGTGAAACGCTCTATTATAATAGTTATATGACAATTTGTCATACCTATGTTATACTCGAATCGACATCATAGCCCGCAATGCCCGTCGTTGCCGGTGAAAATATGAAAGGGAGGGCGGCTCACCGTTTAATTCGGCGCAGCCGGGAGAAAAAATGGATAGTAAAAAGCTCGAAATACTCATGACCGCAGTCGACCTCGGCAGCTTTTCCAGGGCATCCGAGGTGGTCGGCTATACTCAGTCCGGGCTGACGCATCTTGTCGACAGCCTCGAGCGCGATATCGGTCTGACACTCGTCAACCGCGACCACAGCGGTATTTCGCTGACCGAGGATGGCGAGGCGCTCATGCCCGCTATACGCGAGTTTCTGCGTGCGAATGCCAATCTTGAAAATCGCATTGCCGCGATAACCGAGCGGCGCACGGAGACTATCCGCATTGCCGCATATGCGAGCATCGCGATGCACTGGATGCCGGAGATACTCTATCGCTTTCGCCGCCTATGTCCGGAGGTCAATGTCGATCTGCGGATGGTCGACCACGCGCTCGAGCCGTTTGAGCTGCTTGAAGCGGGACGAACCGACGTGATCTTTGCAGGACGGCAGGAGGGGCAGAGCGATGCGTGCAATTGGACCCCGCTGTATGAAGATGCTATGTACGCCGTGCTTCCCGAGAGCTATCCGACCGGCGATCGGAAGAGCTTTTCAATATCGGAGTTCGACGGCAAGGATTTTCTTATGCCTTACGGACGGTTTGATATTGAGGTCGGTGCAGCGTTTCGCGCAAATGGGGTCAAGCCGAATATTCGACCGTCGCATGTCGACGATGAGACGGTTATCCGCATGGTCGGAAAGGGACTCGGTATCACTATGATGACCGAGATGATGCTTCGCGGACGCACAGACGGGGTAAAGATCCTGCCGCTTGAGCCGCGTATCGTCCGCGAGCTCGGAATGGGGATGCACCTGCGTGAGAATATGCCGCGCGGCGTGCCCCGACTGCGCGATTGCGTGCTCGACTTCAGCCGCGAACGCGCACGGGCACGGAGGGAGCACGCGGAGAACGTGTAAACGCTCGGAGGACGTGCTCGGAGGACGCGCTCTGAGGATGCGCTCTGAGGATGCGCTCTGAGGATGCGCTCTGAGGATGCGCTCAGGGAGGACTTTCGAGAAAGTCCTCCCCGAACCCCTCTCAAAGCTTTAAATCTGAGTGAGGGCATGGGACGTCTTATTTTTCGAGATGATTCCACCGGCGGAGAACGTACGGAATTGATAGGCGGACAGAAGTGCGCGAACTGCCGACAACGGAAAAACGGCGCTTTTTATGTTACTGCGGTATGGGAAGTGCATACTTTAAGTCAGATAGAATTGAGCCTTTTATCTCAATTACAGTTTAGGGTGTACACGCTCTGCGAGAGGGAAAAACTAAAGCAATAGGCGTGATACTCTTTTTTAGAAACGGGAGGCTTAATGCTTGCCGACCGTTTCGGGTACAAACAAATACTCTCGCTATCGGCTGAGCAGTCATAAGGGGGAATACATAAAGGGGGAAACTGCGCCGAATAGGAGCGAAGCGAATCGCGGCGCAATCCCCCTTTATGCCTGCT
>URAP01000052.1 GCA_900545935.1 uncultured Eubacteriales bacterium
GTACTAATGTGTGACCTGCCATGAGGAAAAATGTCGAAATAAGAATAAATATTCTATGAAGTGGAAGAATATAACACGAACAACAGAAATTATATAATGAAATTTACTGCCGAATATGCTATAATCATGGCGTAGCAGCGCAATACAGCATACTTTTAGCCGTGACGCTCGGATAAATTCACTCTCTGCCGCGCAATGACCGAATACATGGATTTATGCATAATTACGCTCTCAAGACTTCGCAAACTGTCTTTAACTACTATATCGGTCGAAAAATAGTACAGACTAAAGTCTGTTTAATATTCTGCTCCCGGGAATAACCGCCGTATCGGTTCGGCTGCTTGATAGTTGCCTGTCGTGAGAAGCGATCTGTGGATGCGGCGGTTAGTGAGCGGCGGTTTACGAACTCAACGGCTCGGGTTCGTGCGGCGAGTTTTCGATTGTATTGCCGGATGATATTTTTAGCTGCGGCAATGTGCGGATATCGGGCGCGTCGAGGGATATTATACGACGATTCGAGGTATGCCGATTTACCTACGCATATTCATTACTCGGAAGGGCTGTAATGTTATTTCGTCGGACTGCGGTCTACCCGGCTGTAACGAATTTTGCAGCGTGATGAAATGCAGTTTTGCCGTTTTTGAGCAGCAATGGCTGCAAAGTGTTTCCGCTGCGAAATCATCTGCCGATTAATCGAGAAAGGAAAAGCCATGAAAAAATACATATTTCTTCCCCGCATATCTGAGCGCACTGCCCGTGCGCTGCCTGCGCGGCTGTTTGCCGTAGGGTTGAGTCTGATCTTCGCCGAGCAGTTTGCCGCGCGACTGCTGCTCGACGGTGCGATCCGATCGGAAATGTCGCTGTGCGGCAGACTGCTTGTGTGCTCCGCCGCCGCGGAATACGCGCTTGCCGCTCTGTGTGTGCTTGTCGGCGGCGTGCTGCTGCTCGAGCTTGCCGTCCGTGGCAAGCTGTGAGCCGCATCCGGTCT
Source organism: uncultured Eubacteriales bacterium (assembly GCA_900545935.1). Classification (GTDB taxonomy): domain Bacteria; phylum Bacillota; class Clostridia; order Oscillospirales; family CAG-272; genus UMGS911. The sequence continues at coordinate 989 of URAP01000052.1, forward strand.
CTCTTATGATTGCATTGCGCCGTTTGCTTACAAAAGCATATTCCCAACCAAAAAAGCATCCCCGTGCGATCCTGCTCGGAGATGCTTTTCGGAGTTCTGTTATAGTAAGTTGCTTCGAATGCTCTTTCGATCGGTTTCGGCGATCAAAAGTCTGCCTTATCCGCGTCGCTGTCCGCGCCCATCTGATGGAGCAGATTGCGTTCAAGCTCCTTTGCGGTGTTGTGTCCCATCTTCTTCTGGCGGCTGTTCATCGCCGCGATTTCGAGAATTATGGCAAGGTTACGTCCCGGCTTGACGGGGATGGTTATCGTCGGAATATTGATGCCCATGATGTCGGTAAACTCGTTATCGAGCCCGAGGCGGTCGTACATCTTTCCCTGCACCCACGGCTCGAGATTTACGACGAGGTCGATCTTCTCGGTATCCTTGACCGCGCCGACGCCGAACAGGCGGCGGACATCGACAACGCCGATTCCGCGCAGCTCGATATAGTGGCGGATGACCTCGGGTGCGCTGCCGACGAGCGTTTTCGACGAGACCTTTTTGATTTCTACGGCATCGTCTGCGATGAGGCGGTGTCCGCGCTTGACAAGCTCGATTGCGGTCTCGCTTTTTCCGATTCCGCTGTCGCCGAGCAGCAGCATTCCCTCGCTGTACACCTCGACGAGCACGCCGTGCCGCGTTATCCGCTGCGCAAGGCAGACCCCGAGGTAGGATATCAGGCTCGCCATGAATTCGGAGGTACGCTGCTCGGTGCGCAGGAGCGGAACGGAGTATTTCTTCGCCGCCTCGAGAAATTCGGGGAACACCTCGAGACTCGAGGTGATGATAACGGCGACCGGCTTCTGCGACATGAAGCCCATTACGTGGCTGAGCTTTTCTTCATGGTCGAACGGGGTGAGGTATGTGTGCTCGCAGCGCCCGATGAGCTGGATGCGCTCCGGGTCGAAATGACCGAAAAAGCCGGCGAGAGCAAGCCCCGGGCGGTTCAGGTCGGAACGGGAAACAAGAGTGTCGCTGCCCTCGGGAAGGAAGATCTCCTCGAGCTGAAACTCGCGGATAACTTCCTTGAGCGGTACGGTGTAAACTACTGACATGATTTGATTCCTTTCTTTGATTAAGGAGCTGTGGTGAATGGGTAAAACTTGCCTTGCCTACCCCCTACACGAGTGCAATTTTGCGGCAAAGCAAAATTCCATATTGAACCGCGTAGCGGTTCAATGAGGGGGCAAACATGTCCGCTGCTTTGGAAACATTATCGGCTTTATTTACATCTGAATTTTAGTGTATCGTTATGCTTTATCACTGCGAATTCAGGTGAATCAGAGCCTCAGCTGCTTTTCTTTGACTATACAGTGCGCAGCGAACAACGCAGAGCGTTGTTCTAAAGCTCTAAAAGAAACACGGTTATCACTACGAATTCAGTCTAATCAGAGCCTCAGCCGCTTTTCTTTGTGCGAGCGGAGGCGACGTTGACCCGCTGCGCGGTTCAACATGAAGTTTTTCTTTGCCGTTACAGACGGCAATCTTGCTTTGCAAGACCGCAAAACTTCACGCGAACAACGCGAGGCGTTGTTCAAAAGCTAAGGAAAAGAAACGCCGATTTTCGGGGCATTGCCCCGACCCCGTGATGTTTGGAGCGTAAGCTCCAAACTCATGCATAAAGGCTCCGCCTTTATGCGCGACCCATTGAAAAGGTCGACGAAACTTTTCTGCTGCTTACTGCCTCAGTCCGTGCGTTCGAGAAAAAAATCTCAGTTTCAAAGTTTTCGCCAGGCCTTTTTCAAAAGGCCGCGTACCCCTCGTCCCGCGTACCCCTCGTTTCGCGTTCCCCTCCGCGTACGTCAGAGCGAGAAGCCGCGGAGGAAGGTGCGGAGGCGGGGGCAGGGATCGGAGAATACCTGTTCGGGCGTGCCCGACTCGGAGATAACACCCTCGTCCATAAACACGATTCGAGAAGCAACGTCGCGTGCGAACGCCATTTCGTGAGTGACTATGATCATCGTCATTTTCGCCTCGGCGAGCTCCTTCATAACGGCGAGCACTTCGCCCGTGAGCTCGGGGTCGAGCGCTGAGGTCGGCTCGTCGAAGAGCACGATCTCGGGATCCATCATCATGGTGCGTGCGATAGCGACGCGCTGTTTCTGTCCGCCCGAGAGCTCGCTCGGCATAGCGTCGAGCTTATCGGAGAGACCGACCTGCGCGAGCAGCGTCTGCGCCTTTTCGAGCGCCTGCTCCTTATTCATCCGCCCCGCGAGGGTCGGCGGGAGGATCATATTCTTGCGAACCGACATATGCGAGAACAGATTGAACGACTGAAAGACCATGCCCATGCCGCTGCGCACCTGCTTGGCCTTTTTTTCGGGGACGTACCGACCGTTTTCGACGAACGGCAGACCGTCGATGAAGATGCTGCCGTCGCTGACCGTTTCGAGTCCGATGAGGCAGCGGAGCAGGGTACTTTTACCCGAGCCGGAGGGACCGATAACGGCGATGACCTCACCGGGTGCGACATCGAGGTCGACTCCTCGAAGCACCTCGTTGTCGCCGAAGGTCTTTTTGACGCCGACCGCGTGAATGGTATTGATGCCGGTATTGACGCTGTTTTTTATTTCTTCCATATCCGCTCTCCTCTCAGAACATGAACTTCTTTTCGAGGCGCGTGAACAGCTTTGTCAGACCGAAGGTCATGAGCAGGTAAATCGCAGCCGCGATGAAATAGGGGGTAACGTCGACATAGTGATTGACCATCGTTTTCGTGTAATGGAGCAGGTCGGCGATGCCGATGGAGGTGACGAGCGCGGTGTCCTTGATGAGCGTTATTGCCTCGTTTGCAACCGACGGGAGCACCACCTTGAACATCTGCGGCAGCACGACGTGCAGACGAATCTGCATGGATGTAAAGCCGAGAACCTCCGCCGCCTCGTACTGACCCTTCTCGATAGAGAGCAGACCGCCGCGGAATATCTCGGCGAGGTATGCCGAATAGTTGAGCACGAAGGTGAGTGCTGCTGCGGTGAAGCGCTCCATGGTAAGATATTTACCGATAACGGGGATGAACGGCAGTCCGAAATAGAAGAAGAACAGCTGGAGCATCAGCGGAGTTCCGCGCATGACGAACACGAATGCCCGAGTAATGGCGCGGAGCACCTTGCTCTTGCCCGTCACGAGAAAGCTCAGCAAAAGCCCGAGCGGGAGCGCGAGCAATATCGTGATTAAAAACAGGGAAACGGTGCAGCCGAGTCCCTTGCTCAGCACACCGATGACCGATAATATCGTTTGAAAATCCATTTCCGCGGGTTTCCTTTCTGCGGCAATGCCGCACGGCAGCGGAGATCCGTTACCGTGCGGCTAATAATATGTCAGACCTCGATTACTTATCCTGCGAGATCATGTATCTTCCGTAAACCTCGTCGACTACGAGAACGTCGATGCGTCCCGCCTTGAGGTCGAGGAAGGCTTCATCGTTGCTTGCGTACTCGTTGAGCGAGCCGAACGATGCCTTGACATCCGGCTCTGCGCTGATAGCGTCGACCGCGCTCGAGCCCTGCTGTGCACCGACGGTCTTGCCGGCAAGATCGGCCTTGGTCGAAATGCCGCTGTCGCTCTTGACGATGATTATCTGCTTGTTTGCGATGTAGGGAGTGGAGAGGTCCATGCCGTTTATACGCTCATCGGTGATCGACATACCGTTCCAGATGCAGTCGATGGTCTTGCCGTTGAGCTCCATTTCTTTGGAGTCCCAGTTGATAGGCTGGAGCTTGAGCTTTACGCCGAGACGGCTGCAAACCTCTGTTGCAAGGTCGATATCAAAGCCTATGATGTCGCCGTTCGCGTCGCGATAGCCCATAGGCGGGAAGGTCTCGTCAAGTCCGAGAATAAGCTCGCCCTTGTCGAGGATGTACTGCAGTGATGCGTCGCCCTTCTCCTCGTTCAGCTCGCGGGGATATTCGGGGTCGCGGAGCATAACGTCGGAGCCGAACCACTTCTTTGCAATCTCGCCTGCCTTGCCGTCCGCGGTCATCTCTGCGAGGATATCGGAGACCTTCTTTGCGAGGGCGTCGTCGCCGCGGCGGAAGCCGATTGCGTAGTTCTCGGCGCCGAAGTCCTCGGAGAGAACGGTGTACTTCTCGGTGGTTTTATTATCCGAGCCGCTCGCTGCGGTCGTCTCTGTCGCGTCGTTTGTCTTACCGCATGCGGAGAGCGAAGCGCAGAGCATTGCTGCCGCAAGTGCGGCGGTGAGTATCTTAGTTGCCTTCATAATATTAATTCCTTTCTTTTGCCGTGCCCGATACGAGCCTCGGCGGAAATGCTTTCGTTTTTGACGATCTCATTATAGCACAAACGATGCAGCACGTCAATACTTTAGCGCGCTAAAATACTAAAATTTCAAAAAATTATTGACAATCGCATTAAAATCAGGTACAATAGTGTTGGAAGTATAGAAAAGATGTTTGAATTAACAAAATCCGAACCTATATATGGAATTGCTATGCCAACTCGGTTATCAAATTATTTCATTTTTTGCGGTGATGCGTCGGAGCTGTCCGGCGGCAGGCATCACTGCGGCGCGGAGCGCGGCTGCAAGGCTGATGAAGCCCATGCAGCGCCCGAAAATGTTTACCGTGCCGAGGGGCTCGGAACACCGCATTTTTTTACAACACGTAATACCCCGGACAGCTTTATGCCGGAGGGTACGGTCACGGCGAAGAAGCAGCTGCATTCGACGATAGTGAAATATATATCCGATAAGAATGCAGAGGAGCTGCACTACTGCGACGGATTTGTTATCGACCGCGAGTCATTTGCGGAGCGGGGCAGATATGTTGCCATACGCACAGCCGACTGCGTGCCGATATTGCTTTATGACCCCATAGCGGGTGTCGCGGGCGCTGTTCACGCCGGATGGCGCGGAACCGTCGGTGCGCAGGGGCTTCCGATGCCGGAGGATGCCGAGGTTACCGATGCTTTGCCGATAAGCGGCGGAGCGAAGCGAGCTGCAGTTCCCGGAATAGCTGCCGAGGCGGTGCGGGTGATGTGTGCGCACGGCGCAGATGTCGGTAGTATTCGTGTTGCGATAGGCGCCTGTATACACAGCTGCTGCTTTGAGGTCAAGGGGGATTTTCTCGATTCCGTTCGGGAGGAGCTCGGAGCGACGCTCGCGGAGCTGACCGACAGATATACTATAATAAAGGAAGAAAAGCGGTATTTTGATCTGCCCGCACTGAATGCCGACCTACTTGGACGTGTCGGTATAAGAGAAGAAAATATTATGATATCGCCGCACTGTACCTGCCATGAGGACGAGTTCTATTCATTCCGCCGTGACGGGAGGATAATCGGTCTGCTGTATGCGGGCATTGCTCTTTGATTCACCCTTGCGGGAGTATCTGCCATATTCGCTTTGCCTTGGTTGCTTAATATTTTTCAGTGCATTACCTTTATATCGACCGGCGAAGCAGACTAAGAAAGCAGATTAAAAAAGCAGACTAAGAAAGCAGATCAAGGCGACTTGTATAAATGGATTTTCCGGTGTTGATTCACGTGACGAAAAACGCGCAGAATGCACAAGCGTGCCGAACACACCGACTCAGGCGCTTTGCGCCGAGACGTTTCTCGGCTTGATATATGTTTCACGTGAAGCATTTTTGAGCTTGTCGGCGCTTGCCGATGTTAATTTGAAAAGAAGATCACAAAAATTGCTTCACGTGAAACACCCATTCGGGGCAAAACCGTTTGATTTGAGACAAAATTTTGCTCCACGTGAAACATTGGGCAGATTGCCCGCAAAAATCTATGAGGGGAAGTGGTTTACGGAGTTACAGTAAATTGATCAGCATAATTCCAAATAATAAAAAGGAGAGCGTAACAATGAAAATAGTCACAAACGGAAGACAGATGGTAGTCGGAACCGAGCTGAAAGAGTTGTTTGAAAAAAAGCTGAAAAGACTCGATAAGTATTTTGACGACGATGTAACCGCATATATCACTCTGGCACGTAAGAAAAACCTTGAGCGCCTCGAGCTTACTATTTCGAGTAAGGGTACAATGTTCCGCAGCGAGGTTACCGCCGATACCTTCCAGACCGCTCTTGACGAAGCTATTGAAAAGATAACCCGTCAGATCGTCAGAAACAAAACGAAGCTGAAGAAAATTGTATATAGCGGAGAGCCGGACGTATCAGAGCTGGCAGAGGACGAGGAGGAGTACAATATCAAGATCGTTAAGACCTTTGATATGCATCCGATGACCTCCGATGAGGCAATTCTCCGCATGAATCTGCTTGATCACAGCTTCTTTATGTATCTGAACGCAGAAACGGGTAAATATAATGTAGTTTACCTGCGCAACGACGGTGATTACGGTATCATCGAGCCGATGTAATGAAATGAGCGAGAGCATACCTTTGAAATCGCGGCGCGACACTTCACGCATATAACCATAGTTCCTTTCTTTAAAACGGCGAGGCTTAGGAAGAGGGAGTCCGAGAAATCGGGCTCCCTCTTCCTTTTATTCCTGCTTAACTGTCGGAAAACTGCAGTCACTCGGGGCGCGCAGGCAGCATATAATGAATATCAGGGGTGGTGACTATGACGGAGCACGAGTATACAGACGTAGGAATTCGAGTGAAATATCCCGAAAGCGGTATACCGCGGGCAGATAAGCTGATAATAACATATCTTGATGCGGTGAAAAACTGCGCGCTCGCCGAAGGGGAGCGGATCGAAGGCACATATGAGCTGCTCGAATGCAAGGAGCTGTTATCGATCAGACTCGAGCTGAGGATATGCCGCGGCAGACGGATTATGCACATAGGAACGCTCGGATTTACCGCTAACAAGCGGAGCGGCAGAATCATAGGTCTGCGCGAGGCGGTCATGCGTGAGCCGGACGGTGCGCGGCTGTCGCTCCTGACCGGAAAGCGCGTACATAGAAGTAAAACCGAAAAAAAGAGCAGGCAGAGCGGGGAAGAGCCGAAAAGTAAAACGGCGGCAGATACCCGCGAAAAGGTCAAAGCCGAAAGCAGCTTGCCCGAGAATACCGGCATACAGTCGCAATTAAAAGACCGCTGCGGGCGCGGATATCTCCGTGCGCTGCGTGCAAAAATGAGGGAGAAGCGTGCCGAAATGAGCTATGCGGGTATTCTTTTCGACGGAGGAGCGGAAATAGTTGCGCTGATGCACGGAGAAAATGACGAGACGGGCAAAAACGGTATGCGCGCATCCGAGGCTCGTCGGAGGATAGTATTACTCAGACCGGACGGAAAATAAAAGCGCGGGACTGCCGTGCAGCGAGTATCTGCGAAGAAATAAAACATATAAAAAACAGCATCCTAAATAAATCGGATGCTGTTTTTGCCGCTTACGGTTTATAGATTTGTTTAAACTATCAAATAGGGAAATGCTTATTCATAGTTTCCGGTGTCCTAAGCCGCTGCAAAGGCTGTCGATCGGAGCATAAAAAGCGCAGTAGTTTTACTTTACGGCAACATCATTGCCCGAGAGAAATCTCATCAGACGGACAAGATCGCGTGTGTCGAGCGAGCCGTCGTCGTTTACATCCGCAAATATCGTCGGCAGCTCGGCGCCGGAGATGCGGCGCACCAGACGAGCGAGGTCCCTTGTGTCTACCTCGCCGTCGCCGTTGACGTCGCCGGGTATATGATCCTCGGGGGCTACGGACACGGTTATAAACGTCTCGATATCGCCCGAGTAGAGGCGTATCAGCGTCTCTCCGGGAGCGAGAGCCTTGACGGTAGAGCCGCTGCACTCGATAATCTCGGTATTCCAACCGTCTGCGGAGACGGTATAGTCAGAAGCATTCGCGGGTATCGGGGAAAAAGCAAAATCGCAGCTCTCACCGGGCAGCAGCGAAATGTAGCTGCGCTCTACCGCAATTTCGGTCAGCGGAATCGTCTGTCTGCGCCATACGGCATACAGCGTTGTATCTGCGTCTATATTAAATTCGCCGCCCGCAAGGTATTCCGGCTGCTCGGTATCCTGGGTCAATGCCCACCCGAGAAAATCAAACCCGTCGCGCGTCGGTACTACCGGGCTTATTATCATTGCTTTGCCCTTTGCCTTGCCCTGCGGGAGCGGCGCACCGCTCCCCTCGCCCGCATCATAGGTGATGCGGTAGTCGCCGCTGAGCTTCGGGAGAGACTCGGTCTTTTGCTCGCCGCAGTAGCAGGTATACATTATCAGTCCGTCCTCCTCGACGGTCGGCTCGATGATCACCTCGCCGCTGTCCCAGCCATAGCCGAGCTTGTTGTCATGATCGTGGAAGCTGCCGCTCTTCGAGGCGGTGGCAGATTTGGTTTCGCTGCCGACATTCAGAGCGACCGACAGGCGGATGGCATATCCGCGCTCGTCGCAGGCATAGATCTCGTATGTGTAGCTTCCGGAGGGGAGCTTGTTAAAGGAGACCATGCGGTCGATCTTGTGAATGTCATAGTACTGCGCACCTGCGAGCGCGTTTGCGCTTACGCCCTCGTCAATGCAAGCCCTGCCGTTCTCGTCGAGGACTCGAACGGTGACGGAAGCAAGCGGACGGGGCGATACGACCGTTCCGTAGATGCTGAAATAGCCGCCTTCTTTAAGTGACGAGGGATATGTGATGCCGCGCAGCTCCATCTGAGTGTAGGTTTCACCGCCGTAGATCGGCCAGAACGAATCGCGCGCGAGTGCGGCGCGGCGCTCGTAATATACCGACGAGCAGCGCTCGAAATACTTTGCCCAGTTATAGGACGCTGTGTAGGCACCCTCGGCGGTGTTCTCCGCGCCGCGTATCTTGTTATATGCGGAGCGCTCGCCGTTCTCAAGCTCGTACTTCAGATATTCGAGCTGACCTTCGATGGTTGTGTAATCAAGCCCGTTGCTTGCGCAATAGCTCTGCAAAGCATCGTATCTTCCCTTGTGCCATTGGCAGATACCGTAGCTTATGTAGCCGTCCGATTCCATTGCCGAAGCTGTCGGTCGGAAGCCGGATTCGCTGTATATATTGGCGAGTATCGCGGAGGCGACCGCGCCGTTCACACCGAGCTTGTTTATAGCAAATTCATATACCTTTTGCTCGTTGTCACTTCCGGTGTATGAGCTTGCCGCCGCAGACGGCAGTACAAGTGCCGAGGCGAGCATACACGCGGTGAGCAGAGCGGATAATATCTTTTTTTTCATTGTATCGTCCTTTGCGCTTTGAATATGTTACCGAGCTGCGCAGCCGTTGTGCCGAAGATAGTTTGCTTTGTGTCTTGCAAACGCTGTAATGTCCACGATCGCGGTGTTTAGCGAGTATCAACTACACCTAATACAACTAATACGTCGGCACATTAAATGCATCAGCTGCTTTTCGGCAGCCGTTTGCCACAGGCTGTGGAACATTCGCAGAGCGGTCATAGCCTTAATATGTTAATATGATAACACAAACACTGTCCCGCGTCAAGTGCACGAATAGACAAAAAGCGCCGTGCCTGCACAGTAAATGACGGCACGCTTTGCGAAATATTCATCAATATACATATAATGGTAACGCGCGTTCTACATACTCTGCATTTCGACGCACATTATGCTAAAATATGTCAAATATGAATCTTACTGCGATTGCTGTATGTTGATTTGATAATTGATAAAAAATATCGAAAACCAAAAGCCGATCCTGTATACCCGACGGAATAGCAGGAACGGTTTTCAATTATTTGTTCTTGAATCTGTGGATATTCTGTCTGTGCTTTTTCATCCGTTGTAAGCTGGAAAGAGATAAAAAGATGCAGAGGCGGTTTTGCGTTTTTCGATCTGCGCTTTTTAGCCTTTTTGCGGGACAGATAAAATCGTTTGGAGCACTAGATTTCGTCGCGCAAGGCGTACAATCGTACGTCGTGCGGCGAAATCGGGCGCAGAAAAAGCGAAAAC
>URAP01000053.1 GCA_900545935.1 uncultured Eubacteriales bacterium
TATGAATTGGTTGGAGACTATTATCTGATTGCCGGGGATGATGAGCCGGAGGAAGATCAGCCAATCGGGGTATGGGGACAGCGGCATCTCTGCTATCTCAAGGAGCATCGCCGTGTGCGATATACCACTCTGCTGACAGGTGGCGAATTGAACGCCTATCTTGCGGATATCGACCGACGGGCAGAGGAACTTTTTCTTCGGCTGGTAAAGCAAATGGCAGATGCAGATGGTATTTCCGAAACGCTGAAAGCCAACGACCAAATGGAATGGGTCAGGCGGATGAATAATGTCCGCAGCCGAGCATTTGAAATAGTCGAGGTAGATATTATCTATACATAAGGCATAAGCACAGAGCCGGTAAGAGCATTCTTGCCGGCTCTGTGCTACAATGCAAATGAGTTTACATGCGCTCATCCAAAATTTCTTCTACGAACTCAATTACATACTTTCGTTTAAGCAAATCATGGTATTTCTGATTTTTGTAGCTGCGCAAACACGAATAGCAGGAAGAATCTCCAACCGCTCCGCCGCAAACGCAGCCTTTCATCATTTTTAAAGTGTGAGTCAGAATGCAATAACCGTTTCCTTTGTAACAGAGCCGCTTTGTGCATACGCCGCAAATGCTCTTACATCACGGATATATTTTTCTATCGTAGCATCGCTTCTTTTCGCTAAGATAAGATATCCCTTGAATTCGTCGATCATTTTCTCCGTAATAATTTGTTTTTCCATTTTGCCTGATTTACCTCCGATTTTTTTATATTCTACCCGAAAAGCACGAAAAAAAAGCTGTCGAACCTTATTGCGAAAAAAACGATAATAATCGCAGAGCTACGAGAAAACAGCGCCTGCCGCATATTTATTAACAAGGTCAGTCATAAATGCTGTCTGCTCGCAGTGTGTTGTGCATGGAACGGCTGGTCAAGCCGCTTTTGCAGAATGAATGTATAAAAAATCCCCCTGCTGCAGTTTGATTTCTGCAACAGGGGGATGCTTTTTATGCACGATTTAACATGCTGCGATGTATGTGCATAACGGCTTATGGCGGTGCTGCTCGGTCGGAGCGGTGCTTGCGGAATTTTCTTGCGCTGACAGCTACTCTATGTGCAATATCCTACGCAATATTCGTTCCGCAATAGAACAGCTCCTTATTCCGCACAGCCTGAGTTGTCGGAGCTGTCAGCCGGCTTGCCGTCAGCAGGAGCGGCTGTTTTGTCGGTCTCGGTGCCGACCTCATCCGCAGGCTTGAACAGAATAGTCTTGCCGTCCGCGTCGAGCACGGCGCGGATCTTGCTGCCCTCACCTATTCTGCCCTCGAGCATTTCAGTGGAGAGGGCATCCTCTACGCGGCTCTGAATGACTCTGCGCATAGGACGTGCGCCGTATACGGGGTCGGTACCCTCTTTAGCGAGCACCGATACGACCTCGGGAGAGAACTCGCAGGTGATACCGCGCTCGGAGAGACGCTTCTCGACCGAACGGAGCATAAGACGTGCAATGCTCTCTATCTCCTCCGCGCTGAGACGGTCAAAGATAATTATCTCATCGAGACGGTTGATAAGCTCGGGACGGAAGGTCGAGCGGAGTGCCTCGAGCACCTTTTCGCGGACGCGCTCGCCGTCGTTCTCTCCTGTCTTGTCGCCGTCGCCGCCACCGAAGCCGAGCTTAGCGGAGCGGTCGGTAAAGCTGGAGGCACCGATATTAGAGGTCATAATTATGATAGCATTCTTGAAGCTGACCTTACGACCCTTTGCATCGGTCAGAATACCGTCCTCGAGTATCTGGAGCAGGATGTTGAATACATCGGGATGCGCCTTCTCTATCTCATCGAACAGAACGACAGAGTAGGGGTTGCGGCGTATCTTCTCTGTGAGCTGACCGCCGTCGTCGAAGCCGACATAGCCGGGAGGCGAGCCGATCATCTTAGATACCGAGTGCTTTTCCATATACTCGCTCATGTCAATTCTTATCATGGCGTTCTCGTCGCCGAACAGTGCAGCGGCAAGAGCCTTGCAGAGCTCTGTCTTACCAACACCGGTAGGACCGAGGAAGATGAACGAGCCCATAGGTCTGCGCGGGTCTCCGAGTCCTACACGCGCACGGCGTATAGCTCTCGAGACTGCGCTTACAGCGTCCTTCTGACCGATGATACGGCGATGGAGCTCATCCTCAAGATGGAGCAGACGCTCGGATTCATCCTCGCCGAGACGCTCGACGGGGATACCTGTCCATGCGTGAACTATCTCCGCAATGTCGCTCTCTCCGATAGAAAGATGCTTGATATCGTCGCGGTTCTTCCAACCGTCCTTTGCATGCTCAAGCTCCTCGGTAAGGCGCTTCTCCTCGTCACGCTTTTCGGCTGCGCGTTCAAAGTCCTGGCTTGAAACCGCAGCTTCCTTTTCGGCAGCGGCAGCTCTGAGCTTTTCCTCAAGCTCCTTGATGGGGGCGGGCGCTGACAGAGCGCCGATACGTACCTTGGATGCAGCCTCGTCGATAAGGTCTATCGCCTTATCGGGAAGATATCTGTCTGCAATATAACGGACGGAGTATTTTACTGCGGCATCTATTGCCTCGTCGGTAATCTTAACCTTGTGGTGTGCCTCGTATTTGTCGCGAAGTCCGCGTAGGATGAGCACTGCCTCCTCGGGGGTAGGCTCACCGACAGATACGGACTGGAAACGACGCTCAAGCGCAGCATCCTTTTCGATGTGCGCGCGGTACTCGGAGATGGTCGTTGCACCGATTACCTGCATATCTCCTCTTGCGAGAGCGGGCTTGATGATATTTGCGGCATCTACCGCGCCCTCCGCAGCGCCTGCGCCTATGATGGTATGGATCTCGTCGATGAACAGAATGATGCTCTTGTCCTCCGAGACCTCCTTCATAACGCCCTTCATACGGTCCTCAAATTCGCCGCGGTACTTCGCTCCCGCGATCATTCCGGGAATATCAAGAGTGATTATACGCTTGCCCTCGAGCGTTTCGGGCACAACGCCCTCGGCTATCCTGCGGGCAAGACCCTCTACGACTGCGGTCTTACCGACACCGGGCTCACCGATAAGACAGGGGTTATTTTTAGTCCTGCGCGAGAGTATCTGAATAACTCGCTCGGTCTCCTTTTCACGACCGATAACAGGGTCTATCTTGCCGTCGCGTGCAAGCGCGGTGAGGTCGCGTCCGAATTTCTTCAGAGCGCTCTCGTTACCGTCCTTGCCGGACATACCCTCGCTCTCCTCTTCGTCGGTGCCCTGACCGCCTCCGCGACGGAAGAAATCACCGAGATCGCTCGAGAGCTCCCCGAGACCTACTCCCTGAGCGGAGAGCAGGCGCAGCGCTACGCAGTCCGGCTCGCCGAGCATGGCAAGCAGCAGATGCTCTGTGCCGATATAGCTGTGCCCGAGTCTTGCGGACTCACGCGCAGCGGATTCTATCAGTCGCTTAGTCCTCGGAGTCATATCCCCGGGACCGACATTCGTGGGCGAGCCGCTGCCCGCCATCTCAATTATCATTGCGCGGGTCTGTTCCTCACTTGCGCCTCTTGCGGTGAGTATCTGCTTTGCAGCACCCTCTACCGAGAGCAGACCGAGCAGCAGATGCTCTGTACCTATATATGTGTGCCCGAGGCTGCGCGCAGCTGCCATAGCGGAGCCGAGCGCATCACTCGCAGCGGAAGTAAATCTGTTTGCCATATTGAAATCATCCCTTTCCCGATTTAATTATTTGTATATTATCTGTTGGAATCTGTTTCGCCTTTCGTGTGGGCTTTATCAGTGTCCGCCGAGGTGTGTGCGCAGATACTTTGCACGTGCCTTATCACGCTCAAGCTCGCCGAGGTGCTTGCCCTCGTCGACCGAAAGACTTGCGGGCATGACATGCACCATTGTCTCTGTCAGCTTCTCATAGCTGAGCTCCTTTTCATCGAGATAGCCGAGTGCAAGTCCGAGACGGACGTAAGCACAGAGGCTCAGAAATTCCTTGGAGCTCATCAGATAAGAGGAGCGCAGGGTACCGAGCGAACGGTACGCAAGGTCGGTGAGTCGGTCGGGACTGTCGGACTTCATGGTGGCTCTTGCATTACGCTCAAGCTCCATTATCTGTGCCGTGACCTCCTCGAGCTTCTTTATCGTATCGAGCTCGCTTATACCGAGCGTTGTCTGATTGGATATCTGATACATGTAGCCGTCGGCATCCGAGCCCTCGCCCCATGTGCCGCGGATAGTGAGTCCGAGCTTTCCGAGAGAGGAGGCAAGTGCGCCTATCTTGCGGTTCATAGCAAGTGCGGGGAGAAATACCATTATAGAGGCTCTCATGCCGGTACCGAGATTGGTGGGACAATGCGTCAGGAATCCGAGCTTGTCGTCAAACGCAACATCGAGACGGTCGATCAGCTTATCATCGACCTCGTTTGCGCGGTTGAATGCCTCCTCGAGTGCAAGACCCGAGCGTATACACTGCAGACGGATGTGATCCTCCTCGCATATCATAATACCGACGCCGCTGTCCTTCTGATACATATATGCATGGGGCAGGGCGGAGGCGGCAAATTCGGGGCTGACATCGTATCTCTCGACATAAGCCTGTGCCTGCTCTCCGCTGAGCGAGGAGAAGTCGGTGAATTCCCATCCGCTCTCGTCGTCGAGCGCGCCTCTGACCTTTTCTATGACCGCCTCGGCTCCCGCCTTGTCAAGCCTTGATACAAAGGGTACGTCGCGTAGGTTTCTTGCGTACCTTACTCTTGAGCTGATCACAACGTCGCTGTCTTTACCTTTTTCGGTGTACCAATACATATCCGTATCCCCCTTTACGCATCCTTTTCTTTTTCTTCTTTTTCGAGGCTTTGAATCTCATCGCGGAGCTTAGCTGCCTCCTCAAATTCCTGCTTACCTACCGCAATGCTGAGCTTTTCCTTCAGCTTTTCTATCTTTTTTTCGCGGCTGATTCTGCTGCCGAGGTGCTTCGGTATCTTGCCGATGTGCTCGCGCTTTCCGTGGATACCCTCGATGGTATCGCCGAGCTCATCGCTGAATACTTCATAGCACTTAGAGCAGCCCGCCTTGCCGGATTCGGCAAAGTCTCTGTAAGTCGCGCCGCATACCGGGCAGGTTCTGCCGCTGCCGAGACGCGAGGACGGACGAAGTCCGAAGAACGGAGCGAGAAGATTCATCTCGCCGAAGCCCTTCCAGAACGAGCCGAACTCGGCATCCGTTTTCTTTCTCAGCTCCGCTGCGCAATCCTCGCAGAGGTTCATTTCGGTGACCTTACCGTTAATATTCTGTTTATAGTATACGCTGGCTTCCTTCTTACCGCATTTTGTGCACATCATAATAGCATACCTAACCTTTCTTTATATTCTGTGGTATCCGTGACTATTTTAATCCATCACGGCGAGTATAATCTGACGAAGCATGTCGGCTCTGTCCGAGTTTTTTTCGATAAAGCCCGATGCTATGTGTATCAGATTTGCTTCTCTCGGCGTTATAACGCCCCGCTCGCGGAGGTTTACCGCGAACGCATCGCATGATGCCCGGTCGATCTCATTACCGACCGCATGGAATACATGCATCAGATAACCGTTTCGGCTCATTTGCTTTCGAGTTATCCGAATGTATCCGCCGCCGCCGCGTCTGCTCTCGATGACATAACCCTTATCCGGCGAGAAGCGCGAGGTGATAACATAGTTTATCTGAGAGGGAACACACCCTACACGTGTTGCAAGGTCGTTCCTCTTCAGCTCTGCCGTTCCTCCGCCTCCGTCGAGCATCTCCTCAATTATCGCGGCGATTGTGTCCGATATCGGCATATTTACGCTTCCTTTCTTTCGCATCATTTCTTTGTACATCCTCATCGACTTCCCGATTTCCTTTGTACGGCTATATTATAACCGATAGGTCAAAGAAAGTCAAAGTCAAAATAGGTCAAATAATTCTGCTGAAATCCGATCTCGGGCGATTTTGAGGGCAAAACGCATGTTTTTCAAGCAAAATCTAACTATTTTGACCTTTCCTGACCTTTGTTCGGCCTTTCTTTAGATTTTGTAAAAATAATATCTGTTGCAAAATAGGGTAAAATGAGTTAGAATATATAAAATCAAATGTCTTTCGCGGAGGGCATAATGCAATATATTATTAATTTTGAATATTCGGGCATGCTTCTCCGCGAATATCTGCGCGGCGTACTCGGGTTGTCCCACGGCACGCTCACCGCGCTAAAGAAGGATCCTCTCGGAATACTCCTGAACGGGGAACATGCGACCGTCCGCGCCGTGCTGCACGCCGGAGACCGCCTCACGCTCGCGCTCGAGGACGAGGAAAGTGCATCTCTGCTGATGCCGGTCGATCTGCCGATAGAGGTGCTGTATGAGGACGCCGCGTGCGTTGTTTGCTCAAAGCCGCCTTTTATGCCGACCCACCCGTCTCACGGTCATTATACCGATACGCTTGCAAACGCTCTTGCGTTCAGATATGCGGAGCAGGGAGTACCGTTTGTTTTTAGAGCGGCGAACAGACTTGACTCCGGAACGAGCGGAGCCGTTCTCGTCGCGCGGAGCAGATCGGCGGCAGCGGCATTCGGACATGCAATGCAGAACGGCGGAATAGGCAAGGTCTATCTTGCTCTTCTGCGCGGGGACGGTCTGTCGGAGCAAGGCGAGATAGACGCGCCGATAGCAAGGCTGCGCGAGAGTATAATTCTGCGCGGTGTTTCTCCGGACGGCGATCGTGCGCTGACGCGCTATCGGCGAATATGCAGCTGCGATATCGGAGGGGAGCGCTGCACGGCGGTGCTTGCCGAGCCGGTGACGGGCAGGACACATCAGCTGCGTGTACATTTTTCTCATATAGGGCATCCTATATACGGGGATACGCTGTATCCGGTAAAGGATGAGCTGCTTGAAGCGCTTGTACGCCGCCGCATGACCGGAGAGGCGCTGCCTTTGACCGCAGAGCAGGGAGGTGCTCCGATCAACCGTCAGGCACTGCACGCGGCACTGCTCAGCTTTGATATGCCGCAGTGCTTGCTCGGTGAGGATCACGAGGCAGCAGATGCTTGGAGCAATGCTTCAAGAATAGGCTCGAGGCTTTGTGTGTCCTCGCCGATGCCCGAGGATATACGTGCGCTGCTCGACCGAGAAACCGAGAGGCGGATAAACAACGCCGTTGACCGATGCCGTATGATAGGCGGGCTGGACAGCGATAATTATGAGGTATAATAAAATGGATGAGAAAAGAAATGAATTCGGTGATGCGGTCGGCGGTAATATACCGCCGCAGGAAGCCGTGCAGAAATCTCAGACACAGAACGGCGCAAATGCACCTGAGTCTGTTGAAGCGGAAATTCCCGAGACAACTGTCACCTGCAATGTGAGCACCGACAATGATATAAATGATAAAGAAGATCCTATCTGCGGCGAAAGTATCGCAATGTCGGTTGCAGCTGCATCCGACGACGCAGGCGATGTCGGGAATACTGCCGATATTTCCGATAATAGTATAGATAATTATTCTGATAACGATGACGACGATGATCCTGAGCTGCTTGCGCGCGAGCTTGAGGCATATCTCAGAGAGCAGGATGACCCCGACGACGGGAAGGGAATATTCGGAGGATATATTCGCCTGCCGGCATTTATTATGCTGTGTATAGGCGTTCTTGCGGGAGCCGTGCATCTCGTGCTTGCTCTTTCTACTCGTTTTTCCGATTTTATGTCCGGAACCGTAAGTGCGGCATTGCGCTTCTGCCTTGCCAAGCTAACAGGTGTTCTTCCGTTTTCTCTTGCCGAGACGCTCATATTTATGCTACCGGCGGTGATCATTCTGCTGTTCGTCATATCAAATGCATATGCTGCTTCAAAGCGGAAGTGGTGGAGATTTTTCTTTTCGCTTCTGGCTGTTATTTCATATATGTACAGCCTTTTCGTATTCTCGTTCGTACCTTCCTATAACTGCACAAAGCTTGAGGATAGACTCGGTCTCGACCGTCACGATGTTTCCGCACAGCAGCTGTATGATACCGCGCTTGTCCTGACAGATGAGATAAATTCGCTCACCGCTGATATAACATTTCTGTATAAGGATGCGTCGATAATGCCGTATGATATCGACGAGCTTAGCGATAGGATATGCGAGGCATACGACCGCTTCACACCGACTCATAGCTTTATTCAGAGTATGCACACACGGATAAAGCCGCTCGCTATAAGCCCGCTCATGACATATACTCATATCGCCGGAGTGTATGCTTTTTATACCGGTGAGAGTAATCTCAATACTAACTTTCCCGATTATACCATCCCGTATACGGTTGCGCACGAGCTTGCACATCAGCGCGGCATTGCGCGTGAGGACGAGGCTAATTTCATTGCATATCTTGTCTGCATGGAGAGCGACGATGTTTACATCCGTTACAGTGCGAGCATGAGCGTTCTCGAGTATGTCTATTCTGCGCTGTCTCAGGCGGATACCGATCTGTATAATCGCGCAGTCGGACAGCTCGATCTGCATGCGATATACGAGATGCAGTCATACAGCCGCTTCTTTGCCAAATACGCCAGGAATACGGCGGCGACCGTCAGCGGTGCTGTCAACGACACCTTCCTCAAGCTCTCCGGTCAGAGCGCCGGCTCAAAGAGTTACGGTCTCGTTGTCGATCTTGCAGTAGCATACATTTGTCCTGATTCTGAGTGATACAGTGGCAGTATATGTAAGACCGCATATACTGTAAGTGTGTCAAAATACGAAATAATATACAATCCACGGTGTGAGATGCACACATAAGTTATGCATATAAAACAATTTTCCCACAGCTGACGAAAAATAGGCATGCAAACCTTTTCAAAAGTTAATATTTGTGGTATAATAGCAAAAGGTGTTTATGAAACCTTGTGTTTTATGTGTGCAGTTTCCGGACAGAATTCCCGTCGGTCAGGTCGCCGCATTGTTTGCTGTGCAGACGACAGCGGAGGAGCTTGCGCCCTTTGCAGACGGTTAAAATGCTATGAAACGAGGCCATTACATAATGGATAGATATATAATTAACGGTGGGAAACCGCTTGTAGGCTCGGTCGAGATCAGCGGTATGAAGAACGCGGCGGTTGCCGTGCTTTTCGCCTGCCTCCTTGTAAATGATACTTGTACGATCGAGAATGTGCCCAATATTATTGATGTATCGGTCGCTCTTGATATTCTTGCAGGTATCGGAGTTAAGGTAAAAAAAGTTGCGAAAAATACTGTCGAGCTTGATTCGACGCATGCTGTAGGCGGTATGTCCTCCTACGAGCTTGTGCGTAAGATGCGCGCCTCCTACTATCTTATCGGCGCGGAGCTCGGAAGATTCGGAAGCGCTTATGTTGCATATCCAGGCGGATGCGATTTCGGTGTTCGTCCGATAGATCAGCATATCAAGGGCTTCGAGGCGCTCGGCGCGACTGTTGATGTAGAGGGCGGGTATGTTGAGGCTAACGCGCTCGGCGGACTTCGCGGAGGCAATATCTATTTTGACGTTACCACCGTCGGCGGAACGATAAATGTGATTCTCGCCGCTGCCAGGAGCGACGGTCTTACCGTTATCGAAAACGCGGCAAGAGAGCCGCATGTCGTCGATGTTGCAAACTTCCTCAATGCCTGCGGCGCACGTATTTCCGGCGCAGGTACAGATACCATAAAGATTCGCGGTGTAAAGCAGCTGCACGGATGCTGCTATACCATTATTCCGGATATGATAGAGGCTGGTACATATATGCTCGCTGCTGCTGCTACCTGCGGAAATCTTCGCATCGGCGGTGTTATTCCGAAGCATCTTGAGTCCGTGACCGCCAAGCTCATCGAGATGGGTGTAGATGTCGTAGAGGAGGACGATTCGGTGACCGTTTCACGCCGCGGTCCTCTTGAGAGAGTCAATATCAAGACTCAGCCTTATCCCGGCTTCCCGACAGATATGCAGCCGCAGATATGTGTGCTTATGTGCCTCGCGAGCGGTGTAAGCTATCTGAATGAGAGCGTGTGGGATAACCGCTTCCGATATGTATCGGAGCTCAAACGCATGGGTGCGCGCATCAAGGTCAACGGTAAGACTGCGATCATCGAGGGCGGAAAGCCTCTCAGTGCCGCTGCGCTCAAGGCATGTGATCTCAGAGCGGGTGCCGCAATGATCATTGCCGGTCTCGCAGCTCCGGGAACGACAAGCATTGACGATGTATATTACATCGAGCGCGGATATGACGATGTTGTCGGCAAGCTCCGCTCGGTCGGCGCGGATATCACACTTCAGCATGTGCCGGACGAGAGCGTGTTCAATAAGGCAAATTGAGATCGGCTCGGCTGTCTTCTATCAATCAAGCCTCATTATCAGCGTTTACGATACGAAAACTTCCGTTATTGCGTAAGCTACGCATGAATTTCTTGTTTGTCACCGTTACACATCGCATATGCGGTGTGTAACGCTTTGGTTTTGACACAAAACGTCGGCACTGTTCTCTGCATCGCTGTAACATGTACCGATCGTGTGATGTAGCGTAGATATCAGCCTGTCGCTTGTCGATTTGTTTTTTCCTTTCTTTAGCGTATGAGACGATAGGATACAATTACAATATTTTTTCGGGGTGTAGCGCAGCTGGTAGCGCGCCTGCTTTGGGAGCAGGATGCCGCAGGTTCGAATCCTGTCACTCGGACCAC
>URAP01000054.1 GCA_900545935.1 uncultured Eubacteriales bacterium
CGAGAAAGACTCCCTTTATCAAAGTTTTCGCCAGGCCTTTTTCAAAAGGCCGCGTTCCCCGCGTATCCCCTCGTCCTCCGTGTTATTCCTCTGCGTCGAGCTCGCGGGAGCGGACCTTTTCGCCGTTGTAGTTTACGGGGATATCGGGTAGGTACTCGAACGGGTTTATCGGCACATCGTCGCGCCGCAGCTCGAAGTGCAGATGCGGACTTGTCGCAACGCCGGTCTCGCCTACATGACCGACGACATCGAGCGGAGCGACCTTATCTCCGACAGAGACGGTGATATCGCTCAGATGACCGTAGAGCGAGACGAGACCGTTTCCGTGGTCGATCTCAACGAGCAGTCCGTATGACAGGTGCTCCTCGGCGAGAATGACCGTTCCGCCGTCGGCTGCCCATACCTCATCGCCATCCACGGTCTGAAGATCGGCGCCGATATGGTGCCCGGTGCGGGCATCGAATGCCTCGCGTACCTCGCGGAACAGCGATCCTATATACATATCCGTAGTCTCGAGCGGCCACAGCAGCTCGCCTGTCGGCTGTCCCGGCTCGGTGCCGGTGCCCTCGCCGACGAACAGTATCTCCGAGATGGGCTTGACAAGCTCCTCGGCGCTCTCGTCGCTGCGTGTAATGCTGCCGTCCGAGCCGTAGCTGACCGTTTCGGTAACGGCGGCGATACCGCATACACCCGCGCGGCTCGGGTAGGTATAGCCGCTCGGGCGGTCGCTTCGCGGCTCTTCGATGCTGTCGTAATCGGTGCTGCGGTATTCGGTCTCGGTGCGGGTCAGCTCAAGGGCAAGCAGGGCGCGGGCGCGCTCCGACCGATAATACGGGCTTTCGGTCAGCTTTGCGACCCGCCCGGATGCTCCGGATATCTCGGAAGTATCAGATGTGTCGGATACGTTCGCTTCGTCTGATGTATCCGCTGTCCCGGTGTTGTCGGTTGCCTCGGCATTGTCTGTTGTCCCGGCATTGTCTGTTGTCTCGTTGCTATTTGATGTCTCGGTGCCGCCGGAGGTCTCCGATGCGTCCGCATCGAGCATATCGAGCACAGAGAGCACGGCAGGCTCCTCCGTCTCATATCCGGCTGTTTCCGATGCATAGAGAGTGCGGTATCTGCGCAGCTGAACCAGCGGCTGATAATACTCCGCCGCCGCAGATATCGAGGCATCCGCCGAGCCGATCGTGGTGCGAGCCCATGTGAGCAGCGGGTGGGTATCGGATGCTGTCGAGTCATGCTCTGTTGTCCCGGTATCGGCATCTGTGTCGGCTGTCGTATCGGAACAGCCCGATTCGCTGTCCGAGAGGGTTGTTGTACCGACTGCCGCAGCTTGAGCAGCAGCCGTATATGAAGAGCTTTCGGAATTGCTTTCGGCGGCGTTTTCGGAAGTGATTTCCGATGCATTCTCGCCGCCGTCGTTCAGCCCGCCGCTTATCCCGACGGGCAGACCGGCGCTGAGCAGAGCATACAGCTCATCTCCGGTCATGACCTCATCGGCAGGGCAGAGCAGCTCCTCGGTCTCGAGCTGTGTCATGCCGGAGACCGAAACCTCGGGCAGC
The DNA here is from genome assembly GCA_900545935.1 of uncultured Eubacteriales bacterium. Lineage (GTDB taxonomy): Bacteria > Bacillota > Clostridia > Oscillospirales > CAG-272 > UMGS911. Next base: position 1,563 of record URAP01000054.1, read on the forward strand.
TCCGCCGTTATAGCCGCAGCCGCAGTATCCTCTGCGCGCGAGACGGCATTCTCCGCCTCCTCCGCATCGGCAACGCATGCCACCGGCTCTCCGCCGATATACACGAGCTGTCCCTCGGTTATCCGACCGTCGCAGCCGAGCACGAGCTCGCGCGCGAGCGCAGCCGAATCGGTGTCGACGCCCGCTTTCGGCGCGCCGATGCCGAAGAAATACGAGTGCCGACGAATTATAAGACGCGGTGAATAATCGGTACCGAAACGCGCATTGACCTCGCCGTACAGCGCATCGATCCGCTCGGATAGCTCTTTGCCCGCCTCTGCGGAATAGCTGCCGAGAGTCGTGCCTGCGGACAAGGCATCATAGCGCACCTCGCGGGAGAGCAGAGCTGCGGCTCCGGCGCAGACAAGCAGAGCGAGCAGGACCATTCCCGTGATAGCAAGCCCCTTGCGCCGAATTATTCGTTTTTGTCTGTTTGATCTGCGTCCGTCCATGGTTTTTCCTGCCGTGTTCCGTTTTTTATCAATAATTATATAGCCCGGTGTGAAATTTTTCAATAGAATTTAATTAATTTTCAATTATCATGTGCTATCATATCCGGGTGTCAATTCGTCCGGTAAGGAAGGTTCGTTCAAAAATGTCAAAGCTGTTTTTCAGACTGCTCCCCGCAGCGCTCTCATACCTTGTCTTGCGCGTCTGTCTTACCCTCGCGCGTCTGCTTTCGGACGGGCGCGGACCGCTCGACGGCGCGGTGATATATATTCTCGCCGCCGGACTCGGATATGCTGCCGCGATATATCTGCTGCGGCGGCTATGCACGCATGATACGGATGCTGCGGAATTTCAGCCCGAAATAATTGCGGAGGGCGCTGCCATTGACGTGGACGGTACCGCGGCAGCTGCCGGGACTGTGCAAGGCGCTGCGGATGTATGTGTACCGGGCGACGGTGCGGCAGCTGAGGCGGTGCGGAGTGAGCTTGACAGGCGGGGTGAGCGTGACGAGCATAGGCAGCAGGGAGCGCGAAAGCAACCTGCGCGCTCGCTGCCGAGGCGCCTGATTTCGACCGCCGCCGCGACCGTGCTGCTGCTCCTGCTCTCGTATCTTTGCTCGCTGCTGCCGGGCGGGAATTATTCTCCCGCGGAGCAGACCTCGCTTGCATCGGGCGCCCGTATGTCGCTTCCGTTTGCCGCTTTGCTGCTGCGCTCGGCGGTCTTTCCGGCGGTCTGCGAGGAGATGTATTACCGCCGGTCGCTGAGCGATGCGATGGCCTCTGTCGGTGCGGGGCGCTTTACGGCATGCATTTGCGCGGCGCTGCTCTTCGCTGTTTCGCATACCGGCGGCGGGGTGTCGTCGGTGCTGCTCGCGGGGATATCATCGCTTATCCTCTCGGCGCTGCGCACATGCAGCAAAAGTATAGCCTGCCCCATTGCGGCGCATCTGATATATAATTCGGCTGTCCTGATCGCGGCGAATATTTAAGGCTGTAACGCAAAAAAGGCGGGTTACACCCGCCGCTGAAATTCAAAGCGGTATCGGAAGCCGTGCTCTGATTTTCGAAAGAGACCCTATGGATTTCTCTAAAAAATCACTTTTTGCGGGCGTTTTGTCCCTTGACATACGCTTATAGGATAGGAGAAAACCGCAGCTCCGAATATTTTTGCCTATTCCCACTACAAAGCCCGTCACGAGCTTGACGGTCACGACCAAAAACGGAGAAATATTATGTCAACCAAAATACAGAGACAGCTGCAAAAGCAGCGTGCGCAGGCGCTCGCCGCGCTCCCGCGCAAGGAGGACGAAGAATATATGCGTCAGGCGCTTGCCGAGGCACGGCTCGCACTCGCGGAGGGTGAGATACCGGTCGGTGCGGTCGTTGTTCGCGGCGGTGAGGTCATAGCCCGCGCGCACAATACCCGCGAGCGGGACGGCTGTGTTCTCGGACATGCCGAGCTCGGCGCGATAAAGCTTGCCTCGGAGGCGGTCGGAGATTGGCGGCTGCCCGACTGCACGCTGTATGTCACCCTCGAGCCGTGCCCGATGTGCGCCGGCGCGGTGATAGGCGCGCAGCTCGGGCGCGTCGTATACGGCGGAAAGGACCCGTCGATGGGTGCTATGGGCAGCGTTGTTCGGCTGCAGAGCTATCCTCTCGGCGCAGCGCCCGTCGTCTGCGGCGGTGTGCTCGGCGACGAATGCTCCGGACTGCTGCGCAGCTTTTTTGCCGAGCTGCGCAAACGCAGACGGGAACGGTGAGAAAACGGACAGCGAAGGCTTTGACCGGTATGCTTTATGACAATACCGGATAAATGTGTTGTCGGGCTGCAGTCGCCGAAAATAGCGGGATTGCCCAAATGCTCATATATCCCGCTCTTCCGTAGCTATGAGATTATCGTCCGAAGCTATATCGTCAGGGTCGATGCTTTCTTCAAATAAAAAACGCCTGTTTACATCTTTCTGTGCCGCGTGCCGTGTTTAATTTAATGAGCGGTATGCACAGTGCGTTCGTCCCGATGAGGAGTGCGGGAACTAATATTCGTCTCGACTTAAATTTCATAAAGCAAATCACCGCCGCCTCGGCGGCTTTTTTGTTTTAGAGCTTGAATGATACTTTTTCGCTGCAATAGCGACGGGCGGAAGCTGTATTCGGTAACTGTTCCGGACGGTGTTTCTCGAAAAAGTCCCGAAAAAACCCTTTAGTTAAATAGTTTTGAAGGGGGGTGTACCCGCACCCCGTTCCGAATAACGCATTGCGATCTCTTTTCTGATCACCGGCATGCTTTTGCCCTTGTTTTAAAGTTATAAAGGGGGCGTACCCGCACCCCGTTCCGAATAACGCATTGCGATCTCTTTTCTGATCATCGGCATGCTTTTGCCCTTATTTTAAAGTTTTGAAAGGGGGCGTGGGGGAAAAACTTTTTCAAAAGTTTTCCCCCGCCGTTTCTCCCTGCCGTTCTTCCCCTACCGCGTATTTTCGGTCGTGCGATTGCGACATCGGGCATCATTTCCCCCCGACGGGCGGCAGGATATGCACGGGAAATATTTTTATGCGATAGCCTCGGCGCATATCGCGGAAAAACAGTCAATAACCGCCCTTTACGCTTCGACATCCGCCGCGCGCGATGCGTGATAGAATATATCCGCCGACAAAAATCAAAAAGGAAGGATATAAAAATGAAGGACACGGCGGAAGCAAGGGTTGCGAAGATTTTCGGTATAAGGCGCGCGGCGGAACGGCGGGGAGCATTACCCGACAGCATGCGCGCGGCGGACGGTGCTGCCGATACGGACGGCGTGAGCGATTTGCCGCACCGACGCGGAAGCTCTCGGGAGAGCGCCGTATACAGCGCAAACGGACGAATCGAATCGGAGCGCAGCGGGAGCAGGGAGCTTTCCCACGGCTCCGCAAGATCCGGCTTCGGAGCACCGGGTATGCCCGGCTTCGAGCGGGCAGCCGGGGAAACGTATTTTTCGGGCGCGGCGCGCGAGAGCGGTACGGCGGGCACATCATCTGATACCGAGCGTACAGACTGGCGCGGCAGCGCCGACAGTGGAACGGCAGGATGGGACGCGCGCGGCGCGGCGGGTGGAGCGGCGCGCTCGGATTATGAAGCTGCTCGGTCGATTGCGGAGCGGCTGCGCGAGCTTGCACCGGGAGCAAAGCGGGTTGGCGTGAGGCTTTGCTTTCTGCTGCTCGGGGTGCTGTTCGGCGGCGCGCAATGCCTTTTTGATACGCGCCCCATAGGGATAGCGCTGCTCGCCGCTTCAGGCGGACAGACTCTGTTTGTTTTTTCGGGAATACTTATTTCGGTGCTGATACGCAGCGGGGACATGCTGTCGCCGCTCGTCTCGGCTGTGACGGTGCTTGCCGTTCGGCTGCTGCTCTCGCGTCTGCTGCTGCGCCGCGTGGATGAGAGCGACGGAGAGGGAGCAGAGCTGTCGGAGCGCCTCGGCATTCCGCTGTACAGCGAGAGAGCGGCGTTTACCGAGCGTCCGCTGCTGCGGCTTGTCTCAGCCGTTGCAGGAGCGATAGCGGGCGGCGCGGTCCGCCTCTTCAGCTACGGAATGCTGTATTACGATGCGTTTGCGCTGCTTTTCTCGGTAGGCGCGTCGGCTGCGCTGTGTGTTGCCTTTTCGGTGCTCGGCAACCGCGAAAAGCGATTCACCGTTTACTATGAGGCGGCGCTGCTCGCCGGGGTATTCTGCCTTGTATGGTCGATGCGCGAGTACAGCGTATTCGGTTTCAGACCTGCGGTAATGGCGGCGTTTTTTGTAACTCTCATCATTTCCCGCAGCGGCGGGCTGCTGCACGGCGGCTTGGCGGGAATGGCGTGCGGACTCGGCATAGGTCTCGAATATGCGCCTGTTTTCGCGGTCGGCGGCATCGCATGCGCGCTGTTTAACGGAGCGGGCGGTATTATCTCGACTGCGGCTGCCGCGCTTGCGTTGATAGGTATGCAGCTCGGCGCGGAGGGAATAGGCGCGCTCTCGAGCTTTGTTCCCGATGTTTTGGCAGCGGCGGTGCTGTCTGTTCCGGTGATCAAATACAAGCTCCTGCCGCGCCTGCCGTTTTTTTTCGGCGGGCGGAGCATTCCGGACGAGCTGGCGGACAAGGCGTCGGTCGCACTGTGTCGGCGCGGGGACATGCAGAAGCGCGAGGAGGAGCTGACTGCGGCGTTCGGCTCGCTTGCCGAGGCATGCCGCACCGTGTCCGGCAAGGATATCATGCCGACGCAGCGCGAATGCTACCTTGTCTGCGTTGATGCGCTTGACAGCTGCTGTAGACGGTGCCCGAGCAACGGCAGATGCTTCCGCAGTCCGACAACGGCGGCGAATGCCGCAAATGCGCAATCAGATAAAAAGACTATTGTAAAGCCGGGTATAAATTCGGACGTAAGCTCGGGCGACGGAAGCCCGGAGACAGGCGCAAAGGGCACCGAGCCGATGGGCAAAATATCTGCCGTCAGTCCTGAAAGCGGCAGCGCGGCAGCTGCCTCGCATCGGGACGAGCCGCACACGGGCGATGCCGTTTACTGTATGGCGGGCGCGGTCGCCGAGACAGCAGCGCCATCGGTCGGAACGAGCAGGATCGGCAGCCGGTACGGAGGAGTGGATGAATCCGAAGGTCTGTGCGAGCTGCTCGGGGCGCGGCTGCGTGCCTCCGGTGCGCTGAGTGAATCGGATATGCCCGAGAGCCTGCGCGAGCGCTGTACCTGTCCCGCAGCCCTTGCCGCCGCCGCAAATCTCGGATATGCCCGACTCGTCCGCAGGCTGTCCGAGAACGACAAGACACGCATATTTGCTGAGGACTATGAGGCTATATCCACCGTTCTTCGCGAGTGCGCCGAGGAGGAGCAGCAGGAATATGAGGTCGACCGCGCACTGTCTGCGCGGGTTCGCGAGGCGGTCGGATATCTCGATTTTCATGCCGACAGTCTGACCGTATTCGGCAAACGCCGGCTGCGCGTTGTTGCGGGCGGAGTCGACCTCGGCAGGGTAAGAGTCAGCCCGGAGGAGCTGCACAGCGTCTGCGAGCATGTGACCGGCAGGCGGCTGTCCGTACCGGTGTTTTCGATGGAGGAGGACTATGTGTGCATGTCCTCCGAATCGGTGCCGTCGGTATGTGCGGATGGTGTGACCCGCTCGCTCGAAAAGAAGGACGAGCAGATCTCCGGCGACAGCTCGGCGTTCTTTACCGTCCCGGACGGCATGAGCTATATGCTGATAAGCGACGGTATGGGTTCGGGACGTGAGGCGGCGACGGCATCGCGGATAGCGGTGGAATTTCTGCGCCGCATGCTCGGCTGCGGGATAGGTGCGCGCGGCGCGCTTGATCTGCTGAATAACTTTATACGCCACCGCAGAGAGGAGTGCTTTGCCACCGTCGATCTTTTGCAGCTCGACGGTCTGTCCGGTCAGGCAAGGCTCATCAAGAGCGGAGCCGCGCCGTCGTTTGTTATACGTGACGGCAGCATCTTTCGCATCTCGTCCGGTACTATCCCGGTCGGCATCGCCGCACCGCTCTCATCGGAGCAGGTGCGCTTCACCCCGGAGGACGGCGATGTTATCGTTATGATGAGCGACGGCGTGGCTCAGTCGCTCGAGGACTGCGCCTACCTTGCCGACCTCATAATAGGGCAGTGGTGCGAGTCGCTGCCGGAGCTTGCCGAACGTATTCTCAGCGGCGCTGCCGAACGCAGCGGACGGCGGGATGATATGACCGTCGGTCTGTGCAGGGTACGGCACGCGGAGAGGTGATGCACATATCTTTGCTTGCATAAAACGCATTCGGCGGAGCGGGGCTATGTGCTGTTTAAAAAAATAACGGAAAAGCGGGCCTCGGCTCGCTTTTTTCTGCAAATGAAAATTCTTCGGCGGTCCGCGCAGCTAATATGTCGAAAAGTCTTGAAAAAACACAACCTCCGTTTCACAGCTCCGCCGTTTATTTCATCCTCACTTGATGCGATTTTCGCAGACGAATTGCCTACTCGGCAAACGCCGTAGCCGCTCTTGATATCGACTCGCAGCAATTTGAGGTAATTTTCAGCCTCGGCTTTGAGGATCACGGCAGAGCAGCCGTCGACCCGAACAAGAGCGACGGGAAATATGACCCGAAAACCTGTGAGAATATATTCGGCATCCGTATGCCCGACGGAATTTCTGCCGCCGTTATCAATGGCGAGACCTATCTGCTGACCGCAAATGAGGGCGACAGCCGCGCATGGCAGGCGGGCAGCGAGACCGATACGAACGAGATAAAAGATAAGACCTCTCCGGTGAACGGAATCAGAACCGGCGGCAAGGTGACGTGGTTTGATGCGAATCAGTACGACGGCTTGGAGGCAGGAGAGGATTATATCTTCGGCGTACGCTCCTTTACGGTGGTTTAGGTTACGTCAAGCAACGATGATAAATCTCCGGTCACGGTCACGCCGAACGGAGAGCCGACGAAGGAATCTGCAAAAACCGAGCAGCCCTCAGGCGGAGCAGAGACCTCTCCGCAAACCGGCGACGGAAGCGGTCTGCACCTATACATCGCGCTGCTGCTCATCAGCGGCGGCACACCTGTCGGTATAACGGCGGTCGGCAGGGCGGGGATATGCGCGTTTGCCGAGACGGGTCGTGACCTGTCGGGAGATAATTGCCTGTCAAATCGGTGTGCGGCGCAAAAAGCTGCCTATTTTTCCGCTTTCGTCATGCTTTAGTCACATTTAGATACTATAATAGCTCTGTAAAAAATAATGATTTTCAGCAAAGGAGAAAAGCTATGAAACTGAATAGATCAAATAAGTTTGACGGCGTAAGCGGCCCGCTGCTTACGATAGTTATGGACGGTGTCGGACTCGCAGCACCCGGCGGCGGAAACGCTGTCGATGCGGCGTACACCCCCACTCTCGATATGCTCATGAAGAAGTACCCGATGGTCACCCTGCGTGCGCACGGCAAGGCTGTCGGTCTGCCCTCCGACGACGATATGGGCAACTCCGAGGTCGGTCATAACGCGCTCGGCTCCGGTCAGGTTTTCGCTCAGGGCGCGCTGCTCGTTTCAAACTCCATCGCGTCGGGCAAGATGTTTGAGTCAAAGACCTGGCTCGATGCTGTCGACAATGTTAAGAAGAACGGCTCTACACTGCATTTCCTCGGACTCTTCTCCGACGGAAACGTCCATTCCAACATCGCGCATCTGCGCAGCATGATAGAGCACGCAAAGAAGGACGGCATTCGTACCGTTCGCGTGCACATTCTGCTCGACGGACGCGATGTCGGAGAGACCACCGCGCTTGATTATGTCGAGCCCTTCGAGGCATTCCTCGCATCGCTCCGCTCGCCCGATTTTGATGCTCAGATCGCATCCGGCGGCGGCAGAATGAGGATAACCATGGACCGCTACGAGGCTGACTGGTCGATGGTCGAGCGCGGCTGGCATACGCACGTGCTCGGCGACGGCAGAATGTTCGCATCCGCCGAGGAGGCTATCAAGACGCTGCGCGAGGAGACCCACGCAATAGATCAGGATCTCGATCCGTTCGTTATCGCAAAGGACGGAAAGCCGGTCGGCACTATTGAGGACGGCGACTCGGTAATCTTCTTCAACTTCCGCGGAGACCGCTCGCTCGAGATATCGCGCACCTTTGAGGCAGGCGAGGATTTCGATAAGTTCGACCGCGTCAGAGCGCCGAAGGTTTACTATGCCGGAATGCTCGAGTACGACGGCGACCTCCATATCCCGTCGCACTACCTTGTTAATCCTCCCGAGATCACAAATACTCTCGGCGAGTACCTCGCAAACACCGGAATCTCGCAGCTCGCTATCTCCGAAACGCAGAAGTTCGGCCACGTCACATACTTCTGGAACGGCAATCGCTCCGGCAAGTTCTCCGAGGAGCTTGAGACCTATATCGAGATCCCGAGCGACGTTGTTTCGTTCGATCAGCGCCCGTGGATGAAGTGCGCACAGATCACCGATAAGCTCATCGAGATGCTCCGCAGCGGTAAGTTTAAGTACCTGCGCTGCAACTTCCCGAACGGCGATATGGTAGGTCATACCGGCAACTTTGCCGCAACCCAGTGCAGCATGGAGGCGCTCGACCTTCAGCTCGCACGCCTGCTGCCTGTTATCGACGAGCTCCACGGCGCGGCTATCATCACCGCCGACCACGGCAACGCGGACGAGATGTTCGAGATGAATAAAAAGACCGGCGAGCCGAAGCTGAACGAAAACGGTACGCCTAAGGCTAAGACGAGCCATACGCTCAACCGCGTTCCCTGCATCATCTACGATAACTTCACCGCCGACCGATATACGGTCAAGGAGGATGAGGGCGAGTTCGGACTCTCCGATGTCGCCGCTACTACCGTTAACCTGCTCGGATATGAGGCGCCCGAGATGTGGGATGATACGCTCATAGAGATAAAATAAGCTTTCGGGGAGGCTAAAATCGTCCGGACCGAAAAAAGCTCTCGGGGAGGCTAAAAAAGCGCAGACCGAAAAAGCGAAAACAAGCTTCTTAATGACGGCTTTAGTATAATCTGATTTGCGGAATGCTGTCGGAATCCTCGCGGATTCCTTCA
>URAP01000055.1 GCA_900545935.1 uncultured Eubacteriales bacterium
TATACGGAGAGTTGTCCGAGAGGTCGAAGGTGCGACACTCGAAATGTCGTGTTCCCAAAAGGAACCTAGGGTTCGAATCCCTAACTCTCCGCCAAAAACCCAGTCATATCAAGGCTTTTGCCCATATGACTGGGCTTTTCTTTTCTCTCAAGGTCACATCGGCGTACATGATTTTCGGCAAGAGCTCAGGTGTGCCAGCCGGTCTGCCTTGTGTCCGGCAGAGTCAGGATATTGTCCATTACATTTGCCGAGGTGATCTTGGACTTGTAATCCAAATGGCTGTAAATATTCGCCGTCGTGCCGATGTCGCTGTGGCCCAGCCACTCCTGAATTTGCTTCAGAGGCACATCGTTCGCCAAAAGCAGTGAGGCGCAGCTGTGTCTGAGGTCGTGAAAGCGAATGTGCCGCAGACCGTTCTGCTCCAGCAGCTTGCTGAAATTGGCGGTAACGCTTCTGGGGTTGAAGATATTGCCCATGGCATCCACAAAAACATAGCCGTCATACTTTTTGCTGTAGCAATTTCCGCATACGCGCCGATTCTCCTTTTGCTGCTCCCTCAGCGCCAGCAGCTTTTCCCGGATGTTGCTGACCAGCGGCAGGGAGCGCAGGCTGGATTTCGTCTTGGCACGGTCGGCGCAGACGATTTCACATTTGCCGTCTATCTTTGCGTTGGTTACAATGTGCTTAATGGTGATGGTGTCCCGCTCAAAGTCGATGGCGTCCCATTTCAGCCCCAGCGCCTCGCTGCGGCGTAGGCCGTAAAAGGCGGTCATCTGAATCAGCAGGGAGTACGGATGATCCTTGGACGCTTCCAGCAGCCTCTCCAGCTCCTCCTGCCGGTAATAGTCCGCAATGTACCGCTGCTTCTTGGGGCGCTCCACCTTGTCGGCGGGGTTGAAGGGAATCAGGTCCATTTTGACGGCGTATTTCAGTGCCTTGTGGATATTGGCGTGATAGTGGATCACTGTACCGGGCGACACGGTTTTCAGCTCGTGCAGATAAAAGCTCTGAATGTGCTTGGCTTGGATTCCGTCCAGCGTCAGTCCGGTGTTTCGGAAATACGGTGCAATCTTTCCCTTTACCATCTGCTTGTAAGAGGAAAAGGTGGTCTTTTCCACCGAGCTGCGGATAATCTCCAGCCACAGCAGCGCCTTCGTGCCGGGATATCATGCATAAGCACTGCCGCAGCCAGCAGCAGGCGTACGGTAATTTCTTTCATAGGGGTTCTGTCTCCTTTCCTTCGACGCAAAAACGCAGAGCAAACCTGGAATGGGATCAAATTCGGCTCTGCGTCTGTGCGTCTGGCATGATTGCTCTGTATTCTACTTTTCCACTGTGGGCTGCCACCAGGAAGGTCTGTTTACACTTGGAGCAGAACAGCGGGAAGTTTTCCAGTACGGTATCCTCCCGGATCTAGGTGCGGGTTTTGCCCCAGCAGGCCGGGCACAGCACCCAGTGGATCTTTTCACACTCCATGGGACAGCCTCACTCCCCGTGATGCGCCACACTGGCGATCTCCTGCAGCTGGAAGCGGTATTCCTGGCGGACCTCCGGGTATTTTTCCCGGTCTACCCGGCTAAGGAACATCTCCAGCGGGCGGACCCACAGGCCGCCATCCCCGTACAGCTTGCGGTAGATGACACAGGGCACGCCGCTTTCTGAATCGTGCGCCAGGTCCTCCACCAGGTAATAATCGCCCTTAAAGTGGCGGTAAACTCTGCCGATCTGCAATTCCTGCATGGTGTTGTCCTCCTTAATTTGTTAAGCATATTTTTGCGGATATTTGGAATACCGGGCGGGGGTTGTATTGACTTTTTCGATGTAAAGTGCTAAAATAGCAAGGAGCAGCAAGCCGGCCGCAAGGCATGGCTTGTTTTATGGAAACGGAGAAAATGAAATGAGACATCAAAAAAGCACACGGAGCTTTGCCAGCCGGTGGGGCTTCATTCTGGCCTCGGTCGGCTCGGCGGTGGGGATGGCCAATGTATGGGGTTTCCCCAACAAACTGGGCAGCAATGGCGGCGGGGCATTCCTGCTGATCTACCTGCTGTTTGTCTTTATCTTTAGCTATGTCGGTCTTCCGGCGGAATTCGCCATGTGGCGGCGGGCGGCCACCGGCACCCTGGGGACCTACCGCAATGCCTGGGCCACCCGTGGAGAAACAGCCGGGAAGGTGGGCGGTGTGCTGGGCTGGCTGCCGCTGGCCGGCTCCCTGTGCATTGCTATCGGGTATGCCGTTATTGTTACCTATGTGCTGAAAGCGCTGGTGGATTCCCTGACCGGCACCCTGATGACCGCCGATACCGCCGCCTGGTTTGCCTCTTTTTCGGCGCAGCCCTATTCGGTGGTGCCCTATCACATCATTGTGGTGGTGGGCACCCTGCTTACGCTGTTTCTGGGGGCCCACAGCATAGAAAAGACCAATAAGATCATGATGCCGCTGTTTTTCCTCATCTTCCTGGTGCTGGCGGTACGGGTATTTTTCCTGCCCGGCGCCGCGGGGGGATATCGGTTTATGTTTACTCCGCGGTGGGAGGCCCTGACAGACCCCATGATCTGGATCTGGGCCATGGGGCAGGCGTTTTTCTCGCTTTCGGTCACCGGCAGCGGCATGATCGTCTACGGGGCTTATCTCTCTCCGCAGGAGGATGTGGTGGGAGTGGCGCAGCATACCGCCCTGTTTGATACCATCGCTGCGGTGGTGGCCGCGCTGGTTATTATCCCGGCCTGCTTTTCCTACGGGCTGGATGTAGGCGCGGGACCCAGCCTGCTGTTTGTCACGCTGCCCACCATTTTGCAGGATATTCCCCTAGGTCAGCTGTTTGCCGTTATCCTGTATATCGCCATGATCTTTGCCGGGGTCAGCTCGCTGCAAAACATGTTCGAGGCCGTGGCGGAATCGCTCCAGCACCGGTTCCCCCGGTTGAGCCGCACCGCTACCCTCATCATCCTGGCTGTACTGTGCCTTGGCTTTGGCATCGGTATGGAGACCATCTCCCAATGGGGGCCGTGGATGGATCTTGTTTCCATTTATATCATCCCCATCGGCGCTACGCTGGGCGCTGTTTCCTGGTTCTATGTAATGAAAAAAGACGAGCTGCTTTTGGCCATCAATACCGGCAGTGGGAAGACCCGCGGCCGCCTGTGGTATGGCATCGGCCGGTACCTTTATGTTCCGCTGGCTGTTATCCTGTGCTGCGTTGCCCTGTTTATGAAGGTCGCGTTCTGATCCCATAAAATACTGCCTCCCGCCGGAGAGCCCGGCCGGGGGCATTCCATTTGCGAAAAAAGGAAGGTACCCACACCGGTATCTCCCTTTATGTATTACGGCTTACAGCACTACCCGCAGTACAAAGTGGTCATCCACCACCGAGAACTGGCAATTGCCGTGCAGCTTTTCCGCCACATAACGGATTAGGTGTCGAGTGCGCTCGGTTATTACTTTGTAATGACCGGGTATTTTTATTTTTCGGAGGTAATTATGAAGAACGCAAAAGTAACCCTTGCCCCGCTGGAAGCGGATGACCGTGAGCAGTTCATTCTTGATAATCAGGAGTCTTTCAAGTATTAAAGTCAAGTTAAGATAGGCAGTGATAATAAAAGACGTACCCGTATTATTTCTCAATTATTGCCAATAGAATTTCGTATTGTACTTTTCATTGCAAATAAACAAGAATTTATAAACGATACTCCTCTTACTGAGTACAAAAAATCTTTTATAAAGTTTTTACATCAAAGACTTTATGACATGTTGTATTATGGAATCCTCTGCAACGACAGTGACGTTACTGAGTCGGCGTTTGAATGCTAGAGTCTTGACTTTAGTCAATCCATTTTTCACAAAAATCACATAACGGAAGTGAAAAATCATTGAATTTTCACTTTTCGCAGATGATAAACACTTTACCTTCTTTGCGAAAGCACGAAATATTACAGAAACCTCACGCACAGCTTTATATGAGCCGTGCGTGAGGAGTTCAGTTTTTATACGGTATTCTGAAATAATCCAGGTATTTCTTGAATATATCATGTGCCGACAGGCAGGTGTCGGTCAGATAGCCCTTTTCCCGGTCCCATTCCTGCAATCCGCGGTAATAGAACATTTTTATGCTGTCCTCTATAATAAACGGTACATTCCTTCACCTTGAGTATGGCATCCTTTGCGCTTCTGTGCGGTCTGTAGCCGAAGCTTCCGTCTGAAAACTTCGGCTCGTAGATTGGTGTCAACACCTGCGCTATTGCTTGTCGGATAATACCTTATATACAGTCCCTGTTCGTCAGACCGAGGCTTTGCTTTGGGCTTCCTTCAGACTTCGCCTCACGACGGACGCCCTTGCCCTCTGCTTACAGTTCCTACTGCCTTGCCTGTATCTGAAGCTGCTCATTTGTCATGCCGATACCGAGCAATATTTCGCGATATTTCCACTCGTATTCGTCTCGCTTCATATTTTCTGCCATTCCGATAGGCACTATTCTTTTGATCTTTTTGTTTTTTGTATCGAGCGATGTCAATATACGATAGATGTCTTTTGCCGTATTGCATATCTCGGGTCGCCATGTATATCGGTCAAATCTACTCATAATATTGCTCCTCCGTTATTCTGCTGTGGGACAGCTAATGAAATTCGTATGTTAAAAACGCCTGACGATAAGAACGATAAGAATCAGAAGATCCGTCGCCTCCGTAGGTGAAACTCGACATTTTAACCGCGCCGATGCTCGGTTCTTTAATTCCACACATACCGAAAATCAGCCTCCGGGAGAATCACTTCTTTCTGCGGAACAGCTCGGGAAAGCTGCGGATACCGAGCGAGAGCAGGGCGCGGACTGTTCGCACGGCGAACTCCTTCGTCTCCGGGTCAAGCCCCTGCGCAGCATGCAGCGCGAGAGGGAGATTTTTCTGCCACTGCTCGAACAGCTGATCGGTATTCTCGTTGTTCTCGGTGTCGATAAGCCCGAAGAGCAGATCGACAAAGCGCTCGCGTTCCTCGGGGGAGAGCTTGCCGAGCCAGCTGTTCACCACTCCGTCGACGTACTTTGCATCCGAGGTCAGCGAGTCGACCGAGCTGAAATCTCCCTCCTCAACGACCCACGAAAACGGGTCGTGCTGCAGCACGCTGAAGCGGGTGCTCCTGACTATACGGTAGCTCTCCTGCTGCTCGAGCAGCATTCCGACTATCGAGGACTGCGGCACCGTTTTGTCTATGCGGCTGCTTATCTCGGCAAAGCGCGGGCTCTCGAGCACCTCGGCAAGGAAGCCGGGGCCGTCGTGCGAGTAGACTGCGGCAATGCGGTCGCGCACACTGTCCTCGCTGTTCGCGGCAGCGTAGACCGCAAGGTTTCCGCCCTTGGAATGACCGCCGACGCGGACGGTACCGGAGCTGTGCTTCGCCGCCTCCGCGAGGTAGAGCGCAGCCTCCTCCTGCGCGGGAACAGGGTACTGAAACGCCATATTGAAGTCCTCCTTCCATCCCGTAAAGGAGGAATCGGTCCCGCGATAGGCAACATACAGACTGCCGTTCGGCAGTCCAAAGCTCAGCGCGGCGAACTGCTTCTCCGCCTCATCGTCCCGCCGCTCGGTATAGCCCATAAGGCGGAGGTCGCGGAAGCGCGGGCTTGCCGCCATTGCCGACAGCAGCTGTCTGCTGCCGGACGGATCCCAGTTTCCGTGAAAGAGCTGCTCGAAATACTCGGCGCGGAACAGCTCGGTAAGCGGTACGCCGTCCCACGACCGCACTCCCGTCTCATCGGGATAATGAAAATACGAGAGCCACGAGAGAATGAGGCTGTCGACCGACGAAAAGGCTCTTTCGTCAAAGGTCTCGAGCGTCTGCTCCGCGTATGTAACAAAGTTGCCCATTTATTGCTCCTCTCCGCTCTGTGCGAGCAGCTGTTCAATTGCCTGCGAGCTCTCGCTCGGATTCTTCATGCCCTCGATCAGTCCGGTGTAGAACCTGCGGACATCGGCATCTCCGAGCACGAGCCTCACCTGATTGTTTTTCAGCGCCGCGCCGAGCAGCATCTCCCTCTCCTGCGGCGAGCTTATCTCGAGCTTTTGCAGCTCGCGAACGATCGAATGCGTGTCGGCAAAGCTATGGCTGTTCTCGAGCGCGATTATCAGGTCGACCCGACGGCGGTCCGCCTCACTGCGTCCGATATCAAAGCGCTGCTGCTCCTGCCGCAGCTCTCCGCGCCATGCCTCGAGCACATTGCCCACCGAAACGCGGTCTATCATCGCCTTGACCAAGGCGTCAAGCTCGGAGCCTGCGGAATAGTCGGCAGGCGCGAAATAATCTATCCGTCCGTCGCGCATCATCTTATACACCTTGGTCTTATCCTGCGTCTGCGCGTTATAGACACCTATCGAATATCCGCCGCCCTCGCGCACGAGCTTCATGCACGGAACGTCGGTATCGCTGTCGCCGATGTATATCATATTGCGGAGCGGTATGCGCAGCTCATCCGGCAAAAACACATCGTTGACCGCCGGATCGTTTATATCGAGAACGCCCTTTTCGATGCGGAAGAGAAACTGCGTTTTATTAGTATAGTTGACCACCTACGCCGGCCAAACGGCAACTCCCTTTTCGTTATAATGGAAGGTGCTCGCGTAGATGCGCTCGAATGCGTTCGACCGGGCGGCGCGGGTCCCCTCTATCATCTCTTTCAGTCCGGAGGAGATGATGTAATGCTCTATCTTTACGCCGTGGCTTGCTCCGTAGCCGCGTATGCGCTCGAACCAATCGTCAACGCCGGGAAAAAGCTGTACGCGGGAGCCGTAATTCATCAGCGTTTCACGGGTAAAGAGCAGCTTTCCCTCCGCCTCGCGGAGCATGACGTACATATAGGCGAGGTTCTGATCCATGCCGCTGCTTGATGCAAGCTCGTTTGATTTCTTCCAAAACTCGTCGACATCCCATCCGACCGACTGAATATAACCCTGCGCCTGCATGTCGTCGGGAGAGAGCGTTTTGTCAAAGTCATAGCAGATGGCGATGACGGGTGTTTTTTCTTTTCTCTTACGCTCGTAGTTCATAGGGGAGATCCTTTCTCGGCTGTGCCGACGGCGGGATGTGGGTGTTTCGCGGGAGGCGGTAATTTGAGTATAACACCCGGGAGATAGTTTGTCAACAGCGGCGCGTCGACAAACTGCGACAAGAGCGGCACGGGAAGACTACAACGAATCGGCAGAAGAATGTACGTGCGGGTGTTCGGAGAGACGCCTGTCTATGTCACAAGGGGCATATCTCGCTGCCGCGGGCGAAGAATACGGGAAATGATTCGGTTGTTTGTGTTTTTTGTCTGTGCCGCGGTAACACAATCATGCCGCTGCGGCCGAGAGCATACAGATAGATGATATGATTGTTATTCTTTTTATGCTTCTTTTTACCCGAACGCCTTTTCCGCGAAAAGCATCTGCGTAGAAAAGAAAAGCAGGGAAATGCGGATACATCTCCCTGCCGGACTGTTATATTTTTCTCTGTATTGCTTTCACAATTTCAACGATCGGTATAATTGAGAGCGCAAGTCCGATAGATATCGCATATTCGGCGATGCCGATAGGAGTAAAGCCGAACGCAGCCGCGAGCACGGGCACCTCGATAAGCACCGTAGTAAGCACGAGCGATGCAAGCATCGCGCCGAACAGCGGCATATTATGACTGCCGCGCAGACTCATCATGACCGTCGAGCCGCGCTGAGAGCGCATATTGAACGAGTGAAAAATCTCGCACATCGACATGGTAAGGAACGCCATCGTCATGCCCTGCTCACACTCGGCGATATTGCGGAAAGCCCAATAGCCGGTTTCAAGCCGTTCGCCGATGAAAAATGCGGCAAGGGTCAGTGCGGTAACGACGACCCCCTGATATAGCACATCGAAGCCGAGTCCGCCGGAGAAAATTCCGTCGCGCACATCGCGCGGGCGGCGGCGCATGATACCGGGCTCGGCCTGCTCGAGTCCGAGCGCGAGCGCAGGGAAGCAGTCGGTAACGAGATTGATAAATAACAGGTGCGGCGCGCGGAACACGGTAAAGCCGAGCACCGTTGCAAGAAAGATGGTCAGCACCTCGGCAAGGTTTGAGCCGAGCAGGAACTGTATCGCGCGGCGGATATTATCATATATGCGTCGACCCTCTCCGACCGCGCCGACGATGGTCGCAAAATTATCATCCGCAAGCACCATATCGGCGACATTCTTCGTAACGTCGGTGCCGGTGATGCCCATACCGATGCCGATATCCGCGCTCTTGATGGACGGTGCGTCGTTTACACCGTCTCCGGTCATGGCGGTGACATAGCCGCAGGCGCGCCATGCATTGACTATCCTCGTCTTATGCTCGGGCTGAACACGTGCATAGACGCGGATATCGCAGACACGCTCGCGCAGCTCCTCATCACTCATCTCGGAGAGCTGTGCTCCGGTCAGCGCCTGCGAGGGATCACTGAGAATGCCGAGCTCGCGCGCAATGGCGACGGCGGTGTCGCGATGATCGCCGGTTATCATAACGGGAATGATGCCCGCCTCTCGGCACTGCTCGATAGCCGCGCCGACCTCGGGACGAACGGGATCTATCATACCGACCAGACCGAGGAATACAAGCTCCTGCTCGAGCGCCTCGGGAGCGCTGCTATCCGGCAGCTCGGCGAGCGGTCGGTATGCTGCGGCAAGCACGCGCAGCGCCTGCTCCGCCATCGCGCGGTTCTCGGCTTCGATCCGCTCGCGCAGCTCGGCGGTCATGGGGACAAGACCTCCGTCGACAAGTGCCGCAGTGCAGCGTCCGAGCAAAACATCCGGCGCGCCCTTGGTGTACTGAACGGCAATATATCCGCCGTCGGTCCTGCCGACGGTTGCATTGCCTGCGGCGGCTCCGGGCAGTTCCTCGCCGCCTGTGGGCAGACTGTGTACGGTGGTCATCATCTTTCGCATAGAATCAAAGGGTGCCTCGTCGACTCTCGGCTGAAGCCTCTCAAGCTCCGATTTATGCAGCTCGAGCGACGCGGCATAGGCTACAAGCGCCGCCTCGGTAGGCTCGCCGACAATGCCGTCTCCGCTCTCGCGTGCGTCCGAGCAAAGTGCAAGCGCGGTCGCGAGCAGCCGCTCATCGCTGCCGTAGTGACGAACGACGGTCATGCGGTTCTGCGTCAGAGTTCCGGTCTTATCGGTGCATATGACCTGCGCGCAGCCGAGCGTCTCGACGGCGGTAAGCTTGCGTATAATGGCATTGCGCTTCGACATATTCGTAACGCCGATGGAGAGCACTACGGTAACGACCGCCGCGAGTCCCTCGGGTATCGCCGCAACGGCAAGGCTGACCGCGACCATAAACATGTCGATAACTCTGCCGAATATCTGCGCCGAATCGCCGCCGGTCAGCTCATCGCGTCCGCTGATGAGCGAGTAGGCGAATATAAACACGCATATGCCGAGAACGATCATCGTCAGCAGCTTTGAGAGCTGAGAGAGCTTCTTCTGCAGCGGAGTCTGTCCGTCCTGCGCCTGCGTGATGGCATCGGCTATCCTGCCCATCTCGGTATTCATTCCGACGGCGGTTACAACGGCTCTGCCTCGCCCGTAAACGACCGAGCTGCCCATATACAGCATGTTTCTGCGGTCGCCGAGCGGCACGTCTCCGTCCGATGCACCGAGCGCCTCGGTCTGCTTATCGACCGGAACGCTCTCGCCGGTCAGCGCGGACTCCTCCGCCTTCAGGCTCGCGCACTCGAGGATGCGGCAGTCGGCGGGGACCGCATCGCCTGCCTCGAGCAGAACGACATCACCTACCGCAAGCTCCTCGCTCGGCACGGTCATCAGCTCTCCGCCGCGCAGTACGTGCGAGGTGGCGGCGCTCATCTTTTGCAGCGCGTCGATTGCCTGCTCCGCCTTGCTCTCCTGCAGCACTCCGAGCACGGCATTTATTACGACAACGGCAAGGATTATCACCGTGTCGGTAGGAAATCCGCCCTCTCCGGACACATGTCCCTCGTAGACCGACGTTATCGCGCTTATCGCCGCCGCGACTATGAGTATTATTATCATCGGGTCGGCGAGCTGCGACAGAAAACGACGGATAAGAGATGCCCGCTTCGGCTCTGCGAGCTTGTTTCTGCCGTCACGCCCGAGCCTGAGCTCCGCCTCCTGCGTCGACAGACCCTGCTCCGAGCTGCCGAGCTCCTCGAGCACTGCGGCGGGCTGTTCAAGATAGTGTTTCAAAATTATCCTCCTGTTCGGGTAATAGTTTGCTCATCGGGATAGCTTTTTATCCGATGCATCTGCTCTGCGGTTTAAATCAAAAAAAACCACCGACAGACACATCGTCTGCCAATGGTCTTGCATCAAACGCTGCGGTCTGTCTGCTGCCAGCCGGTGCCGCTGCTCGGCGCCCGACGGTTGGTGACAGCAGATGGGACGGCTGCCCGTCCATAGCTACTCCCCAAAGGTTGGCAATATTATACCATGCGCTGCGGCGATTGTCAATAGGCGCGGGTACATCATTTTTTGATGTTTGATAGGGGTTCATTGTAAAATGAAATAGGACATATAGAAAGAGTCATAGCAGACGTGGTAT
>URAP01000056.1 GCA_900545935.1 uncultured Eubacteriales bacterium
GCCGCGCTTACGGCGGCTTCCTTTTCTATTTTTTCTTTATTCGTTTTATTGTTTTTTGCCGGTCGAATTCTTCAAGGTATCTTATTTCCCACATTCTCTGCAGCTTTCGATTTGTTGCATTTCTGCGGTTTCGTTTATCGGTGCGCAGTACGTGTCGCTCTCTTCCGTTTGAGTGCCTGCACTGTCGGAGTTATGAAGCATTCTCTCGTATACTATACGAATTATACCATATTTTTATTCCGTGCACAAGTAAGCGGCAAATTTTCATAGGCATACATATAAAATTTTGCGTTACATGTGCGGTCGAGCTCCGCTTTTTGCGCAAAGAGGTTCACATGCAGCGCTTTTTGTGGTAAAATAAGCAGACGGGGACGAGCTGCATAATTCGCCGCACATCCCCGACCGAAATAAGAAAGGCAGATCTATATGGATAAAAATAATACCTCCCGCAGTCTTATTTTCGGCGCGGGCGACTATACCGGTATGCCGCAGATCGGCTCGCTTGCTTCGAACAGTCTTGTTATTGCAGCGGACGGCGGATACAAATATCTCGATTCGCTCGGTATCGCGCCGGATATTTATATCGGCGATTACGATTCCTCCGAGTGCCCGGAGGGAGTGGATGCGGTGCGGCTGCCGGTGGAAAAGGATGATACCGACATGCTCGCAGCCGTCAGGCTTGCGCTCGGCCGCGGCTGCCGTGAGATACATATGTTCGGCGGTACCGGCGGCAGACTTGATCACACGCTTGCCAATATTCAGACTTTGCATTTTGTCACCGGGCGCGGCGGATGCGGCTATCTATACGGCAGCGGCTGCGCAATGACCGTGCTTTCCGGTGAGACAGTTCGGATTCCGTCACGGAAGAGCGGGGATGTATCGCTGTTTGCGCTCGATTCGACTGTGCACGGTGTGACGATACGGGGATTGAAATATACGCTCGAGGACGGCGATATTACCCCCGATTTTCCGATAGGAGTCAGCAATTCTTATATCGGGAAGAGAGCCGAGATAACGGTCAAGCAGGGCTGTGCGCTGCTTTATTTTGACTGCGATACCGCTCTGCCTCTCGAGAGGCAGAGACTTTTATAATTCATATTATTGCTTGAACGGCATAGACTTTCATAATCTGTTTTGGATTCATATCAGTAAAAGGATATTCACACATGACAGCCCGAGACTTATGCGGCAAATATCGACTCGGTGGTGCACGTGTCTGTTTTGGGCTTACAAAGCGTAAAAAGGGGCTGTTAAAAAACTCGCTTTTTTAACAGCCCCGTATTTGCCGTAAACAACAGTCTGACAAGAAGCTGAGCTTGACATCGTCTATATTCGACAGATAGTCTCAATAATCGACTTTTACGGGTAATATATAACCGACAGCTCGGTATATCCGATTGCTGCCGTTGTCAGAGGTATTTATCCATTGCGGTTTTGACGGCTGAGACGACCTCGCTGATTATCCGTTGCTGCTTTGTGCTTGAGCTCTCAAGCAGCTCGGCGATCTGCCTGCCCGGAAGTTCGGCATCACGCCCGCTGTCGCCGAATATTATGCTGTCGGTCGATACTTCGAGTATCTGCGACAGCTCTATCAGTACCGGCAGGCTCAGCTTGGTGTTTCCCGTTTCGATGTGACTCATGTGTGTAGTGGATATCCCTATCCGCTCTGCAAGCGATTCCTGCGACATCCTTTTGGCTTTGCGAAATTTGCGTATATTCTGACCGATCAGATAATAATCCGGCATATTATCCTCCATAGTTAAATTATACTTGCATTATATAGGCGTTTGTGTTAAAATTACATAAACTATGTAGGCTAAAATATATGCACGCAATTAAAGATGACGTATCGTACCGGATACTGTTCTGTATATACAGTATATTTTTCGCGGAGGGGGGGCTGTTCGGTGCATACTTATTTTTATGTCGAATCACGCCGCGAGGTCATCAGGTGCCCTATCGCAAAGCGGATCAAGGAGGTCAAACAGCCGCACGGCGGTTATCTGCGCCCGCGTGACCTTGAGACCATCGTTCTCGGAGGCGGTCTTGAGGAGCTCGGAGGCGGAGAAAACGCACCGAGAGAGCTTGTCGCCGCGGCGGTGGACCACCTCGGCAGATTTGTGTCCGGAGATAAGGCTGTGGATTCTTTTCTGCCGTCCATGCTGTGTGCGCGTGCGCTCGGAAACGAGAGACGCGCTTCTCTTTTGATGAACGGCATACGCGGACTCGACGATGTATCCATAGAAAACGCACTGCTGCTCAGCGGACTCGGTGAGTGCCGTGCTCCGCGCGACGGTGCGTGTGAGTGTGAGACCGAGAACGCATGGAAGCCCAACGCGGTAACTGTAGCTAATGCGCGGATAATGACGAGACGCACACAGCGCATGCTCTCGGATTTCGGAGGGCGGGTGCTTGATTCCTTTACCTTTGACGGCGGATATACTGAGACCGTGTGCGGAGGGACAGGCGATCTTACAACGCCTGATACACTGTGGCTGCTTGCCGAGTCGGCAGCGCCTGTCAGTACCGCTCAGACACTGAGATTGCTTATGTGTTGGAGAATGGGAGTGCATTCGCACTATGACAGACTGCGCAGGATAGAATATCTTGCGCTGTTCAACGCGCGAAAAAATACCGTTTCCCGTGTGCATGTCGCCTCTATTCCTCAGACGGTCGCATCCGAGGTCGACAGATATGTTATAGGCTATTGATGTTATCTCGAGAGACAAGCCGGTATTGCTTTCATATTTATAAAACAAAGGCAGCGAATGAAATTGCTTCATTCGCTGTCGATTTTTTAGAATGTTACACGCAGCACGGGTACATTTATAGCGGAAAAGTATAAAATGTTGCCTTGCGTTATCATTCCGCGTCAAATACCATCTTGGCTATCTTCCAACCGTTTGCACTGCAGCTCGTATTTACGAAATACAGCTGCCATGCGCGGACATGCTCTTCTGTATCCTGCTCGGAGTTAGACGAATAGAACGAGAGGTCAAAGTCTATCTTGCAGGAGAAAGCATTGTCGCCCCATGACTGATAATCATAGGTCTTGATCTGCTTGTTGTGGATGGTGCATCTGCCGGTCCATGCGAGCGAGCTGTAAACCGTAGACAGATAGCTGTAAGCAACGCTGCCGGGCTGTATGTAGGGCAGGATAAGGTTCTGATAGTTTGCGGCTATGCGTGAAGCGCCGTCGGTATAGTACTTGATATAGCCGTCGACGAATTTCGTAACGTACTGTTCATGCTCGGTCTTGAGCTGTGCGGAGGGCTCCTTTGCATAGGTGAACGAGCTGTCCTCGCACTCGACGGTAAGTTTCGTGCCCGCAGCGTCGGTGATAGTTACCTCGGGCAGGGAATAGAGCCCGGAGACCTCGTAGAGCGTGGTCGTTTTCGGATTTGTAATGTACTTGCTTATAGCGTCGATCTCCTGACATACCGATTTGCGGCTGACAAGCTGCGCGTCGGTGAGCTTTATACCGTTTACGGTCACGCTGCCGCCGTCCGGCACGTTTATTTTGGCCGTTATAAGCTCATCTGCGGGAGTGTCGAACACAAAGTCGGTGTGCGTTTCATTCTCGCTGACGAGTGTGAGTGCGGCTCCTTTAGCCGTCTTTGCGGATGGGGTGATATCGGATACGAGTCCGGGGAAAACGTATTTTACGAATTTAGGCTGTTCTTTAGCTGCCGCATTCCACTCGGACAGTCCGCTCAGCTCTATCTTCTCGTCGGAGATATACTTTGTATCTGCAAGAATATCGCCGAGGTATACCGACGTACCGTCAGGTACGGTCGCGGTAACGGTGTGCAGCGAGCTGTCGGGCAGCGAATATGAGAGCGTGCGCACACCGTCTGCCTTGGCGTCAGAGAGCACCGTAAGCTCGGTGCCGTTGTACTTGACTATCGGGAGAAATCCGTCGTAGCCCTCTCCGACCTCATATAGGTCGCACAGAGGCATTTTTTTCGGATCCTCGAACTCCGCGCACGGTCCGGCATATTTTTCGGAGCCGTGGTTGTACGAGCCGCTCAGTGTGCTGCCGGCGAGAGTAAGCGTCGAGCCGCCCGGTACCTTGATATAAAAGCTGTCATAGTGCATGTCCGAAAAATCGCCGGTGTACTCGAGCTTTCCGTCGCTCCATTCATCAAAGCCGAAAAAGCTGTGTCCTGTCTTTTCAAACGAGACGCGCGCGATCTCACGATCACCTATCATAACGGTGTACACCGGAGTATCGTCCGTGTACTCGCCGACGCGCTTTGTAAGGATATAGTCGTCGCCGAGCGCAGGCATTATCAGACTGCTCACCGTCTGTTCAGCCGAGAGGAACTTTCCGCAGTCGTTCGGGAGGTTGTCGGCTATCAGTACCGCAAGCCGGTCGAGGTTGTATTCCTCCTTAAAATTATCGAGCACCGTTTCGATGCGCGATGCTTCATATTCGCTCATATAGCGTGCAAACACGAAGCCGCCCGCTGTAATCAGCAGGACGAGAACAAGTGATACTATAAGAAATATGCGCCAGAACAGCGGCATACGCTTCTTTTCCGGATTTTTCACATTCATACCGTCGCTTCCGCCGTGCGAAAGCTGCCTTTCTCATTATTCATAGGAATCTGATCCGATTCTATATACAGAGGATATTGCCGCGGAATCGGCAGCAGAACTGCGTCCGCCGTCGGGTGATTATTTTACAAGGAAGGAGGTCGGAAGCTCACGTTCTCCTATCACCGATGCGCTGACATTGAGAAATTCGCCGTTGTACAGCAGTAGGGATGAGGAGCCGCCGTCGAGATTTGAGCCGTTGACCGCGCCGTACTCTATCAGCAGATCGGTAAGATCATCGTAGGTCGCGCCGAGACTGCCGAGGCTTCTGCCGTTGATAACGACAAAGAGAACACTTCCGTCTGCCGTCTGACCTATGGCGGTCCGCGGATTCATTCCGCCGCCGAGCGAGCCGCGTACATTGCAGGGCTTGCCGTTTACGACGAGCGTCGGACCGAAGCAGCAGGCATATTTTATGCCGAGCGAAAGCGCGGTGCTTCCGGTCATGCTTCCGACGTGGAGAATGCCGTCTCCGTCAAAGCCGATAACATTGTAGGCGGTATTGGCATTGCCCCATATAAGCTCGCCGTCGTTTATAACAAGACCGTCCGGTATTCCTCCGGTACCGCTGCCGTTCGGATCGTAAAAGCCACCGGCATTGATGCCGCCTATCGCGCCGTACTTCGCCGCCATCTGACGCAGCGTAAGTCCTACCGATGATTCGCCGTAGCTGTCGGGAATGCCGAGAAATACGCGCTTAGGGTCGGAGATCTTCATGATAACTCCGTTGAAGCTCTCCTTTTTGACCTCGATTATCTCGATGCCGTCACCCGGGGTCTCGGGCTCTGCGTTTGCGGGTACATCGCCTGATTCTGTGTCCTGACTGCCGTCGGTCTCGGGCTTTTTGCCTATGTTGATAAGCGACGAGTCGGTGGTCTCTCCGTTTCCTGATGCCGACTGCTCCTGCGCCGCGAGTATGGCATCTACCTCGTCGCTCGGCAGGAATATATTCGCAAGGAAGCCTGCCGCGCTTGTTTCCTTGACCGACAGCACAAACAGCCGCTTTGCACTCGGAGAGGGTCCCTTAACAAGCACAAATATTACGGTCAGGATGAGATATACGGCAATGATCACAGCCGCAAGCAACGATGCGAGCACACGTCTTATCACGCAGCCCGGGGTGAGTTTTTTCTTCGGCTCTGCCGTGCGCCTGCCGCGCTTGCTCTTGCTGCGCCTGCCGTGACCGGTGCTCAGCTCGGCATCTCTGTGGAGAGCCGAGAGAGGAACGGCTTTCGGCGATGCAGGCTCTGCGGGAGCTATGCTGCCCTCGGTCGGCTCTGCATCATCGGCATAGGCGTCGGATGCATCGTCCGATATGTTATTATCGACATACAGATCATCTGCGGTGTTATTTGCGTCGATGCCCGCTTCGGGATACTCCGACAACTCGTCGGATTGCTCGGCAGCAGCGTTATCCGGATACTCGTTATCGGTGTTATTCGGCTCGTCGGCATACACGGCAGAGCTATTCTCAGCCGTTGAAACAGAATCATCCGTCGCAGCGTTTTCGATTCTGCCGCTCTCCGACTCCGGAGCTTCACTGTCCGAGCGGCGGTCGGTATCGTCGTTTGCTTCGCCGCCGTTTATCGCAGAGAGCATGGGGGAGAAGCTGATATCTTCGTTATCGGGCGAATCCCCGCCGAACATATCACTGTCAAAGAAATTATCTTCCATAATAGCCTTCCTGAATCTTAGGTTTTATGTTCATTATAATAAGACATTACAGTATACCATAAAAAATGATATAATTCAAGAGAAAAAAGTTGCCGGACTGCAAAACGAATCTTACAGTCCGGTTAGGAGATCGATTATTCTGCCTCGCTTTCGGCATTTTCATTTCCGGCATCGCTCTTGTAGTACGGGTCGATCATTATTTCCTTTATCTTCGGATATGCTGCATAGATCATTATATACCACACGGCGCCGACCGTTATTACGAGCGGCAGCGTTATGCCGAGCGGCATAAACAGTCCTATCAGCAGATAGTTCAGCAAAATGATCACAGCCGCGCCGAGCAGTGCCGGGATGTTGCGCTTTGCACCTATCACGGCGAATATAAGCGCGTTCTTGAACAGCTTGAATGTGCTTAGCTCAAAGGTGACGAGCATAGTATAGAGGTACGGGCGCATAAGGAGGTAGAGTATCGCAAGCACGATATTTCCCCACATGACGATGCCGGAGGTGAACAGGCTGCCGTTGAGATATGCGAATACGATGTTGTAGGTGAGCAGTGCTGTGAAGGCACAGTCTATTATGCCGAGAATGATCGACTGGCTCAGATTTCTCTTGATTACGTACCTTATATCCGAGAAAAAGAATATCGGCTCGCCTCGCAGCAGGTTACGGAAGATGTAGGTCGCTGCGGTGGTTATGGGTCCGAGTGTCAGCGCGAGCAGCAGCGCGAGCAGCATCATGACCGTTGTTGCCGTCGTCGTTACCGACAGCGTGCCCTGAATGCCGTGAACGCCGTACAGCGCCGCAAATGCAGGCGAGCTCTCACCATGCAGAAACACGCCGTGCAGCACCGGAAACAGCTGCGAGGTGGGAGCGGTGGAGGTATAGTTGAGATTTCCCGTCATCGCATAGAGAAAGAAGAATATTGGAAAATTGCCGATGATGAGCAGCAGATTTACCCTGAATATATCGTGAAGATGCAGCTTGAAATACGAAAAGAAGCCGGTAAAGTTCTTGGGTATATCAATATTCTTGGCTACGCCCTTGCCTTCCTTTTGCGTATCAAACAGATTTTTCAGCTTGTCATGGTATTTTGACATTCCTATGACCGTTGCCCCGCAGGGGGCTTTCCTTTCTCGTGTCTTGTTGTATTTATACCGTATGCCTCGGCGGTGCTTATGCCGCATTCGGCGCTTTACGAAAAACGTCTGTCCGGCTTGCCTGAACCGGCTTTATGTGCCGAGCATCAGTGTGAGTACTATTCTTGCGAGACCGAGCAGAAACATGCTCAGTGCCGCAGAGCAGAGCACATATGTGCAACGGCGGACCTCAGGCATGGTAAACAGGACGCGCGCGTTCGCGGGAGCGCGATGCAGCAGAGTGATGCCGAGATATGCGCAGTGCGCGCCGACCCTGCCGACCTCCTCCGCGAGGAGTATGCACAACAGCGCGCGCAGCAGATATGGGATATCGGGTGAGGCGGTCGCCGCACAAACAGCACCCATGCAGAACGAAAATGCCGCGACAGCCGCGCCGGATACCGGCGGCGAATAAACGGTAAAGCCGAATAGGTACGAAAAGAGACACAGCAGCACCGGAATGAGACACGCGGTGAGCGCTGTGGCGATACATATGCCTATTCCGTCGGTCGCGGCGGGCAGTGCAACACATTTCGCCGCAAAACGCTGCGCCGAAAGCGACAGCGAATGAAGTCCGCCGGTGCATGAGCAGGATATCACCCCTGCCGCAAAGGCGGAGGCGAGTATCGCCGCAAATATCAGCCTTGTTCTCTTGTATCTTTTCAGCTCACTCCACATTGTTTGTCCGCATCCTCGGCATGAATATTCGGCAGTATGGCTCACAATTGCGATCCATATCGTCCGCTGCTAATATATTCTTGTGCCTCTGCGGTTATTCCGACGAGTCGCTTACCGCCGGCGCAGCCGATGAGCTATTTGACCTCCGATACCGTATGCTGCGGGATCGCTTTGCCGTCTGCTCGGAGCTGCGGCGCGGAGCTTTACTTTTTTCTGAATTTTACTTTCCGAGCTCGTATGCGCGGTCGGTGCATGCCTTCATCGCCTCGGCAATTATCTCC
The DNA here is from genome assembly GCA_900545935.1 of uncultured Eubacteriales bacterium. GTDB lineage: Bacteria > Bacillota > Clostridia > Oscillospirales > CAG-272 > UMGS911. Next base: position 8,372 of record URAP01000056.1, read on the forward strand.
GGCATGCCTCGCTTTATCAGTGTCTGTACCGCAGGCTCGGTCGTTCCGCCCGGTGTCTGTACCGCATCGAGCAGCTGCTCTGCGGTAAGGTCGGAGTGCATCATAAGCTCTGCAGAGCCGATAACTGTGCGGCAAACGATGTTGCGCAGCTGGTGCTCGTCAGCCTCGATGCCCTGCTCGCGGGCTGCGTCGATTATCGACTTTATAAACAGATAAACATACGCGGGAGAGCTGCCGGTGACGCTGATGATCTCGTTCATCTTGTCCTCGGGCAGAATGATTATCTCGCCCATGCGAGAAAAGATTCGACAGATGAGCCTGAAGTCTGCCTCGCTGACCGAGCTGTTTCTCGTCACTGCGGTAGCGCCCTTGCCTATGCGCAGCGGCGCATTGGGCATAACGCGTATGACAGGTACTTCTTTGCCGAGACCGCTGCATACCGTCTCGGTCTTGATGCCTGCCGCGATGGAAACGAAGCATTTCCTGTCGAGCTGTGCCGTGCCGAGCTCGGATAGCAGCTCGGGAAATGACTGAGGCTGTGTTGCGAGAACGATGATATCTGCCTGCTCAGCCGCGTCGACCGCGGAGGAGGCAACGGTGTAGCCCTGTGTCTTGAACGGCGCTGTCTTTACGGGGTGGCGGTCGAACAGAATAACGTCGCTGTGTGATATGCCGTCCTCGGCGACACCGCCGATGATGGCGCTTGCCATATTTCCCACGCCGATAAAGGCTATCTTAATTTTTTTCATGTCGAAATCCCTTTCTTTTGCCCATCTGCGGAGATAATCCGCATGGGTATATCGGATCGTTTTGTATTGCCGGAATAGCGAAAGAGCAGGGCGATCCTACGGAATCTTTGCCGTATCTGCGGCAGCTTTATTGTCAATCATTATACCACCGCGCGGCGTGTATTTCTAACATTATATGTAACATTTTTTCGCGGCGGTGCTTTTTCACGCGATATTGCCGCCTCCGCAGTACGGTCGGTGCCGCTGCGCCGTGCACGGAGGAATTGCCGCGTATTCATATTATTTGTGTTGATTTTCGGATGGAAATATTGTATAATTAAATGATTTATAGAGAATGGGATAATTCCCGACCTCCGAAAGGATCAGATATTGCGGCGGTCTGTCGCAGTGAAATAAAAGCAAAGGAATTAAGTATGAACTCAGAGCATCTCAGCCATATTCGTAATTTTTCGATAATAGCGCATATAGACCACGGCAAGAGCACGCTCGCCGATCGTCTGCTCGAGGCTACGGGCGCGGTCAGCACGCGGGAGATGGAGGATCAGCTGCTCGATAATATGGATCTTGAGCGCGAGCGCGGAATAACCATAAAGGCACGCGCGGTCAGCCTGCATTACACCGCGGAGGACGGAGAGAAATATCTCTTCAATCTTATCGACACTCCCGGTCACGTTGACTTCGGATACGAAGTGTCGCGCGCACTCAACGCCTGCGAGGGTGCGCTGCTCGTTGTTGACGCGACGCAGGGCATCGAGGCGCAGACGATGGCTAATGCATATCTCGCGGTAGACAACGATCTCGAAATAGTTCCCGTCATCAACAAGATAGATCTGCCGTCCGCCGACGTTGAACGGGTGCGCGAGGAGATAGAGGATGTTATCGGCATTCCCGCAGAGGACTGTCCCGCAGTCTCCGCAAAGAACGGGCTCAATATCGAGCAGGTGCTGAAGAAGGTCGTTACCGATATCCCCGCACCGTCGGGCGACAGCACCGCACCGCTCAAGGCGCTTATATTCGACTCGTATTACGATTCATATCTCGGTGTCGTTGTTTATGTCCGCGTATTCGACGGTTCTGTAAAGGCGTGTGACCGCATACGCATGATGAGTACCGGCAGCGAGTTTGAGGTCGTTTCGGTCGGAATGATGTCGCCGTTCGGACTCGACGAGCGGCCGAGCCTCGAGGCGG
>URAP01000057.1 GCA_900545935.1 uncultured Eubacteriales bacterium
TACCACTGCTCTGATTTTATTTTCAAAAATGTCCTATTTGATATTGCAATTTAGAAAAAAATTTCTTTCAGGAAATCCTCCCGAAAAACCTCCGAAATTCTTCCGAAAAATCATCCTCAGAAAATTCCCCTGAAAAGTTCTTCCTGAAAATTACTCCCCGAAAAATCTTCCCCGGGTCGGGATATACCTCCGACCCGGGGCATGTATTATCGCTTCAGCACGTCCGCGGCGTGAACAGCCTGTTCGTGAGTAAAGCCCTCTTTTTCGAGCGCCTTTATCATTGAATCTCTCGACATGCCGCCGCTCATCTTATAAAAACATCCATAGTCGAAAAAAACGGCGGTAAGCGGGAGACTGATATGTATATTTATGTTGACAAATATCTGATATATGGTAAAATCAGAGAAGTAAAGGAAAACAATGCGGACATTTCGGAGCTTTGACGTACCGCAAACGACCTTTTTCGGACAAAAAAGACAAACGCACGGCAGCGGAGGAAGCATGAAAAAAGATAAAATGAGCAGATTTTTCGGCAACATGGGCTTCATGTTCCGAAGGTCATGGGAGCTTTCCGGGAGCATATATTTTGTCACGGCGCTGCAGTATATCATCGGCACGGTCAGACCGTTCGTTATGCTGCTGATACCGAAGTATATTCTCGATGAGCTTGCGGGGCAGCGCCGCCCCGACGTCACGATAAAATACATCGCGCTGTATGCCGCCGTTATCATTATCTTCAATGTTCTGTCTGTCATTCTGAACAGATATGCGGGTCTGAAATCCATAGAGTGCTCGCACAACACGGAGATGCACGATCAGAAGATATGGCTCTATACAAGCTACGAAAATCTCGAGAACGGTCAGGTAAGAGAGCTCGCCGAGCGTTCGGTCGGGCGGCTCGACCCGTCGGCATTTATAGGCGGAACGGTGCTCGGCTTTATTTCAAACGCCGTACAGCTCGCGGGGTATACCTATATAATCGCGTCGCTGCATCCGCTCATTATCCTGATAATTCTGGCGGTAATCGGTCTGAACGCACTGATCGCGGGGCGGCTCAATAAGGTCGGCTACGAATATCAGCCACTGCTCACCCGTTTTTCGCGGCGCTATTCGTATATCTATGACATGATGCTCGGAATAAGAGGCGGGCAGGAGCTGCGCATAAACGGCGCGTCGGGCTGGCTGCTTAAAAAATACGACAGGGAAACCTCGGAATACATAAAGAATTTCACGGCAAATCAAGACAGGCGTCTCGGCTATGACCTTCTTTCGCTGCTTATCGGTCTTGTTCAGACGGCGGTCATCTACGGCTACTGCTCGTATCTTGCGATCTCGGGCGGCATCTCCGTCGGTTCGTTTTCGGTATTTCTCGGTGCGGTGACGGCGTTCACAGGCTCGTTCGGCGACTTTATAAGGCGCTTTCCCGAGCTGCAGCTCCTCTCGAAATATGTCGATGACTATAAGGAATTTCTGCGAATAGCCGAGCGGAAGGAGGACGGCACCGCGACCGTTTCGGGAGACGACCCGACAAACGGAAGATACGACATCGAGTTTGTAAACGTCTCCTTCAAATACCCGAACACCGACAGATATGTCCTTAAAAACATAAGCATCGGGATAAAAAGCGGGGAGCGTCTGTCGGTGGTCGGCTATAACGGCGCGGGTAAATCGACGTTCATTAAGCTTATCTGTCGTCTTTACGAGCCCACCGAGGGCAAAATACTCGTGGGCGGCATCGACATCAGAACGATAGCACAAAAGGACTACCGACGGATGCTCGCCGTTGTTTTTCAGGATTATCAGCTGTTCTGGACCTCGACCGTGCGCGAGAATATCGTTCTGAATGAAGGGTATGACGAGGCTAGATTTACCGACGCGGTGAATAAAAGCGGACTCTCCGAGTGCATCCCGTCGCTGAAAAAGGGCTTTGACACGATAATGGACTGCATATACTTCGAGGACGGCGTAAGACTCTCGGGCGGCGAGGAGCAAAAGACGGCTTGCGCAAGAGCCTATTACCGAGACGCACATATCGTCATTCTCGATGAGCCGACCGCATCGCTCGACCCCATCGCGGAGGCGGGGCTTTATGAGCGCTTTAACAGCATAATCGGGAAAAAGACCTCCATCTATATCTCTCACCGACTGTCGAGCGTAAAATTCTGCGACTCCGTCGCCGTGTTCGCGGACGGAGAGCTCGTAGAGAAGGGAACGCACGGCGAGCTGATGGAGAAGAACGGAGTTTATGCGGACATGTTTAAAAAACAGTCTCACTATTATGTAGCTGAGGATGTATCCGAGGAGGTGAACGTATGACGAAGAAGAGCATCCGACTGCGGCTGCACCGCCGAAAAAAGCAGGAGACGGACACGGGCGCTGCGGAGGGCAGCCGCACGCTGAAAAAACAGCTCTCCGACCTGCGGTTTGCATACAAAATGATATGGACGGCAAATAAAAAGCTGCTTCTTTACCGTGTTCCCCTGCTGATACTTCGGACGGTGAAAACAATCGTTCCGATATTCTTTGTCCGCGCGATACTGAACGAAATAACCGAGGGTCGGAGGATAGGCTATGCCGTTTTTTACGCGCTGTCGATGGCGGCGCTGTCGTTCGTTCTCGGCGCGGCAGAGCTGCTTCTGTCAAAGGGCGACGCAAAGGAGCACGAAAAGCTGAACTTTGCCATGCAAAAGCTGCTGGCAAGGTCGGTCACATCCATGAGCTACGCCACACTTGAGGACCCCGTAATGCATGATTACATATGGCTCGCTCAGGAAAACCGTTTTGACAGCGTGCTGCAGTTCTCCACCGCGATAATAGGCAGCTTTATGACCCTGTTCGGTATCGGCATAGTCGTGTTCAGCCTCAGCCCCGTCATACTCGCCGTTATCGCCGTCGCAGCCGCAGCTCAGTATCTGACGGAGCGGCATCGGCAGCGGATTTCATACGAGTATAACGAGGGGCGCATACGCGCGAGCCGCACGAACGGATATTATATGTCGCTGACCGACGATATTCAGGCGGGAAAAGAGGTCCGCATGAACGACCTCGAGGATTGGATATTCGGAATGGCTGAAAAAAGCTGGCGGGAGGACCTGTATAAGACCGACAGAGAATTTACCGAGCGCATGAGCAGGAGCGAGGGTATAGGCGACGCCGTTTCCGCGCTGCAGGACATCGCGATATATCTCATCCTTTCGCTGCAGGTTATATACAGCTCTATGACCGTCGGTGATTTTTCGATGTACCTCACTGCTGCGGGCGCGTTCTCCTCATGTATCATGGAAATATCCTCCAACTGGATGAACCTCGTTTTTCAGACCTCATGGTATCTCAACGATTACAGACGCTGCCTCGATTACGGCGAGAACGAACGAAAAAACAGCGGCTCCCGACATATTGATATCCCGAAAAACGTCGAGATAGAATTCTGCGACGTGTCCTTTAAATATCCTAAGACCGACCGCATGATCCTTGAGCACGTCAACATAACCGTCAGACAGGGCGAAACGCTGTCGATAGTCGGTGTAAACGGCGCGGGGAAAACCACATTCGTGAGACTGCTGTGCCGCTTCTATGAGCCGACCGCGGGTGAAATACTCGTAAACGGTATCCCCGCAAAGGATATCGCTCTCGAGGATTATTATAAGCTCATCGGCGTGGTGTTTCAGGACTTTTCCCTGTTCAGCTTTACGGTGGCGGAAAATATCGCGATGGATACCGAGCCCGACACCGAAAAGCTCGACGATGCCATCGTAAAATGCGGGCTCACCGAGCGGATAAAAACTCTGCCCCGCGGCGTTGATACCTATATCTATAAGGAGTTCGACCCCGACGGTATAGAGCTCTCGGGCGGCGAGGGTCAGAAGGTCGCGATAGCACGCGCCGTTTACCGCGACGCGCCGATAATAATCTTCGATGAGCCTACCTCCGCGCTCGACCCTATCGCCGAGTATAATATCTATCGGAATTTTCATGAGCTCGCAAACGGTAAGACCGCAATATATATTTCGCATCGCCTTTCCTCCACACGCTTTACGGATAAGATAGCCGTTTTTGCAAACGGTACCGTCTCCGAATACGGAACGCATGATGAGCTGATGCAGACCGACGACGGGATATATAGGAAAATGTTCTCCATGCAGGCTAAGTACTATAAGGAATAGCATCTCACCGCACCTCGCGCGGGGTGTGTGAATTCGCCGCGCACGATGATATAAACGCGCTGCGCACGATGATACAGACGCTCCGTGCCCGATGATACGGATATATGAGAACACCGCACACGACGGTGCGGACAAACAAGCACGCCGACAGCATTTGCAAAGCGGGGCGGGTCTCGACCGAGACCCGCCCCGTTTTGTGCTGCTTAGACTGATTCTGTACTTCTGATGCGAATTTCTCCGCACCGCTTTAACAACAGAGATAATCGCGGAGCATCGCCGTCTCTTCAAAAACCTCTCCGCTCAGATTTTTAAAGTGAGCTCGGGAGAGTTTTTTTCAAAAGCTCCTCTCCTTCAAAACTCCCTCTCAGTTTTAAAGTTTTGAAGGGGACTTGGGGGAAACTTTTTCAAAAGTTTCCCCCATCGTTCCCCTCGTCATCCGCGTTCCCCTCGTCCTCCGCGTTCCCTCAGCGCTCGAGAGCGTAGCGGACGACAGTCTCGCATAGCTCGGGGTAGCCGATGCCGACGGCTGCCGCCTCCTGCGGGAGCAGGCTCGTCGGGGTCATGCCGGGGAGGGTGTTGGTCTCGAGATAGACGAGACGGTCGTCCTGCTCGCGGTAGATAAAATCGCTGCGGCTGTAGGAGTAGAGACCGAGCGCGCGGTGCGCGGTAAGCGACGCTTCGCGCAGACGCTGCTCGAGCTGCGGCGGGATATTTGCGGGCGTCGTCTCAACGGTGCAGCCCGCCTGATACTTGTTTTTGTAGTCGTAAAAGCCGCCCTTCGGCTCTATCTCGATAGACGGGAGCGCGCGCTCGCCGAGCACGCCGACCGAAAACTCGCGTCCGCCGACGAACTCCTCCGCAACCACAGCCTGACCGCAGCGCTCCGCTTCGTCGAGTGCCGCGCTGAGCTCGGATTCGGTGTGAACGAGCGACACGCCGACGCTCGAGCCGCAGCCGATAGGCTTTACGACGCAGGGCAAGCCGAGCTCGTCGAGCACACGTGCCGCGCTGAGCTCGCCGCGGTTCATGGTTATCCAGCGCGCGGTGTCGATGCCCTCGCGGCAGACGATGCGTTTGCTTATGTCTTTGTCCATCGCTACGGCGCAGCCCGCGTACGGACTGCCCGTGTAGACGATGCCGTAGCAATCGAGCAGCGCCTGAAGCTGACCATTCTCTCCCATACCGCCGTGCAGCGCGAGAAAGACGACATCCGCCGCGCGGCATGCGTCGACAACGCCCCTGCCGATAAGCTCGCCGCTGCCCTCTTCGCCGCCGCGCAGCGCAATACGCTCGGCACGCAGCGCGTCGAGATCGGGCTCGGTCTCCGCAGCAGAGCACGGGGGTATCGGCTCATCCGAAAAGCGCGGCAGCTCGCCGAGATCCATATAAACATCGATCATCGCAACGCGGTGTCCGCGTTCGATAAGAGCGGAGGCTATCTTGCTGCCCGACGAGAGCGAAACATCTCTTTCGGGGCTGAGCCCGCCTGCAAGAACAAGAATATTCATCACTGTTTCCTTTCATATAACACACAGCGCCGCAGTGCCGTGAGGGCAGCGACGGTCATACCGCCCGGTATACTTCCGACATATCCGTATGCTGCGGCGGCGATAAACTTGCATAAAAGCGCAGCGCCGCGGCAATGTCACGCACGGCTGCAATAAAATCACGCGCGGCTGCGGTAAAGTCAGGGTCGGCGCGGCAGCACAACACCCGAGGCAAAGCCACACATACCGAGCGGCGGTAGAATCACCCGCGCGGCTCTTTTTTCTCAATTATGAAAAAGTAGGGCGAGGTCGGGGAATTAATAAACTGAAAGCGTCCCACCGACATCTCAAATCGGCTCTTCTGCGACAGCAGCTCGGCGATAGCCTCGCCCTCGAGCCTGCCCTCCTCGTGACCGGGGTAGACGGCGACGAGCAGTATCCCGCCGGGCGCGAGCAGCGACACCGCCGCCTCGATCGCTGGCAGAGTCGAGCTGCGCTGCGTAGTCACCTTTTTGTCCGAGCCGGGCAGCCATCCGAGATTGAACACTCCCGCGTCGAACGTCTCGTGAACGAATTCCGCAACACGGTCGTGCGAGGCGCAGATGAGCGTATAATTCTCGGGCGTTCCGCTCTCGCGCAGCAGCCGCGCGGTGCTGTCTACCGCCGCCTGCTGAATGTCAAAGGCGTAGACCTTGCCCGGCGCAGCCTCTCCGCCGTAGACGGCATTGCACAGATACTGCGTATCGTGCCCGTTGCCCATCGTAAAATCGACAGCCACCCCGCCGCGGCGCAGATGCTGCGAGAGAAAATACTTGTGCAGTGTCAGCAGGTCGGTCATATCCTACCTCCGTTTATGTTTCCCGTTTTGTTTGCGTTTTCTGTTTTCGTCTGTTTCCGTCCGTATCAGCCGCGCAGGCGGACCGCGGGCATGCCCGCTCGGCACATCTCGGCAGCCGCTGCGGCTATCGTACCGCGATATTATATCACGCGAGGGAAAAGAATTCAAGATATATGAAAAAACTATTGCAATGGCGCGCGGATTTTGATATAATTTAATGTCGGAAAAAGGTCGCCCGACGCGCGGGGCGAACATGCGGATATCGCATGCGTCAGGCGCGGCGGACATGACGAAAGGTACAATAAAAAATGGTATTCAAAAGCGAAAAAGGGCTGTCCGACGCAGAGCTGCGCGCAGCACTTGAGGAATATGTCGACGAGCGGATGACAAGGCTCGCCGAGCAGCGCCGCGAGAGCGGCAGAGATGCCGGCGGCAGGGTGCGCGTGCTCATGCTTCCGCCCGATTTTACACGCATGTATTCGGGCGCGGGACACATCACGGCGATGCTGACCGAGATATTCGCAGCCCGCGCGGAGGAGATCGAGTGGGACGTTATGCCCGCACTCGGAACGCATGTCCCGATGTCACGCGAGGAGTGCGAGACCTTCTTTGAGGGCAGAGTCGACTACGAAAAGCTACTCGTGCACAACTGGCGCGACGACGTTGTTAAGATAGGCGAGGTTCCCGGAGAGTTTGTCTCGGAGGTGTCGGAAGGGCTTGTTTCAACGCCCATCGACGTTGAGGTCAACCGCAGAATAGTCAGCGGAGACTACGATCTCATCTACTCCATCGGTCAGGTCGTGCCGCACGAGGTCGTCGGCATGGCAAACTACTCGAAGAACATCTTCGTCGGCTGCGGCGGCAGCTCGATGATAAACAGCTCGCACATGCTCGGCGCGTTCTACGGTATGGAGCGGATAATGGGCAGGGATCACTCCCCCGTCAGACAGGTATTCGACTATGCCGAGCAGCATTTTCTCGGCTCGGTGCCGCTGGGCTACATCCTGACGGTAACGACAAACACGGGCGACGGCGTGCACATTCACGGGCTGTTCTGCGGCAGAGAGCGCTCGGGCTTTGAGCAGGCGGTCGCGCAGAGCGCGGAGCTGAACTTCATACGGCTCGACCGCCCGATAAAGCACTGCGTCGTTTATCTCGACCCGCGCGAATTCAAGAGCACATGGCTCGGAAACAAGGCGGTCTACCGCACACGTCTCGCGATGGCGGACGGCGGCGAGCTGACCGTTCTCGCACCGGGGGTTGAGCGCTTCGGCGAGGATGAGGAAAACGACCGACTGATAAGAAAGTACGGCTACGTCGGCAGAGAGAACGTGCTCCGACTCGTCGATTCGCCCGAATGCGACGACCTGCGCGGAAATCTCTCGGTCGCTGCACATCTGATACACGGCTCGTCCGACGGGCGCTTCAACATCACCTACTGCACCGAGAAGGTCTCGGAGGCGGGGGTGCGCGGAGTCAGCTTTGATTGGCAGAGCTACGCGGAGGCGGCAAAGCGCTACGACCCCGCAAAGCTCACCGACGGCTGGAACACCGCCCCCGACGGCGAGGAATTCTACTACATCTCCAACCCCGCGCTCGGACTCTGGAGCGTCTGAGCGCTGCGATAAAGCGATAATACGATAATAAAATGAAAGGGAAAATAAAATGAAAAAAGCAGACATAGGCATGATAGGTCTCGCCGTAATGGGCGAAAATCTCGTAATGAACATGGAGAGCAAAGGCTTTACCGTCGCCGTGTTCAACCGCACAACAGAGGTGGTCGACAAGTTCGTATCGGGCAGAGCCGCAGGCAAGAACATCATCGGTACACACTCGCTCGAGGAGCTGGTCGATTCGCTCGAGAAGCCCCGCCGCATCATGATGATGATAAAGGCAGGCGCGCCCGTTGACGGCATGATAGATAAGCTGCTCCCGCTGCTCGACGACGGCGATGTTATCATCGACGGCGGAAACTCGCACTTCCCCGACACCATCAGACGTACAAAGTACGTCGAGAGCAAGGGCAAGCTGTACATCGGCACAGGCGTTTCCGGCGGCGAGGAGGGCGCGCTCAACGGACCGAGCATGATGCCCGGCGGCTCGCCCGCAGCATGGCCGATCGTCCGCCCGATTCTCCAGACCATCTGCGCTAAAGGCCCCGACGGCTCGCCCTGCTGCGACTGGGTCGGCGAGGACGGCGCAGGTCACTTCGTCAAGATGGTGCACAACGGAATCGAGTACGGCGATATGCAGCTTATCTGCGAGGCATATCAGATCATGCACGACCTGCTCGGTATGAGCAACGACGAGATGTCAGCCGTGTTTGCAGAGTGGAACAAGGGCGAGCTCGACAGCTACCTCATCGAGATAACCCGCGATATCCTCGCTTACCGCGACGAGAACGGCGAGGCGGTCGTTGATAAGATACTCGACACCGCAGGTCAGAAGGGCACCGGTAAATGGACGGGCATCGCCGCACTCGACGAGGGTGTTCCGCTTACCCTTATCGGCGAGGCGGTTTTCGCACGCTGTCTCTCGGCTATGAAGGAGGAGCGCGTTCACGCCGCATCCGTGCTCGGCTCCGAGCGCACTCAGCTCAAGCTCACCGATGAAGAGAAAGCTAAGACCCTCGAGGACCTCCGCCATGCCCTCTTTGCCGCAAAGATAGTCTCCTACGCTCAGGGCTACACCCTCATGCGTTCTGCTGCAAAGACCTACGGCTGGAACCTCAATTACGGCGGCATCGCGCTCATGTGGCGCGGCGGCTGCATCATCCGCAGCGTGTTCCTCGGCAAGATCCGCGAGGCTTACGTGAATAACCCCGAGCTGACAAACCTGCTCCTTGACCCCTATTTCACAAAGGTCATCGAGGAGAGCGAGGCGGGCTGGAGACGCATCTGCGGTCTCGCTATCGCATCGGGCGTGCCCGCTCCCGCAATGACTACCGCACTCTCCTACTTCGACGGCTACCGCTGCGAGCGCCTGCCCGCTAACCTGCTCCAGGCTCAGCGCGACTACTTCGGCGCACATACCTATGAGCGCGTAGACCGCGAGCGCGGCGAGTTCTTCCATACTAACTGGACCGGTCACGGCGGTAATACCTCCGCGCGTATCTATAACGCTTGAGAGAACGGTCGTTTCGGAACTACTGCCGATCGTCAACCGCCATATCCGTAATTTTCGGTGCCCCGCCCGCTGTGTGCGTATAACACGGCGGTGCTCGGCGAAGTAAGACGGTAAGACAGGTGCATGGAAAAATGTCGACATTCGGCATATCGCTGACGCAGTAAGCATACGAAACTGCGACGCTCGGCGGTACGAACCGAGAAAGCCTGATAGATAAATAGATAATGTGTAAATCGACCGTGCGGAAAGCACGTCGAATATTAAAACATCCCCGCGAATACACGGACGCTCCGATGCCTGTGTAAATCGCGGGGTGCTTTGTTTGATGCGAGAGAAAATGAATTCGAGTAAAACTAACCTGATAATATATATGTAAAAAGTTGCACGTGAAAGCCTCCCTCATTTAACCGCTGCGCGGTTAAATATGAAATTTTGCTTTGC
>URAP01000058.1 GCA_900545935.1 uncultured Eubacteriales bacterium
TCACGACTCAGGAAATCGATGGGAGCCAGTATTTGCTGATCCTGGCAGGGGAAGGTGTTACGGTCAACGGGATCGATATCAGTGTAGGAGATGGCGAGGAAGAACCGGAAGAAGCCTAAACAGCATAAGAAATATAACGCCGGGAGGAGCCTTTGCAGGAAACTTTGCAGAATTTGCAGAAAGTCCCGGAGGACAGAGAGATTTGTATTGCAAAACAAGTATCAGTATGGTAACATAAGTTGTTAGTAATTTTACCTGCGGCTCAGTCGGACGACACTCCGACGGCGTCTGGGCTTCAGGCGTATCAAAACAAGGAGGAAGACGAACATGATTACAACAGAAAAAAAAGCAGAAATCATTAAAGAGTATCAGACAAAAGAAGGAGATACAGGTTCTCCGGAAGTACAGGTTGCTATCCTGACTTACAGAATCAACGATCTGAACGAACACCTGAAAGTTCATAAGAAGGATCACCACTCCAGAAGAGGACTTCTTAAGATGGTAGGTCACCGCAGAAACCTTCTCGGTTATCTTATGAAAGAGGACATTGAGCGTTACCGCGCAATTGTCGAGAAGCTCGGACTGCGTAAGTAATCAGCTTTTTTTCGCAATATCTTCTTACAGTGCAGGCGGAGGATTCTCCTCCGCCTGCTTGTAGGTTGAGACATATGCTATCGGCTCATTATTATTTATAAATGCGTGAGCTTAGCTGCATATGACGGAGCCGCGTTCCCGCCTTGGCGGGAACCATATCGGCTTTTTACGAGATTATCTTAGCACAAAACAGACGGCGACAGGCGGATGTGCTTCGGATTTCAAATAATCAGAATATGCTCTGCGCGGGGTATCGCAGCGGTGCGCGGCTTTGCCCGTGACATCGGACATGCTGCGGCGCGGGGTGCACATTCTGATTATTTGAAGCCGCTCGGGCACAGTGTGCCCTATCCGCATGCCTCCGTCGGAAAAATCAAAAAAATGCTTCCAAGGAGGAACAAAATGTTCGAAAATTTCAGAACCTTTGAATACGAGCTCGCAGGTCGCCCGCTCGTAATCGAAACAGGCAAGATGGCAGGACTTGCAAACGGCTCCTGCCTCGTAAGATACGGCGACACCGCCGTGCTCTGCAACGCGACCGCATCCGCGCGTCCGCGCCCCGGTATCGACTTTCTGCCGCTGTCGGTCGACTTTGAGGAAAAGCTCTACTCCGTAGGACATATCCCCGGCAGCTACAACCGCCGCGAGGGCAAGCCCTCCGAGAAGGCTGTACTCGCATCCCGTGTTATCGACCGCCCTATCCGTCCGCTCTTCCCGAAGGATCTGCGTAACGACGTTAACCTCAACCTTACCGTTATGTCGGTAGACCCCGACTGCTCGCACGAGATTGCGGGTATGATAGGCGCATCCATCGCGCTTTCCATCTCCGATATTCCGTGGAACGGACCTATCGCGGGTGTTTTCGTCGGACTTGTCGACGGCAAGATAATCATCAATCCTACCGCTGCCGAGAGAGAGCAGAGTGACCTCGAGCTGACCGTTGCCGGCTCTATGAAGAAGGTCGTTATGATCGAGGCGGGCGCTAATGAGGTCGATGATGACACCATGTTTGATGCCATTATGACCGCACACGAGGAGATCAAGCGTCTTGTTGCCTTCATCGACGGCATTGTTGCCGAGATAGGCAAGCCTAAGTTTGCGTATGAGCCCCATCACGTAAATGAGGAGGTATACAACGCTATCGAGGCAGACTTTATGCCCGATATCATGAAGGCGCTCGATACCGACGACAAAAACGTACGAGATGCGGGCATGGAGATAATCACAAGCAAGGCGCTTGAGCGCTATTCCGACCGCTTTGAGACCGCAGAGCTTGCTGCCACCGAGATAGGCGAGATACTTTACAAGCTCCAGAAGGTCGTTGTACGCCGCTGGCTGCTTGAGGACGGTAAGCGCGTTGACGGCCGCCGTCTCGACCAGATACGTCCGCTCGACGCACAGGTAGACCTGCTCCCCCGTGTTCACGGCTCGGGCATGTTCACCCGCGGACAGACTCAGGTCCTCACTATATGTACACTCGGCACCATCAGCGAGGCTCAGTCACTTGACGGCATCGACGGTGTGACCTCCAAGAGATATATGCACCATTACAATATGCCCGGCTACTCGGTAGGCGACGCAAAGAGCTCGCGCAGCCCCGGCAGACGTGAGATCGGTCACGGCGCGCTCGCCGAGAGATCGCTTGTTCCCGTACTGCCGAGCGAGGAGGAGTTCCCCTATGCGATCCGCTGTGTATCCGAGGTGCTCAGCTCCAACGGCTCTACATCCCAGGCTTCGGTCTGCGGCTCTACTCTTGCACTTATGGCAGCCGGCGTTCCGATCAAGGCACCCGTTGCGGGTATCTCCTGCGGACTTATCACCGAGGGCGAGCGTTGGATGACCATGATCGACATTCAGGGCCTCGAGGACTTCTACGGCGACATGGACTTTAAGGTGGCAGGTACTCACAAGGGTATCACCTCCATTCAGATGGACCTTAAGATAGACGGCCTTACACCCGAGATCATTCGTGCTGCTCTTACCACAACTCATGCCGCGCGCGATTATATAATCGACGAGGTAATTCTCAAGGCTATTCCCGCACCGCGCGAGGATGTTTCGCCTTACGCTCCTAAGATGATATCCATGAAGATACCGGAAGAGAAGATCCGTGAGGTCATCGGCAGCGGCGGAAAGGTCATTCAGAAGATCGTTGCAGATACCGGCGCTAAGATCGATATTGAGGATGACGGCTCCGTATTCATTGCAGCAGTCGACCGCGACAGTGCGCTCAAGGCACAGGAGATCATCAAGGGCATAATCTTTGAGCCGGAGGTAGGCGCTGTCTATACCGGTAAGGTAACGAGGATCATCCCGATCGGCGCATTCGTCGAGATAGCACCGAACAAGGAGGGACTTGTTCATATATCCAAGCTCGATAACCGCCGCGTGGAAAAGGTCGAGGATGTCTGCCAGGTCGGCGACACTATGACTGTCAAGTTCCTCGGCAACGATGAAAAGGGCAGAATCAACCTCTCCCGCCGCGATGCACTTCCCGGCGCGGAGGACAGAGGAAGCGAGGAGCGTCCTCACCGTCCTTTCCGTAAGCACATCGACTGATAGCAAATAAAAAATCGGGCGGCGCGGCGTGTCGGAGCGTCATGGCACCTCAGCCGTTCCCGCCCGAATAACTAAAAAATAATTCAATAATTCAGAGTACTCTCTTCAGGAGGAACAGCTATGGCACTTCCGGTTGGAATCCAGATTTATTCGGTCGGCGACCACGCGTCGCGTGACCTTGTCGGAACACTCAAGGCGCTTAAGGAGATGGGCTACGACTGCGTAGAGCTCGCGGGTCTTTACGGCTTGACAGCAAAGGATATGCGCAAGGCGCTGCGTGAGGCTAAGATAAAGGCGGTTGCCGCTCATTTTCAGCTTCACGACGTCGGAGACGATTTTCTCTCTTTTGTGGCAATGTATAAGTCCATCGGTGTAAAGTATCTTGTATTTGCGACCGTGCCCGACGAGCTTCGCCCCGTCGACGGCTCTGACAATAAAGAGATACTTGAAAAGTGGGCATATATGGGACGTATATGCAGCGAGCAGGGCATTCAGCTCGCATTCCATAACCACGAGTGGGACTTTGAAAAGAAGGTTGACGGTCTCTATATGCTCGACTACCTCAGAGAGCATCTCCCGCACGAGTATTTTCAGCCCGAGCTTGATGTGGGCTGGGTGCTTGCGGCAGGCATAGACCCCGTTGAGTACATGAGCCATTTCTACGGCTATCTCCCGCTTGTCCATGCAAAGGACTTTCAGGGAACACTCGACGAGAGCACCGTCGAAGAGGGCAAGCAGATCAATCGCCATAATTTCAAGGGCTTCCGCTTCTGCCCGCTCGGAAACGGCAATCTCGATCTTCCGGCAGTGCTTAAGGCGAGCGAGGCTAACTACTCTAAGTATATTATTGTCGAGCAGGACAGCAGCGAGGGACAGGACTCACTTGAGTGCGCAAGGATCTCGAGAGAGAATCTCAAGGCGCTCGGCTGGTAAAACAGGTAAGCGATAACGCGCTCCGGAGCGGCGACGGTTATTCCGGCGGCGCACGGGGCGCGCTTTTTCGCGCTGTGTCCGATGAAAAAAGCCGCTGCTGACGCAGCCGTCGTGACGTACATGTATTCCGTATGCGCATGCCGCGAAGCGGCGATGCCGACAATTTAAACGCATCGCGAGGCGCTGCCACACGATATTAATTTGATTTAGGAATAAGATATGAAAAAATTATACGAAATAAATCCCGACCTGCGCGGCTACGCGACCGACCCGCGCACCCGCAGATATCTTTCGCCCCGCCGTATCGTTCTGACGCGCGGCGGCGCAAAGGATGCGGAGAATCTTATCGGGGAAAAGCCCTGTCAGATAACGCTCGGCGGCGGCTCTGACCTGTGCACGCTGTCAAACGGCGGCGCGGGCAGCGAACGTGCTGCGGTGCTGCTCGACTACGGTACCGAGATATGCGGCAGCTGCCGCGTCATGGTTCACGGCATCACGGGCGACGGCGCGAGGGTGAATCTGCGCGTACGCTTCGGTGAGAGCGTCAGCGAGGCGCTGACCCCGCTCGGAGTAAAGAACGCGGGCTGCGACCATGCAAACCGCGACTCGGTAATAAACGTCGGCTTTCTCAGCGCCAACGAGACGAACGAGAGCGGCTTCCGCTTTATCTATGTCGAGCTGCTTGACGACGATATGACCGTGACGCTCAAGGCTGTTCAGGCAATTCTGATATACCGCGACCTCGATTACCGCGGCAGCTTTGAATGCAGCGACCCAGAGATAAACCGCATATGGCAGACGGCGGTCTACACCGCGCATCTAAATATGCAGGAGTATCTGTGGGACGGTGTAAAGCGTGACCGCCTTGTATGGATAGGCGATATGCAGACCGAGGTCATGACCATTCTCTCGGTTTTCGGCGCGCAGGATGTCGTTACGCGCTCGATGGATCTTGTGCGTGACGAGACTCCGATCGGCACATGGATGAACGGTATATCCTCCTATTCGATATGGTGGCTGCTGCTCCAGCACGACTGGTACATGTATACGGGCGACCGCGATTATCTCGGCGAGCAGCGCGGATACATGACCGAGCTGCTGCGTCTGCTCTGCACATATGTCGGCGATGACGGCTCGGAGCAGCTCCCCGAGAGCCGGTTTATCGACTGGCCGAACAACGCAAACGAGGAGGCGAAGCATGCGGGACTTCAGAGCATGCTCGTGCTCGGACTCGGACGCGGCGCGGAGCTTATGCGTGTGCTCGGTGATGATGAGCTTGCGCAGCGCTGTGATGATATGAGCGCACGGCTGATGAAGCATGTACCGCCCTGCGGCGGCTCAAAGCAGGCTGCATCGCTCATGGTGTGCGCGGGTCTCGGCGACGCGAAGCAGATAAACCGCGAGCTGCTGTCGGTCGGCGGTGCGCACGGCTATTCGACATTCCTCGGCTACTACACGCTGCGCGCGGTCGCGCTTGCCGGCGATTATGACGGTGCACTGAATTCTATGAAGCAGTACTGGGGCGGAATGCTCGGTATGGGTGCCACCTCGTTCTGGGAGGATTTCAACCTCGACTGGCTCGAGAATGCCGGCAGGATAGACGAGCCCGTACCGGAGGGCAAGGTCGATATTCACGGCGACTACGGTGCGTATTGCTATCTCGGCTTTCGTCACAGCCTGTGTCACGGCTGGGCATCGGGACCCGCACCGTATCTTACACATACCGTGCTCGGTGTCGGCATTACCGCGCCGGGATGCAGAAAAATAAAGATAGAGCCGCAGCTCGGCTCGCTCGAATATGCGCGCGGAGTTTTCCCGACTCCGCACGGCGACATTTTCGTCTCTCATCGCAGAGATGGCGAGCGGGTTGTGACCGAGGTCACGCTCCCGCCGCAGTGGCGTGAGCTCGCGGACGGCGAGTACGAATATATCGGCTGAGCCGCATTTTATACAGTAAAAAATCAGAAAGGATGCGCCGGCGGCATACCGCAGGCGGTTAAAAAGATGAATCACAACGCAGAAAAGCCCTCTTATGAGTTTAACGACGCGAAAAAAGAGGTGAAGATAACGAGATATAATACCGCGACTCCATGGATGAACTATCTCAGCAACGGCACCTTTCACACCATGATATCACAGGCGGGAGGCGGAGTTGCTTTTTACCGCTCTCCTCAGATATGGAGAATCAACCACTATCGCTTCTTCCATCTGCCCACCGACCGCAGCGGCTTTTACGTATATATCAAGGACGGAGACCACATTTTCTGCCCGACCGCAGAGCCGGTATCCGAGAAGCCGGAGCATTGGTGCGCTACTCACGGTATGGGCTATACAAAGTTTGAGTCCGAGCACAGAGGCATCAAGGCAGACCTGCGCTTCCATATCGGATATAAGGAGAATGCGCTCGTCTGGGAGCTTCATCTCACCTCCGACCGCGACCGCAAGATAAAGGTATTTCCGTATGTCGAGCTCGGAATGATGGAGTTCATGCGTGAGCTCCAGTGGCAGTGCTACAACAAGCATCAGCTCTTTGTCTATACTCTCGACGATATTCTCGTATACAAGTACGGCGTTGAGAATCAGCCTCGCCCGAATGAGACTCCCCTTATCTATTTTGCGGCCGATGTTCCCGTCAGCGGCTACGACGGCGACCGTGATGAGTTTGTCGGCACATACCGCTCGGAGGAGAATCCCATCGGACTCGAGCAGGGCTGCACCGGCTCTACCCTTGCGGGCGGAGATCCTTGCTTTGCCTTTGAGACCGATATCGAGCTCAAGGCGGGAGAGGAGCGCCGCATCTGCTTCTTCCTCGGCGCAGCTATGGACGACGATGCTATCCGCACGTCGGTCGCTCACTGCCGCGAGAGCAGCTTTGTAGACGAGTCGTTTGCAGAGCTGTCCGAGCGTTGGAACGACTATCTCGGTCATTTCTCCTGCTCGGTGCCCGACGAGAATTCGCAGCGCATGATCAATATCTGGAATCCCTATCAGGCAGAGCGCAACTTTCAGTTCTCGCGTAACCTCTCCTACTATGCAACCGGTACATTCCGCGGCGTAGGCTTCAGAGACACCGCGCAGGACGTGCTCTCCATGATCCCCTTCGATACTGCTCGCTCGCGCGAGAAGATCTGTCTGCTGCTCACACAGCAGTACGGAGACGGTCATGTAAATCACTATTTCTTCCCGACCGAGGGCTATGATCCCGTTACAAGCATCCATTCCGACGACCATCTGTGGATAGTACACACCGTATATCAGCAGCTGCTCGAGGAGGGCAGCACCGACTTCCTTTCCGAGCGCGTCTCGTACTACGACGGCGGCGAGGGTACCGTGCTCGAGCATATCAAGAGGTCTATCGACTTTACCATGGCGCATCTCGGCGAGCGCGGCTTCCCGCTCATGCTCCGCTCCGACTGGAACGATCAGCTCTTCCGCGTCTGCCGTCAGGGCAAGGGCGAGAGCATTTGGACCGCAATGCAGTTCTGTCTCGTTCTCTCGGATATGGCAGCTATCTGCGACCTCATAGGCGAGGACGGACAGAAGTACCGCGACATCTATGAGAGTCAGAAAGCGAACATCAACGCCCGCGCATGGGACGGCGAGTGGTTCTGCCGCGCCGTTATGGATAACGGTAGATATCTCGGCTCCAAAAAGGAGGAGCAGGCAAAAATATGGCTGAACTCTCAGACATGGTCTGTTATCTCCGGCACCGCAGAGGGCGACCGCGGCGAGGTCTGCATGGAGAGCGTTCACCGCATCCTCAATACCGATATGGGTATCAAGAAGATCGATCCGTCCATCGACGGCTATCCGTCAAAGGAGGACCCGCTGACCAACTACAGCAAGGGCACGGGCGAGAACGGCGCTATCTTCTGCCATGCTAACACATGGGCGGTCATTGCGGAGTGCATGCTCGGTCACGGAAACCGCGCATATGAGTACTACAAAAAGCTGCTGCCGATGGAGGCACAGGCAAAGGTCGGCGAGTGGAGATACAAGGCTGAGCCGTATGTCTACTCCTCCAACATCATGGGACCCGAGTCGCTCCATTTCGGACTTGCAAACGTCAGCTGGCTTTCGGGAACCGCTGCATGGATGTATATTGCCGTAACGCAGTATATACTCGGCGTACGCGCCGCATGGAACGGTCTGCTCGTCGATCCGTGCATGCCCGATGAGTGGCAGGAGGCTTCGCTGACCCGCGTATTCCGCGGCACGCGCTATAATATCGCTCTCAAGCCCTCCGACGGAGAGGCGTACTATGTCGAGGACGGCAAGCGTGTCGACTCCTCCGTTATTGCACACGAGAGCGGACGTAACGAGAGAAATATCACCTTCTATTATAAGAAGAAGTAATATTCGGTCGGCTTTCCGCTGCATGATCGGCGCGGTCTGCCCGTGCCTGCGAGCAGTACCGTGACACCGGCAGCGGACGGCGCGGTGCAGGGTCCCGCACCGACCGATGCTCTATGCTCCCGCCGTGTGCTCAGAGCGAAAAAAAGGAGATAAGAACTATGAAAAAACGTTTTTTTCCGCTTCCCCTGCTGCTCGCCGTGCTTGTGCTGCTCTCTGCGTGCGGCGCAAGCGTTCCCGATGCCGAAAAGACGCTTACCGAGTCGCTGCTTTCGGCAATATCGGAGGAGGATTTTGCGGCTGCCGCCGAGCTGCTCGATTCCGAGAGCGGTCTCGACGAGAACAATATCCGCAGCTACATTTATGCGCTTGAGGCGGAGACCGACTGCGATTTTTCAAACGGCGCACGTGTTGTAGGCTATACCGCATACGAGGATTATACCGACGAATCATCGCCTGAGGAGCAGCGCACGCTGCATAAGCTCAGGGCGGATATTAAGGTGGGCACCATGCCCTTTACTCTTATGGTCATTACAGTTGCAGAAGACACAGGTGTGTATGTCTATAACTTTGCCTTTGAGCAAAAACAATAAGCAGCATTAGCAGAAATAACGGTAATAATACCACCGAGGCGTCGAATGTGAAATCACATATTCGATGCCTTTTGGGTATATATTGCTGCCGATGATGTTTGATGAATCGGATATGCAGTATATAATATGCTTTCAAAAGTCCTTTATCTTAAAAGGCTTTAATTATCATTCTGAATATGGTATAATACGACATGGCCGTGAAAAACGATTTGCTGCTTCTACTCAACTCGAGCGGACTGATGAAGCTTGTGATGTTGTATGAGGCTGATTGACAAGCCCGGTTTCTAATATGGCTTAGTCCCGATTTAGATATAGAATAATTTCGGACACGAAGCTTGCGAGTTCTGTGCCGTGCCTCTTCATCGCTGAAGAAAGGATGACTTTGAGAGGGCAATACTATGGAAATAAGAAAATTAAGAGCCGATGAGATACCCGGCGCGGCTGAGATACTTGCGCAAGGCAGGGAGCTGCTGCGCAGCCGAGGCATACCGCAGTGGCAGA
Source organism: uncultured Eubacteriales bacterium (assembly GCA_900545935.1). Lineage (GTDB taxonomy): Bacteria > Bacillota > Clostridia > Oscillospirales > CAG-272 > UMGS911. Next base: position 9,534 of record URAP01000058.1, read on the forward strand.
GGGGCGATTATCCCGGCGTGCGCGAGCTGACCGAGGATGTCGCGCGCTGCGAAGCATATGCTGTCGAGGAGAGCGGAAGAATAGTTGCGAGCTTCGCTTTTTCGACAGCGGTCGACCCGTCGTATCTTCATCTTGAGTCCGGTGCATGGCTGACAGACGGGAGTCTTTATGCGACTGTTCACAGACTTGCGGTTTCGCCGGAGATGAGAGGACGCGGCGTCGCGGGCTTTATATATGCCGGAGCTTCCGAGCTTGCTCGGGCGCTCGGCGCGGCAAGCATTCGGGTCGACACCCATCCGCAGAATCTGTCGATGCAGAGAGCAATGACCAAGGCGGGCTTTGTTTTTTGCGGCGAGCTGCTGCTTGTCGAGGGAGATGAGGCGGGCG
>URAP01000059.1 GCA_900545935.1 uncultured Eubacteriales bacterium
CCGCCTCTCGGCGGTCCCCCTCCCCCTACACGGAGCAGGCAAACGCGCCTACCGTTTTTATATGCATTATCAACTTAATTCAATAATATTTTGTTTGTTCGGCTGCGGCTTCGCCTTGCCTACCCCTTGCACAGGGGAGGCTTTCACGTGCGGAATCTGCACCTTGCATTATCAGCTTAAAATTAAGCTAATCCAAAGCACAGCCAAGCCTTAGTTTATCTTATCCGTCCGCGCACGGTCAACGTGATAAAACCATCGCGGCATCAGCTAAAAACGAACAACAAAATCACTTTTCTATATCCCCCTTCGACCGCGGCAGCGAGATTTGACCCTTTCGGCAAAAACTACTTTTATCTGCAAACTCCCCCGCGGCAGCGCGGTGCATACTAAAGCCCTGCACGTAAAATAGCGTAGGTACCGGCAAGAGCGGCACGATCCCCCCCGTGTGGCATTGAAACAAATCCCTCTGAATATAATTATCTGATATCTGAGAAACCGCGAAGGGAGACCTCATGTCAAGCTGCGATAAAAGTCATGCCGACCACGACAGAACCAAAATAACCTTTCCGACCGTATCAGTCTGTGCACTTGCGCTCTGGCTTGCCGTCGAGCCGGACGGCGCTACGCTGCTGACACTGCTCGCCGCGCTGCTGCACGAAGCGGGACACCTCATCACCGCACGCGCGCTCGGCATCGGAGTAGCCGAAATAACCCTCCTCCCGCTCGGCGCCGATATTCGCTTCTCCCGCCTACCCACCTATCGCGAGGATATTATCACCGGCGCAGCCGGTGCAGCCGCAAACCTCATCTCCGCCCTGCTGCTCCTGCCGCTGACAGCGCACTCCGCCGCGCGCTATTTTGTCTGCTCGAGCCTCGCACTCGCCGCAATAAATCTTCTCCCCATCCGCTCGCTCGACGGCGGAACGGTCCTGCGCGGTGTGCTCTCCGCCCGTCTGCCCGAGCATAGGGTCTCCCCGGTCATTACCGCGCTGAGCGCGGCGAGCCTTACCGTTCTCTGGCTCTGCTCGGTCTACCTCATGCTGTGCTCCTGCACCGGAGTCGAGCTATGGGCGATCTGTATGTCGGTCATGCTCGGCATGCTGCATGAAGGAGAATAATATACCGCTCCGCCGTGCGACGGAGTTTTAAATATGAAAATACAGCTCCTCCGACAGCACTCGACATGCATAGATGCTCACGCATCGACCACAGCCCGCCGCAAAACACGACCGAATATCGGGCTTGAGATCCATGCAAAAAAACATTGCATTTCGCCGTATAATCTGATAGAATTATTGCATTACCGCACACATAGCCGCAAGTCTCGGTAAGGTGTGCAAAAAAGCAAAGCAAAAAGAACGCTGCAGCGAAAGAGAGAATTATGTTCGATACGAATAAATATAAGGATCTGTGGAAATATCTGCGCGGAGAGTCACGCCCTGTCGTGCTGTACGGCGGCGGGAACGGTGCCGATAAGGTGCTCGACCGCTGCCTTGAGCTCGGGCTCGAGGTTCGCGGTATATTCGCATCAGACGGCTTTACGCAGAAAGCGGACGGCAGGCGGCGGCAGTTCCGCTCTATGACCGTTCTCTCGCTCGCCGAGCTTGAGACGATGTACCCCGAAAACGACTATGCCGTACTGCTCTGCTTCGGCAGCTCGCTGCCGGATATTATTGGGGCGGTAGAGCGCGTTGCGGAGCGCCACGAGCTGTATGTTCCGGATATGCCTGTCACCGATGAAAAGGAGATATTCGATGCCGCACTGTGCCGAAAAAACGCCGATAAACTCAGGGCGGCGCGCGAGCTGCTCGCAGACGACGAATCGCGAATGCTGTACGACCGACTGATAACGGCACGCCTGAGCGGTTCGCTGCCTGCTCTGCTCTCCGCGGCAAGCGACGAATGCAACCGATGGAAACCGTTCTCCCCCGAGAGCTACCGAGCCGCCGCCGACCTCGGCGCATACAGCGGCGATACCGCACGCGAGCTGCTCGCCGTCTCCCCGCGACTCGAGCGGCTCTATGCCTTTGAGCCGGACAGCCGCACCCGCCGCCGACTGGCACGAACGGTAGATGGGCTGAATGCCGAATATCCGAGCTGCGCAATAGATACTGTCACGGCAGCCGCATGGAGCACCGACGGCAGTCTTGCATTCACTGCGCACGGTAACCGCGGCAGCGGCGGCTTTCGCCCGTCCTCTCCGAACGACCGCGACGAGGACATCATCGACGCTCGCGCACTCGACTCGGTGCTTGACGGCGCGCACGTCGACTATATCAAATACGATGTTGAGGGCTGCGAGCGCGAAGCGCTTCTCGGCTCAGCCGATACCATCCGCCGCTGTCTGCCTGAGCTGAGGCTCTCGCTATACCACCGCCCCTGCGACATGTGGGAGCTGCCCCTGCTGCTGCACGACATCTGCCCCGAATACCGCATGCATCTGTTTCGTCCGCGCTGTCTGCCGGCATGGGAGACCGAGCTATGCGCCGCAGCGCGCTGACCGGTGCGTCATCGGATAATAACCCCCTGCTCTGCGCAAAGCCGCACGGCGGCGCACATAGCGCGCGTCTTGACAAGGCTGTAAAAATAGATTATAATTGATTCTGCGATGGCATAGAATATATCGCGTACAGCATAGACAAAAGAAAAAAGCTCCGGCAGTGCCGGAGCCTTGTCTGCGGACGCGCCCTTGCTCGAGCCGGGCAGAGCAGTTACTTCTCTTCCGTTTCCTCGCTTATCTCTGACAGATAGCCGTGGTAGCGGGCAATGACCGCCTCCTCGAGCACATGTCTGAACTCTGCGTTGATAGGATGTACGATATCGCGATAGGTACCGTCGGGATTCTTCTTGCACGGCATAACGATGAAGTATCTCTCCCTCGCATAGATAACCTTAACGTCATGCACTGCGAGAGCCCCGTCAAATGTTACCGAGGCAATTGCCTTCATAGGTCCGTCATTGTCGAACACCTTTCTGATTTTGATATCCGTAATAGTCATAGCGTTCTCCTTGCATTTTGCTTTTCGACAATCTATTATCGGACCGCTGTCAGAACTGTGCAGAATGATTACTCGTCCGATTCACTAACCATTATAATGAAATATTGTGAATTATTAAAGTCGTTATTTGAATTTTTCTATTAATATAGGCTGAGATTTTTTGTTACTTTTCACATTGTTTTAGCTTATATTTCCAACCGAGAGTCATTGGATGCCGCGTACAGTTATTCCAGAAACAGGTTAAAGCCCGGTTCTGATGCGGTCGTGCGGCTTTTCGGCAATAAGAAGATTTAGGCATAAAGTAACAGTAACGGGATCGGTGATCAGCTCCGCCCATCGCGATGCTTTTTTCGTCAAATATTTTTTTGCGAATATCCATTCGATCAAACCGAAACGAAGCATCAAACCCTGACACGAAAATGTGTCTGTCAAGCGAACATCCGCATTATCATACCGAAAGGTCGGTCAATATATGTCAAAAGCACAATTTACAGCAGTAGACCTCCATGGAAAGAAGCTGCATTTCGTCGGCATAGGCGGGATAAGCATGTCCTCGCTCGCCATGATTGCAAGGAAGCGCGGCGCTGCCGTCACAGGAAGCGACAGCACGCGCAGCAGAATAACAAAATCGCTCGAGGATGCGGGGATAACCGTCTATTACGGACACTCCGCCGACAACGTAGCGCCCGACACGACCGCAGTCGTACACACCGCCGCAGTCCACGCCGATAACCCCGAGCTGCGCAGAGCCGCAGAGCTCGGCATAACGAGCATGACACGCGCCGAGTTTTTCGGTCGGCTGATGCGTCCATATAACACCCGCATAGGCATTGCGGGCACGCACGGCAAGAGCACCACCACCTCGATGGCGGCGCTTATCTCACTCGATTCGCAGCTCGATCCCACTATCGTCTGCGGAGCGGAGCTTGACGAGCTCGGCGGTACATACCGCATCGGTGAGGGCGGCACCATTATATTCGAGGCGTGCGAATATACCGACTCATTCCTATCGTTCTGCCCCACCTGCGCAGTTGTGCTGAATGTGGAGCTTGAGCATGTGGATTACTTCAAGGATCTCGCTCAGATCACCGAGAGCTTTCACCGCTTCATCTCGCTTGCCGATACCGCCGTCGTCTGTGCGGACAGCGCACAAGCCATGCGCGCGACAGAGGGCTATATCGGACGCCTGATAACATACAGTGCTATCTCCCCCACCCCCGGTGCAGGGGCAGATACCCATTACTATGCCGCCGCAATAACGCACGAGGGCTCGAGCAGCAGCTTTACCCTCCGCCGCCGCAACGGATTGAGTGATGAAAAGATATGCGATATTACGCTCAACATACCCGGCATGCACAATATCTCGGACGCTGTTGCGGCAGCAGCTGCCTGCCTTGAATGCGGAGCAAGCCCCGAGGCGGTAGAATCAGGTCTCGACCGTTTTTACGGTGCAAAGCGCCGCTTCGAGCTGCGCGGAAAAACGGCAGCCGGAGCCGAGGTCTACGACGACTACGCTCATCATCCAACCGAGATAAAGGCGACCCTCGAGGCTGCGCGCGCCCTCGGCAAGCAGATCTGGTGCGTATTTCAGCCGCACACCTACACGCGTACATTCGGTCTGTTCCGCGAGCTGTCCGAGGCATTCGGCAATGCCGACCGCGTGATAGTTACCGATATCTACTCTGCAGGGCGCGAGGAAAACGAGAGCGGGATAACCCCCGAAAAGCTCGCCGCAGCCATTCCCGGCGCGATCTGCCTGAGCAGAGGCGAGGATTTTTCCGGCATTGCCGATTATATCCTGAAAAACACCGATGAAAATGACGTTGTATTCGTAATGGGAGCGGGCGATGTTATCCGCCTCTCCGCACTGCTCGTCGACCGCTGAGAGCTGCCCGTCATTACATATCAAGATGAGTGACGGAAATAATGTGCCGCCATCACGGCAGAATGGCGGCATGTAGACCCATGCTGCGCGCATAGCTCAAAATGACGTGTCGTTACTGCAATTCATATAAAAAAATAAAAACAAAATCAAAAAATCGAAAAACGATCATGTCGAAAGGAAGGAAAACCGTATGGAATATATCGCTTTCTTCATCGTCACCGCCGCACTCGGCTACATAGCCGTACGCTGTGCCATTCACGACTGACGAAGAATTTTCTAAGTATTTAAAATCGAACGAATTATCCCCTCGCAGCTGTCAGATCGAGTATTTGGCAGCTGCATTTTTCTTTTATCTCAAATCTGTACAATTCTGCATCATATCCGGAAAAACAAAATTCAAGCCGTGTTCGATTTTATCATCAATATAAATATATTTCCCACTTGAAATCTCCCGTAATATAGGTTATAATTATACTGTTGGGGTATTTGCATTTTTCGATATATTGACTTTTGAACCTCAAATCGCGATACACATCACAAATCCATCGGAAAGAAGCCTATAAGGTATGCTAAAGCGTTCGATCTCCATGCTGATCACCGCGTCTGTGCTTGCGGTATCGGCAGCAATGTTCTGCGGCTGCGGCGGCGAAAGAGCTCAAGATACAGAGCCTGCGCTAAAGCCGATCATCATCGGATCCGATGACTATGAGCCGTACAATTACATAGACGCGGACGGGAATTTTGCCGGAGTGGACGTTGAGCTCGCCGTGGAAGCCTTTCACCGTCTCGGCTACGAGCCGACCTTCCGACAGATAGATTGGGGGCTCAAGGACAGCCTCCTTGCCAACGGCGAGGTCGACTGCCTGTGGGGCAGCTTCACCATGACCGGACGCGAGGATCTCTACACATGGTCGGGTCCGTATATGACGAGTACGCAGTCGGTAGTGGTTCGCGCGGACAGCAGCATAAACACCCTCTCGGACCTTGACGGAGCATGCGTTGCGGTCCAGGCGACAACAAAGCCGGAGGAAATACTGCTCGGCACATTCGACCCGCGTCTGCCCGAGGTCGAAAAGGTCTACGCCCTCTCACAGATGGACGACGTATATGCATGCCTGAGAAAGGGCTATGCCGATGCGATAGCGGGGCACACCTATGCGCTCCGCACCTTTATGGAGACTGCACCCGGAGCATATCGCATGCTCGATGAGGTACTGTTTGTATCACAGCTCGGAGTTGCCTTTGAACGCGGCACTCACACCGACCTTGCCGACAGTCTGACCGAGGTACTCTCTGCGCTCAAGCGCGAGGGCTTTACATATAATATTGCCGAAAAGTACGGCATCTCCGCCCTCGAAAAGGAGGCAGAGTAATGCCTATAAACATAAAAAAAATACCGGGATTTCTCCGCCGCCACGCAGCAGCCATCGGCGCCGTCGCAATTTTCAGTGTAATATCGCTTTTATTATCAATACTTCTGACATACAAATATAAGCAGCAGGCACAAGAGGTGATCGATGAATCTCTCTCTTTTGTTCAGGAAAAGATAACGAGTTACGATTGTTATATATCAAACAACCGCATAAAGAGCCTGGTCCGTCTGCTCGATAAGGCGACAGAGCTTAATCACGACATAGCGCTCGATCACTCTGATTTAACATATCTGCTCGACATTTTTTGCGAGCGTCAACGCCTGAGCGGCGCAATAATTCTCGACGGTGCGCTCGGCTGCGTCGCAGCATCGACCTCCGACAGCGATGCTTATGAGAGTTGGAGCGACGTAATAAACAGCGTAAATGTCCGCAACATCACCGCACGCCCCGCAAAGTGCTATATGACCCGCCTGTCGCACGACGGTGAGCTATACGATTTTGCCGCAATATCGCGCGACGATCAGGAGGGCATCGTTATCGTATATGAGAAAAAACTCCCGATCCTCGATCCAAACGGTGAAATCGATATAACAACACTTTTTGACAATTACCCGCTCGCAATGAACGGAATCATCGCCATAAGCGACGGTGATACAATAATCGGAGCAAACAGTGAAGATCTTCGTGGTATGTCTGTTACCGAATGCGAGTTGCTTCAGACGGATTTTCAGCGCAACGGTACAATTACCCGATCGATATATAACGGCAGCACATGGTACGGCGGAATGCGCCACTCCCGCAACTACACCATGTATGTTTTCTTCCCCTCCGCAGGTATTTTTTCGGAGCGAACGCTTGTTATGACCTACACCCTCTCGGTAGGTCTTGTGGCACTGATGCTTATTACCCTTGCTCGCAGTATATCGGCGCATAAGCATATGGCGGCTCTTCAGGCGGAGGCGGAACGCGCCGACCGCGCAAATATTTCAAAGACCGACTTTCTTCGCCGCATGAGTCATGACCTGCGCACACCGATAAACGGCATACGCGGAATGGTAGAAATAAGCCGTCACTGCAAGGGCGACGAGGAACGGCAGGAGGAATGCAGAGACAAAATATATGAAGCCTCCGGATTCCTGCTCGAGCTTATAAACGACATACTCGACATGAACAAGCTCGAATCCGGCAAGATCGAGCTTGAAGACGAGCCGTTCGATCTGTGTGAAATGATAGACCGTGTTGTCGGCACGATCGAGCCGATAGCGATAGAGCATAATGTCCGTCTGCAGCTGTGCAAACCGGAAATTAAACACGACTCGCTGATAGGCAGCGGCATACATCTGCGCAGGATCCTGCACAACCTGATAGGCAATGCCGTAAAATATAATCGTTCCGGCGGGTCGGTGACCGTCAGCTGCCGTGAGCTGCCTGCCTCGGAATATCCCGAGACGATCACAAAGCTCGATGCCATTGCAGCAGCAGACAGCAGTGCAACGGGCTGCCGAGCCTCACCGAAGCACTCTTCGCCGACGAACAGCGAGCCGCATACCGATGATGCGGAATATGCTGTATTTGAGCTGACGGTAGCCGATACCGGCATCGGCATGAGCCGCGAATTTCAGGCGCACGCCTTTGAGCCGTTCGCTCAGGAAAATACCGCATCACGCGCCTCCTACATGGGCACCGGTCTCGGACTCGCAATCGCCCACGAGATAATAGAAAAGATGGGCGGAGATATCGCCTTTCAGAGTGAGCAGGGCAAGGGCACGGTATTCACCGTACATCTGCGCTTCCGCATAAACGATCATGCAGTCCCGACTGAGAAGAGCCGCGCAGAGCTGCCGCATCACTCGGTCATCGGTGCGAACATTCTTCTCGCAGAGGATAATGAGCTGAATGCCGAGATAGCCGAGTTTTCCCTCGAGCACGCAGGCATGACCGTTACCGTAGCTCACGACGGCAGCGAGGCGCTCGAGCTGTTTGAGAATTCCGCAATAGGAGAGTATGATCTCATTCTGATGGATGTTATGATGCCGGTGCTCGACGGTCTTGAAGCGACACGCCGAATACGGGCAAGCGGCAGAGCCGATGCCGAGACCGTTCCGATATTCGCAATGACGGCAAATGCCTTTTCGGACGATGTGACCGACTGCCTTGCGGCGGGAATGAACGAGCATATTACAAAGCCGATAAACGGCGACGCGCTGATAAGCAAGATAGAATGCTACATGGCGGAAAAGCCGACAAGCGCTATAAACAATCAATGCCGGACAAGCGATAGACAGCAACACAAAAAATAATCGCCGTCCGACAAACGGTAAGCCGCATTACGGGAAAAGCACCGTCCGTCAAGCGGTCATTCGAGGAGATGACGTAAAATGAAAAAAAACGCATCAGCCACATACGGGAGGGCACTTGCATCCGATAGATCTCTTATGTTCAAAGGATTGTTGATCAATGCGGCACGCCGCGCATTCGCACTGCTCTCGGCTGCCGCCCTGCTCTGCTCTGTGAGCGCCTGCGCCGAGGTCGTTCCGACCGACAGCTGCTCACATACCCCGCCTCCTATGCAGACCGACTCAAAGCAGGAGGCTGCGCTCGAGCTTATGGCGGTATCCGAGCCTCCGCCCGAGACAGAGCCGGAAACAGAACCTCCGCAGACCGAGCCTGCTCCCCCACCGGAGCCGGTACAGCAGGAGGAGTACGAAAAATCGGTAACCTATTCCGAACCGGAACCCACATATATAAACGGAATTCTCATCGTCAACAAGACCTATGCGCTGCCGAGCAGCTACGGCGGCGGTGCAGACCCGACGGCGCTCGCGGCGGTCAACGAGATGATCGCGGCAGCCGCCGAGGAGGGACTGAATCTGTTTATCATCTCCGGCTATCGCAGCTATGACAAGCAGGCAAATATCTACCGCAACTATGTCGCACGCGACGGTCAGGCGGCTGCTGATAGGTATTCCGCGCGCCCCGGTCACTCCGAACATCAGACCGGGCTTGCATTTGACATGAATTCCATCGAGCAGTCCTTTGCGGAAACGCCGGAGGGAATATGGCTCGCGGAGAATTGCTCGCGGTTCGGATTTATCATTCGCTACACCAAGGAGAATGAGCCGATAACCGGATATATGTACGAGCCGTGGCATGTGCGGTATCTC
>URAP01000060.1 GCA_900545935.1 uncultured Eubacteriales bacterium
CCCCCCCCCCCGAAATGGAAGTAGATTCCAATGATTGACCCGCCGACTCGGCGCGAAACGCGGGGTCGCGGGACGCGGGGATGCGCGGGGGAAACTTTTGAAAAAGTTTCCCCCGCCCCCTTTCAAAACTTTAAAACTGAGAGGCTTTCTCGGGCAGAACGGCTGAGACGATTGCCGAGTAAAGGTTTCACCCGCCGCGCACCGACTAAGGCTCAGGAAGTTTTAAGGTTTCGCCCACCGCTGCGTACGGACTGAGCCGGCAGCAGATTAAAAGTGATAAGTGTAAAGATAAGCGACCGCATTATTCGAGAAATGATGCGGTTATACTTGAAACTTGGGTGCAAATGCACCTAAGTTTCAAGTAAACGCTTGATATTTTGCAAAAACAGCGGTATACTATACTTAAAAGTCAGGGGAAAATACCCGTAAGTTTTAAGTGAGCGGAGGGTTACAATGCAGAACATTATTGCTAAATGAAAAATCCCTTGAACTGTAAACTAAATAAAACGAAAAACGGAGCTGTTAAAAAACGAGTTTTTTAACAGCTCCGTTTGATTCAGGTGGATGTTAAAACGCCCACTCCGAGCATTTTTGATTCTTACCGCCTCGGTCGTACAGCGGCGCGGGGCGGCTTTTCTTCCGATGTCGCTTCCGTCGGCGCGGCAACGGTCGTCAAAACCTATTTCCGCTGCCGTCTCGGTCCGCACGCCTTAAAAAAATCCCCTCAGTTTTAAAGCTTTGGTAGGGGGCGTGGGGGGAGACTTTCTCGAAAGTCTCCCCCCACACGTCCGCCTTCTCCCGCGTTCCCGCTTACAGCTCTGCGATAAGTCCGACAAGCTCCTCATATTTTTCTCTGACTCCGGGCAGCGACGTCTTAGCCTCCTCGAGCTTGCCCGTGCGCAGCTCCTCGGTAAGCGCCGCATCGACCTTATACAGCGACTCAAAGCCGAGATTCAGGCACAACCCCTTGAGTGTATGTGCGGCGCGGAACGCCGTTTCCGCATCTCCCTGAGCCATCGCCTCACACAGCTGAGTATAGCTTGTATCGGCGGGAAATTTCCGTGCAAACCGGACGACAAGCTCCTCCGTTCCGAGTCTGTCCAGCACGCTTGCGGCGTCTCCGCCTATTTTTGTATAAAATTCCCGAACCTGCATTTCTTCACCTTTCCCGACCGCATGGTCGCTGCGCGGGACTGTCCGCCCGCCGTTTTCCGTATTCTTTCCGAATCGGCTGTGCACCGATCTGTCTGTCGGTTTCCTATGATGTTCATATTCTTCTATTCGCGCCGGAGCCCGGCATTGCCGGTGACCCTTGTGCCGAAAACACAGCCGACTGCGCTGCCTCTGCGCTTATTGCGCTTCTCTTAGGCAGCCCTCGATATCACGCAGGCAGTCGAGCAGCAAAGGATTAAAGACCCCGCACTCGCCGCTGCATATCCGGCGTATCGCCTCATCATGCGTGAGTCCGTCTCTGTACGGGCGCGCACTGATCAGTGCATCGTATGTATCCGCAAGCGATACCACCTGCGCGGAGATAGGTATCTGCTCGCCGACCAAGCCGTCCGGATAACCGCCGCCGTCGTAGCGCTCGTGGTGACTGCGGCAGACCTGCGCCGCTATTCTGACAAGCTCCTCATCGCGGAAGCGCTCAAGCGAATTAAGTATCTGCTCACCGAGCACGGTATGCGTCTGCATTATCCGGCGCTCCTCCGGAGTCAGTCTGCCGTGCTTTCCGAGTATATCCTCGCTGATGCCGATCTTTCCGATATCGTGCAGAGACGATGCAAGGGTTATGGTCCTGCGCTCCTCCCAGGTGAGATGATATTTGTTTGTACGCTTTACAAGACTGGTGAGCAGCAGCTCGGTTATTTTGGATACATTTTCTACATGCCATTCGTCCTCGCCGTTTCGAAACTCGACAATATGGCGTAGTATGTCAACGATCATCTTGTCGCGGCGCTCGCGATTTTTCATCTGCGTTGAGAGCAATTCGGTCAGGCGCCGCTGCTTCATATTCATCTTGATGATGTTATTCACACGTCGACAGATGACGCGTGAATCAAACGGTCGGCTGATATAGTCGGAGATGCCGAGCTCATAGGCACGGTTCATCACATCATCCGAATGCTCGCTCGATATCATTATTACCGGAATATCCGAAATTGTGCCGCTGCGGTTCATGTACTCAAGAACATCGAAGCCGCTGCACCCCGGCATTATAATATCGAGCAGCATAAGCGATATACCGGTGCCGTACTCATGCAGCATATCAAGGCACTCCTTACCTCCTCTCGCGGTCAGAATGCTGTAATCGCCGCCGAGTATTGAGGACAGCATATCGCGGTTAAGCTCCGAGTCATCGACTATAAGCACCTGCTGATGACGACGCTCGTATTCCGAACGTGTGCCGTGCTCCTCATCTGTCTCGCTCGTGACCGCTATACCCTTGTGCCTTTTGGCAATGTACATGTAGCGGTCCGCGCGGACAAGCGCCTCCTCAAGCGGCTCGTTCTGCGCGAGCGTTCCGCCCATGCTTATCGACAGCTCGATACTCGGATATTCATCGAGGCGCAGCTGTCTGACTTTCTCGCATATCTGATCGAGACGGGAGGTGAGCAGCGATCGGTCGAGCACCGTGGGCAGCAGGAGCACAAATTCATCACCGCCGTAGCGTATCATCCTCTCGCCCTCATGCAGACAGGCGCGCACCGCGCCCGAAACGCAGGAAAGCACCGCATCACCCGCTGCGTGACCGTAGATATCGTTGCATAGCTTAAAGTCGTCAAGGTCGAAGATGGCGACGCCGCCGTCGCAGCGTGCCTGTTTCAGCTGCTCCTCATAGTGCTTGCGATTGTATGCGCCGGTCAGACTGTCGCGAAAAGAGACTTTTTCGTAATATTTCAGCTGCAGCTTGTATTCGCTGACGATATCGCTGACATCGAAGCGCGCAAGCGCAAGAATGGAACGGTCGTCTCCGATGTAGGAATATATCAGCTTTTTGTACGATACGGCGCCGTATTCGTCATGCAGTGAAACGCACAGCGTATACCTATCCGTTTTTGCGAGCTGCTCCACGACGTAACCGAGCCGCAGCTTTCGCGCGATCTCCTCCGCCTCGCTGTCAGCGATGCAGTCACGGACAAAAAGGTCAACGCGGCGGTCATAATTGCCGTCGTCGGCGGCAGGGTGCAGGTCGATGCCGTTGATGTGGGTCATGTATCTGCCGCTCTCTGTGTCGATAAGGAGCAGATCTTCGAGTATGCTGTCCATCACCCGCTTAAGCGAGGAATTGAGAACCTCGGTGAAGATATTGCGGCAGGAGACGAGTACATTCCGCATACCCTGTCGCTGCAGGATGACCTCATACCACGCCGTTTCGCCTGATTTTGTCCTTACCTTATGCTCAAATGCGCGGCAGCATTCCTCCCCCTCGCAGAAGCAGCGCAGCGACTCGCGGCTGAGATTGCCGCTCGCCTGATGAACATCCGCCGCGAACACGTAGCTTGAGGTATAGTGCTCGATTATCCGCTCGGTATCAAACCAGTTGTTTGCGTACTCGGGGCGATTTGAATCATAGTAGAGAAAAACCTTGTCCTTTTCATAGTCGTACTTGAATATCGCGTCGCAGTAGAATTTCAGTGATCGGACGATCTCGTTATTCTCCATTGCTTACCTCCCATCGGATGTTATCTCGCGCACGGCTTCATAGGTCCTTCGGCAGTTGTTTCTATCGCGCAGCGGGAAGAAGAGCTCGGCGCGCTGCTTATATTCCTCGTCCGGCATCATGCCGCTCCCTATGCAGCCGCGCAGCGCCGAGAGCAGCTGTGCTTCATCGGTGCACACGGGGCCGAAGCCGTCGCGACGGCAATCAAAGTAACCCGCCCTATAATGCATTGAGCGGAATTCCTCCTCGTCAAACTGATAGTATATTATCGGTTTTCCGAGGTAAGCGACATCGAAAAATACGCTCGAGTAGTCGGTTATCAGCAGCGCACAGTCGCGCAGCAGCTGCTGAACATCGTGGCTGCCGGCATCGGCGATCGTAATACGGTCGGAGCCCGCGCGGAAGCAGTCGATATACCGCTGCATCTCGATATGCGGATAGAAAACAAGGCGTGTGTCGCTCTCCTCGAGCAGCCGCGCAAGCTCGGGACTTGCGAGCAGCGAGCGGAAGCTGCGGCAGTACTCGGTATCGTAAAACGCATCTCCCGACGGGTATCCGGAGCCGCGCCATGTCGGCATCAGCAGTATCATGCGCTCTCCGCTGCCGGGTTCTTGGAGGCTGTCGTAGCGGCAGAGCCCGAGATAACGAACGACCCCCTCGGGAAAGCCGAAGGTCGAGCGAACATGGTCGTATTCCGGCTTTGCCCCGCAGACAAAAAGGTCGATATACAGACTGCCGTAATGCAGCCAGTCCATGGCGTTGTTGATAATACCGTGCTTGAGATAGACCTGACGTCCCCGCGCGTGCAGACCGTGCTGCGCAAGACGGAAATATATTACCTTGTCAGGCGCGGCGGGCTGAACGTGCGTAGATATCAGCGCGTCGGCGGCATAATACATAATATAGTGGCGCGGGCTGCGGTAGTTCACCGCACCGCCGAGCTTGTCTATCAGCGGGCGGTCGGGACTGCCCGGAGTAATGACATAGCGAGCGTTGACCTCGGGATGCTCGGATACAAGATAGGAATAGAAGCGATAGCCGTTGTCCCGCGCGTCCGTACCGCGCTCGGATATCAGCCACAGCCCGCGCAGGCTCGGACAGATATGCCTGCCTATCGCTCCGAGCGGACGGAATATCAGCATAAACAGCAGCTCGCGGAGATAGCTCGGAATTTTTTTCAGCTTTGATGTCATTTCAGATCTCCTTAGCTTCGGAAGCACTCTCGGTAATTAGGGTTTGGTTTTGAATTTAGAGTTTGGAAATTGAGATTCGGGATTCGGTATTACAGTAACACGGTTCGGAGCTTGAATGCCGTCAATACCCGCATTCGGCGCGAGTCCGCGCCCGACGGTGAGCATTCATCTATACGGCGCAATATTTACGCACGAGCCGAATATGCACACAGAATCGCCCGCAGCAACGGCGGCATTATCCGGAGCCCTTTCGCCCGCGCAGCCGACAGCGCAGATGCCGCATTACCCCCGAAAAGCCGTACCGCTGTAACGCGATAATATGCCTGCGGCGGCGATACCAGCGGCAGAAGCGCTCGTTCGCCTCCTCCGCGCCGTACTTCTTGAGCAGCCTGCGGCGCTTGTTGCGCATCATCCGGTCGCCGAGCGCGTGCCATGATGCGTGATGGTGATGTATAGAGTAGGTTTGCTCGGTCAGGTGGGTAAGCTCATCGGTCTCAAAGTCCTTTGGATTGAAATATTCGACAGGATAGATCGTGACCTCGCCGAGCTGCTGAACAGTATCCTCCGCCCGCAGTCCGAGCGCAGAAAACACCGCGCCGTCGGTCACAACGCAGGTCTGCGCAAGCACCCTGCCGTCCGCGCCGTAGTACGCGCGGCTCTCGTAGCCCGCCATCAGCCGCCTCAGGAGCTCCGCGCCCGCCTCCGCACCGAAGCCGAGTCCGGTCGCGACCTCGCCGGCGCGCTGCATGCCGAAGTACACCTTATTTTCAAGCAGCGGATCGAGCGGTCTGAGCAGCTCAACATCGGTGTCGAGATATATTCCGCCTTGCTCATAGACTATCTTCAGCCGCGCATAGTCGGTGACATATGCCCATCGGCGGTCGCGGTACGCGTCGGCAGTGTAGCGGATGCAGTCAACATCGAAATTTTTCTCGTTCCACTCGATTATTTCGTAGTCCGGGCAGAATTGCCGCCAGCTCGCAATGCATTCACGCACCTCGGACGACAGCGAATTGCCGCCGAACCAGCAATAGTGAATTTTTTTAGGTATCATAGATCATTGCCTCTTTGAAGGTCGTTGTTCGGGTATCGGTAATGTGAAACGCTTAGCACGAACAATGCGGGTTGTTCCAAAGCTCCAAAAGAACGCTGTCACTACGAACATGATCTAATCAGAGCCTCAGCCGCTTTTCTTTGTGCGAGTAAGCGCAAAGAAAAGCTAAGGAAAAGAAACGCCGATTTTCAGGGCATTGCCCCGACCCCGTGATGTTTGGAGCGTAAGCTCCAAACTCAGGCATAAAGGCTCCGCCTTTATGCGCCACCCATTTAAAAAAGGTGGACGAAAACTCTAATCTGCTTACTGCTTTAGTCAGTGCGTCGGCGGGCGAAACTTTTCCGCTGCTTGCTGCCACGGTCGGTGCAGCTGCGAGAAAAGTCCCCAATTTTAAAGTTTTGAGGGGGTGTACCCGCACCCCGCACCGAATATTGCTTTACGGCTTGCATTCGGATTAACGACAGGTCTTTACTCTTATTTTAAAGTTTTGAGGGGGGTGCGGGGGGGACTTTTTCAAAAGTCCCCCTGCGCGTTCCCCGCGTTCCCCGTGTCCCCCGCCGTACCCGCCGTACCCGCCGTACCCCGTCGGTTAAGTGCGGAGAGTTTCGTCACCATGCCGGGGAGATGCAGCTTAAGCAGCAGCAGCTTTACGGTATCATTGCGGCTGCCCGCCGAGGCGAGCGGCGTATCATGCACCGCCTCTCTCACCCGCGGGAGCTTCATCATACGCCGCAGCCATGCCGTGCGTTCGCGGAGGCTCATATCGCTGAGCGAGACATTTTTAATTCCCATCTGCAGATCGCGGACGGTGCAGTATTTAACGGCAGCGGAGTGCATCGGGCTGTCGTCAAGGCCCCATTCATGAACAACATCGCGCAGCGCGTCGCTGATATAGAAATTTTCGTCTATCCGCTCATTGTGATACGAATTTGAGAGCGAGCCGACACGCGATTCGGTACAATGATAGCATACTTTGCGCAGCGAAACAAGACAGGCAGGGTCATTACGATAAAAATCAATAAAGAACATAGCATCCTCGCCGATATCATAACATCTGAAGCGGCAGCAATGCTGCTCTATAAACTCGCGTCGCATGAGCTTGTTCGTTACAAGATGCGACGAGGCGATCTTGTCGAAGTTGTCCCGAAAAGGCGTGCCGCGAAAAACGCCCTCAAGCGGCGGCATTGCGGTCGAGCGGCCGACCAGCCGTCCCGACGCATCATAAGTATCAAGTGTGCTGCCGAAAATAACGATATCCGCGTCTTCACTGTCAGCCGCGTCGGCGAGCTGCTCCGCCGCATCAGGCTCAACCCAGTCATCCGGATCGAGAAAGAAAATATACTTACCCCGCGCGGCATCAAGCCCCGCATTCCGCGCGCTCGCGACACCGCCGTTTTCCTTTCGTATAAGACGCAGGCGGCTGTCATGTGCCGCCGCCTCGGAAATAATATCGGCACTGCGATCCGGCGAGCCGTCGTCGACAAATATCGCCTCGAAGTCCGGCATTGTCTGCGCGAGCAGCGAATCTATCGCCCGTCGGACATATTTCTCCACATTATAAACGGGAAGTATGAAAGAGACACGTACCATTCGGCACCTCCGAAAATAATAACGTCTGCGAAAACCGCATCATTGCGGGAATTGAAATAATAATGATAATTGTCGAATTGCGCGAATCGAGAGAAAACATAAACCACGTCATTGTGCATACCGAGCCGACAGCGGCGGGAGCAGAGGGAATTACACTCGCTGCGAGGCTGTCTCTCAACCCTTTTTGCTTTCTTTTTCCGCGCCGCACTCCTTATTCGCACCGCGCGGTCTGCCGACCGAGAACGGAATGAACCTATTGACCGCAGCGCTGACAAGCGCCGCAACAGCTGCCGAGAACACAGTGACGATCAGCACCGCCGCCGTCATGGGCAGCTCCGACGAGTGCGGCAGCAGCCCGAGAAGTGCAAGCCCCGCCTTAGCTGCGTACATATGCCACACAAAGAACACAAAGGTATTGCGTCCGATAAAGCAGAGCATGCGGGAACTGCCTATCAGCTCGGATATCGCAAACACGGCGAGAATACCGACAAACGACAGCACGGTGAACAGTACGGGATTAAAGTAACCGCCGAGGTTCATATTGACGGTACAGCCCTGCCACACAAGGTTAAAGGACGTGAGCAGCACGGCATACAAAGCGGTATATATCGCCGCGCGGATGCCGGGGTGCAGACCGTGCAGAGCCGACGCGATACTGTACGGCAGCGGTTTCATTCCTCCGTCCGCGGCAGCCGTACCCGAGACGGTTTCCCGTGCCGCCCCGCGCTGTGCTGTTTCATTCGCCGCATTTTCTACGTAATCTACATTTTTTGTCATTTTCGACACATCTGCGCTGCTTCTCATACGGTCGGACAGCCGGCGAAGCAGATATCCGAGCGTCATAAACTGCGTGCTTGTCAGCGCGGTATCGAATTTCCACGGCATTATTTCGCCGCGCGAGGAGACGATATAGCCGAGAGCGGTGCATAGGACGGTGAGCAGAACAAGCGGCAGCATACGTTTCCGAGAGAGCCGCAGCAATAGTGCAAAGATAAGCTCGAGCACAGTAAGGCATGGGATAAACCATATGAGATTGCCGCGCAGCAGAGGCAGAATATAGTTTGAGAGCAGGAGCGAGGGCAGTCTGCCGAAGTCGAAGCCGCAGCGCATAAGGTCCATCGCCGTGGCGACCAGCCCCATAAAGGAGCCCCAGAACACATACGGGATAAGCCGCGCACGCAGGGTGCGGTGGGCGAGCTGCTCGCAGTCGTCGTACCTGTGCGAATACAGATAGCCGGAGAGCGCGAAGAAGACAGGCAGCTTGACCGGGTTAATAATCATAGTTATCAGCCCGTATGCCCCGTCATGCGTATAGCCTGCGCCTACCGACTCCGTTCCGACATGACCGAAGATAACGGCGAGCATGGCGAGGGCGCGCGCAATGTCCACCCAGCCGAGTCTGCCGCCCGCCGGAGCTGTATGCGTACGCCTGTCGAGTCCTCTGCACGACACCGCGCGGGGAACGGCAGCTGCGGTCACGACCGACGTCCCATCCTTCATATCCAATGCACCCCCTCGTATAGCTTTCGTATAGTACAATTAAATCAAGCCCCCGCGTGAAGGCAAAGCAAAATTAACCAAGGCGCTGAGATGTCAGGCAGCTTGCATACTCAGGCAGATCCTACGAGTAAAGCTCGCCGACCTATCATTCTGTCGAGCCGCCTGTCTGTTGTCTTTTCTTTTGTCGCTTCTGCGAATGCGAAGACCTTACGTAAGTCGAGTTGAGCTTCGATGAGCCTACTCTTTCATCATTATCCCGATGAGATCGGACACAGAGCGGCGGTCGAGCTGCTGCCATTTCGGCTCCTGCA
>URAP01000061.1 GCA_900545935.1 uncultured Eubacteriales bacterium
GAATAAAAGCCTAATAATTGCTCTTATCCGCTTTTTCGGTCTGCGCTTTTTTAGCATCCTCGGCATGTATTTTATCATATCTGCGGCGCAAGGATTTTTGTCCGTTCGCATGCATCTCTCCCGAATCCTGCGCACGTGCTATCTCCTCCGCCTTTATTCTCAGCAGCTCTTCCCGCTTTCTCGTCTGCTCCTCGGCACGAAGCATCTCCTCATATTCGCGCTGCCGCTCAAGCTCGCGGCTGCGACGGCGCTTGGCGGCCGCAATACGCGTTGCGGCAATGAAGCATGCCACCGCAAGGAAAACAAGAACGATACAGGCAATAACGAGGATCACCTTCGTTATCCTGCTGATATCCTTTTTGTAGACATCAACACCGGAGAGCCAAAAGGCATAGCTGCCGTCGCTGCGGTTCCCCTCCGAATCGGTAATCCATATACTCATACGGTCGTAGTCGATGTGTGATGCCGTTATCGAAGAGACATCGAAACAGACGCGCGACCACTCGCCCGCGTTTACCTCGCCCTCGGCGATGTAATCGGCATAGCCCGCGCCGCTCTCATCCGCACTGCTCGACAGACGCAGCATCACCTTGACCTTTGAGGTGGCGATAGATGCATCTGCCTTGATGGAGAAGCCGATGTATCTTATATTCTCAAGCATCAGTCCGCTCGGAAAATAACGACTGACACCGACATATTCGTTCTGTCCCGTGGGGGAGAGTGCGGCATACAACGCGCTCGCGCGCACGACATTTCCCTTGTCGTCGACAATGCCTGATGCCTCGCGTATATCAACCGATGCCGCGCCCTCGGTCGGGCGGAAGCCGTGCAGCGAGCCGGAATTAAAGTCGAAGAGCGAAAAACGGGTAAACGAGTACGGGATGCGTCCCGTCTCGACCGCCGTACCCTCGAACAGCTCGCGCGTGCCGAACTGCTCGACATAGAAGCCCGGCACGACCGCATCCCACCCGGCTGCGCCGAGGCGTGAGATATACGAGGTGGAGAACTCGGTCGAGCGCGGAGTGTCGATATACTTGAACACATCATAGATCGGCTTTTTCTCGGTCATATCGGCGCTATCGTCCGTACCGGTTTCCCAAAGACCGAAATAAACACCCTCCTCCGCGAGGCTGTCGACCTGACGGTAGTATATGACCGACTCGATCATATCCTGTGCGGCAGCCTTGTAGTAGCCGTATGCGAAGGATGCCGCCTGATTCGCAAGCGAATCATCATCCTCGGGATTACCGTTCACGCCGAACTCGGCGATCGCAATGCGTCGCTTTTCCCCGCCGAAAAGAAATTCCGACTGCGAGAGATACTCACAGAGCAGCTCGATATTCGAGGCGGTAATATACGGAGTTCCGAAGCCGGAGACCGCGCCCTCATCCTGCCATACGGCGGAGTTTTCATAGTCGGATGCGTACGGATAAAAGGCGACATTCCACGATATATCCGATGCCCTCTCCGCAAGCGCGTCGAGAACATCACGCGAGGTATAATCATAACGTGCGTTCGTCTGCACCTTGGAGTTTACCGACGGCTCGGTAAAATTATTGGCAAGCGGAACATATATCCGCGCGCCGGAATAGACGGTATCGACCGCTATCTCCGCCGAACGGAGCAGACGGATGTAGGAATCCATATAGTCGTCAAACTCGCTCTCGCCGTAATTGTTGTAATAGCGGTTTGAGTTGACCTGATATCCGATGATATAGCTGCCGGCAAAGCCGTACTCGCGATCCGGGCGAGTATATCTGCCGGCAAGGAATGCAAGCATCGCGTTGAAATAGCCGAGAGCCGCACTATCCGCCGAGTTCACCGCATAATAGGTGACCGACGACGCATACTCCGATGCATAGAGGCAATCCAGCTCGTCCGGCTGCGTTTCGGTAGGCGCAGTGAGCACAACATCGAGATAGATATTTATCCCCGCCTCCGAGTAGGTGCGGACCTTATAATCAAGTGCGGCAAGGCGCGTCGGATCGAGATAATATGTTCTGCCGCAGTGATCGAAAAACGCCGCATCTTCACTCTCCGAAACGAAATATTCGTTTATCGGCACGGTAAGCACGGTATGGCTGACACCGAGCGCCGATGCATCCGAGAGATAGCGGAAGGCAAGTCCCTTTTTCGACGCAAACTCCGGATAAGGGTACACATAGTCGGCAAAGCTCTCATATCCGCCGATATACTTCTCGTCGGTTATGACGGTATAAAGCCCGTCCTCGCCTATCAGCGCGCAGAGATATCGCGCATATATCTGGTCGGAATTCTTTTCAAACGGAAGCGAAAACAGATATTCGCTGCCATCTATCAGCCTATAGTCGGTAGGATCAAACGCGCCGATATTCTCAGCCGTCTGATACGGGTACAGCTCGAAGAGAAACAGCTTTCTTCCCTTGTATTTCTCCGCATCTGCCTTAGCGAGCGTAACGCGGATATTGACATTCGTCTTGTCGACGGTCACCGAGGCAATGCCGGTGCTGCCCTCGCTGATACGACCGTCGTCACTCTCTGCGGCGACTTCAGATACAGAGACCTGTGTGTCGGATGTGGCGGCTTCGGCGGCAGCGGCACATACCGGAAGGACCGCGCCCGCCGCGCTCGCAAGCGATAGCAGCAGCGCAATTATTTTCTTCTTCATTCGTTCTGTCATAGCTCCTTTCGACGGAATGAGCCGCACTGCCGTACGGCATTGTATTCGGGAGTTCGGCGGGCAGCACATGCGGCTGCGCTTCTCGGAAGCATCGACCGAGCACGGTTGGCACCGCCGATAAAATCAAAAAAATCGGAGGATCGCCCGGCAAGCTATTGTCTCCGGGCGATTCTCCGGTTCTGGGCTTAAGACGAAGAAAATCAAACCCACGTCCATCGGCGTACAGGCTCGACCTCCGCCTTATCCGCCTCTATTACTTCTGTGCAGCGTCAACGATAACGGAGAAGTCAACGGGCTTAAGCGAAGCGCCGCCGATTAGTCCGCCGTCGACATTGACCTTAGAGAGCAGCTCCTCTGCGTTCTTTGCATTCATAGAGCCGCCGTACTGAACGGTAAGAGCCTCTGCGGCAGCCTCGCCGTAGAGCGATGCAACGGTTGCGCGGATGATACCGCATACCTCGTCAGCCTGCTCTGCGGTAGCGGTCTTGCCGGTGCCGATAGCCCATACGGGCTCATATGCGATGATAACATTCTTCAGCTGCTCCTCGCCGACGCCGAGAAGAGCGATCTTGGTCTGGAGAGCAACGAGCTCGGCGGTGATGCCCTGCTCGCGGTCGCGCAGCATCTCACCTACGCAGATAATGACCTTGAGTCCCGCCCCGAGAGCAGCCTTTGCACGGAGGTTGACGGTCTCATCGGTCTCACCGAAGTACTGTCTGCGCTCGGAGTGACCTACGATAACGTACTCAACGCCGCACTCGGTGAGCATCTCTGCGGATACCTCACCGGTGTATGCGCCCTTAGGCTCGAAATGTACATTCTCTGCGCCGATCTTGATATTGGTTCCCTTAGCCGCCTCGACAGCTGCCGCGATGTCAACGTACGGAACGCAGAGAACGATGTCACAGCCGTCCTTGCCCGCAACGAGCGGAGCGAGAGCGGAGATGGTCTCCTTGGTCTGTGCGGGGGTGTTATTCATCTTCCAGTTGCCGGCGATAACGGCACGTCTGCATGATTTCTTCATTTCAGTATACCTCTCTATGTAATTTATTGTCGTATTTTAAAAACAGCCGCGGGACGGCAGCATACCGCGCCGTCCCTGCCGAAGAGCAATGCTCCGATTATTTGTCCATAAGGCAGGCAATGCCGGGAAGATCCTTGCCCTCGAGGAACTCGAGAGATGCTCCGCCGCCGGTGGAGATGTGGGTCATCTTGTCGGCATAGCCGAGCTTCTCGACTGCTGCCGCAGAGTCGCCGCCGCCAATGATGGAGATAGAGCCGGACTCGGCGATAGCCTTAGCTACGCTGCGTGTACCGCCTGCGAAGTGCTCCCACTCGGAAACGCCCATCGGTCCGTTCCATACAACGGTGCCTGCGCCGCTGATGGTCTTGGCATACAGCTCCTGTGTAACGATACCGATATCGAGGCCCATCCAGCCGTCCGGAATGCTGTCGGAATAAATTCTCATGAATACGGTGTTCTCGTCATACTCTCTGCCGATAATGTTGTCGACGGGGAGGAGCAGATTGACCTTCTTCTCCTTAGCCTTCTTAAGGAGCTCGAGAGCAAGGTCGAGCTTGTCCTCCTCACAGATAGAGGTGCCGATGGAATTGCCGAGCGCGCGGAAGAAGGTATATGCCATACCGCCGCCGATGATAAGAGTATCTACCTTGTCAAGGAGGTTATTGATAACGCCGATCTTATCGGAGACCTTTGCGCCGCCGAGAATAGCGACAAACGGGCGCTTCGGATCGCTGAGCGCGTCGCCCATGATCTTGATCTCTTTCTGAATAAGATAGCCGCAGACTGCGGGCAGATAATCGGCAACGCCGGCAGTAGACGCGTGAGCGCGGTGAGCGGTACCGAAGGCATCGTTTACATACAGCTCTGCAAGGCTTGCGAGAGCCTTAGCAAACTCGGGATCGTTCTTCTCCTCTTCCTTGTGGAAGCGGACGTTCTCAATGAGCATAACGTCGCCGTCAGCAAGCGCGTCTGCCTTTGCGTGAGCATCCTCACCGATAACGTCGGAGGCGATCGGAACATTCTTTCCGAGCAGCTCGCTCAGACGTGCGGCAACGGGTGCGAGCGAGTATGCCATATTGAACTCACCCTTCGGTCTGCCCAGATGGGAGCAGAGGATGACCCTCGCGCCGTTATTCATCAGGTACTTGATGGTAGGAAGCGCCTCGACGATTCTCTTATCGTCGGTGATAACGCCGTCCTTCATCGGTACGTTGAAATCGCATCTTACGAGCACGCGCTTGCCGCGGCACTCGATATCCTCAACAGTCTTCTTGTTATACATCAATTTCACCTCTGCAAATATTTATAAGTAACCGATTGTGCCTCGCGGCACACGGTATAATATTACCACACTATTCGATATTTATCAATATCTAATGAGAAAAAAACGGCAAGTTCACAAATTATTTTCGGTTTTTTCCGCTTCAGGAGCGACGTTTCACGCCTCTGCGGGCGGATATCGAACATCGGTCGGAGGTAATACGGCATCGCCGAGCAGTGCACGGAGAGGCAAGCGACAAGGACGGCTGCATAACGGAATGCTAAGCTGTGATAATGGCAGCGGCACGCCGCATCGGGAGGGAGCACTGTGTCAAGGTCGTGCGTTGCGGCATATACTGCCGTCGGGAACAAATACGGGGATATTCGGCGCAGAACGCGGGAGAGCTCCGTTTCCGACGGGAGTTATTATTATGAATGAAACTAAGATTGCATTGATCGGAGGAGATGCGCGGCAGACGGTGACAGCGGCGCATCTGTGCGACGTCGGCTTTGAGGTCGCGGGCTTCGGCTTCGGCGGCTGGGGCGGCGAGATGAACGGCATCACACGCTGCGAGGAGCTTGACAGCGCGCTGCGCGGCGCGCGTGCGGTGATAGCTCCGCTGCCGATATCGCGGGATACCGAGACGCTGTATTGTCCGCTCGGCAGCGCCCGCGAGCAGGGGATCAGCCTCGACGGCTTTATATCCTCGCTGCCCGAGGGCAGCGTTCTCATCGGCGGAAACCTACCCGAGAGCATTGCGGAGACTGCCGCCGCACGCGGGGTACGTGTGCGCGATTTTTTCAGGCTTGAGGAGATAGGAGTGCTGAACGCCGTTCCGACCGCCGAGGGCGCTATCGCCATTGCCATGCGCGAGCTGCCGATAACCATCTGCGGAGCCGAGATACATATCATAGGCTTCGGCAGGATAGGAAAGGTTCTCGCCCGCACCGCAGCGGCAATGGGTGCACGGGTCGTGGTATGGGCGCGCCGCAGCAGCGACCTTGCGTGGATACGTGTTTTCGGCTACGAGGGCAGGCAGCTCGCCGACCTCGTAGCAGCGGAGGATCCGTTCGGATCGGCAGCCGTTATTTTCAACACGGCACCGACGCTGCTGCTCACCCGAGAGGTTCTCGCACGAACCGATACCGGCGTGCTGATAATCGACCTCGCCTCCGCGCCGGGCGGGGTCGACCGCGAGGCTGCCGAACAGCGGGGGATTAGGGTCATATGGGCGCTCGCGCTGCCGGGAAAGACCGCACCGATATCGTCGGGGAGGATAATAAGCGAGGGGATATTCGGGATTTTGCAGGCGGACGGAATCACACCGTAGGCGGCGAGGTTTTTCGTGAAAGACCTCTGAAAAAGCTTTGGTTTGCAGCGGGGCTTTAGTGTGTAGCGCGCTATCGCGGGCGGTTTTTTCGCGGATAAAGTTTCTCTGTGCTACGAGATGTCAAACAGCGCCTTCGGCGGTTGCAGTGGATTTGGAAAAGTGATTTGATTGTTCGGCTTTTTTACGCTTTCTTTTTACCTGAAAAAGAAAGCGTAGGAAAGAAAAGCAGGCATAAGAGGGGGCGGCGCTGAGGATACTCGCTTGCGCGAGCATATGGTCGCGCCGGTTCCCCCTCTTATGTATCTCCCCCTTTGGACTGCTCAGCCGATAGCGCAATGACAAGTCATCGTCCGAAATGCTCGGCAGGCACTACGCCTCGCATTTCTTATCGAGAGAATGCACGCCTACTGCCTCAGTTTTTCGCGCTTGCAGAACGTGCGGCGATGCCCGTCTACTGCTTTAGTTTTTCATGCTCGCAGAGCGTGTACCGACGAAAAGCCGAACCACAGCAAAGTCAAGCCACTGCTAAGTCAAGCCACGCAAAGTCAAACCGACGAAAGACGATTCGTTCCGATATATACAACGGCGGGACCCCGGGGAAGGCAGCAGCCGACCCCGGAGTCCTTTTATTACTCGGCGGTGAAGCGCTTGAATATCACTCGGCGGCGAATGCTTGACGCATTACTCGGCAGTGGACGTTTAAAGTATTACTTATCGGCGAAAGCTCAGCGCATTGTTCGGCGGCGAATGCCTAAAGTACTACTTATCGGCGAAAGCTAAAAGTATTTTACTTATCGGCGAAGCGCTTTACGCAGTCGAGCATCTCCTCGGGCATGGAATACTTATCGGGATCAAAGCGGACGGTCTTGGAGCGCAGCTCGGACAGCGGTGCGGGCGGCGTTACGCCGGTGAGGCGTGCGGTCTCGTCGATGCACTCAAATTCGTCGTCGAGCTTTTTGCCCGTCAGTGCAGGGTAGACGTTCGAGGCGAATTTATACGGACTTGCGGTCGAGACGCAGAGCAGCTTATTCTGCGGCTTCTCCTCGCCGATATAGGTCTCGGCGCAGTACAGACCGACTGCGGTATGCGGGTCGATGAGATAGCCGTATTTTTCATATGTGCTGCGGATGCATTCCGCTGTCTGCTCCTCGTTGCAGCTTGCGCCGTAGAAATCGCGGCGTGCGTCGGCGAGGGTATCGGCGGGAACGGTATAGCTGCCGCCGCTTGTAAGGCTCTCCATGAAGCCGCGTGTAGCGTCTGCGCCCGCGATGAACCAGAGCAGGCGCTCGAGGTTGGACGAGATGAGGATATCCATCGACGGCGACATGGTGGTATAGAAATCGCGGTTGCGGTCGTAGGTGCCCGTTGCGAGAAAGTCGGTGAGGATGCGGTTCTTATTCGATGCACAGACAAGTCTGCCGAGCGGCAGTCCGCAGCGCTTTGCGATATATGCGGCAAAGATATCACCGAAGTTACCGGTAGGTACCGAAACGTCGAGCTGCTCGCCGAGCTTCAGTCTGCCGGATGCGATCATATCGCAGTATGCCGATACATAGTAGACTATCTGCGGCGCGAGTCTGCCCCAGTTGATGGAGTTTGCGCTCGAGAAGAAGTATCCGCGCTCGGCGAGGTACTTATTTGCCTCGGGGTCGGTGAAGATGCGCTTTACGCCGGTCTGTGTGTCGTCGAAGTTGCCCTTGACGGGGCAGACCATTACGTTCTCGCCCTCCTGCGTCGACATCTGCAGCTTCTGCACGCGGCTGACGCCGTACACGGGATAGAACACCATGATGCGTACGCGAGGAACGTCGTGATAGCCGTCGAGCGCTGCTTTACCGGTATCGCCCGAGGTTGCGGTCAGAATGAATGCATCGCCCTTGACCCCGGTCTTTTCGAGCGCGCCGGAGAGCAGGTGCGGCATTATCTGAAGCGCCATATCCTTGAAGGCGCAGGTCGGACCGTGAAAGAGCTCGAGCACCGAGATCTTGTCACTGAGCGTGTGCACCGGAGCAGCGCCGCCCTCGCCGGGAAAGCGCTCTGCGCTGTATGCACGCTCCGCGTAGCCGAGCAGCTCCTGCTCGGTATAGTCGGTAAGAAACTTTGAGAGGACGTATGCCGCCCGCTCGGGATAGCTCATGCCGATGAGCTCTGTTATCTCCGCCTCGGATATTTCGGGCAGCTCCTCGGGAACGAAGAGTCCGCCGTTCTTTGCTATACCCTGTGCGATTGCCTGAGCGGACGAGACTCTCTCGTCTCCGCCTCTTGTGCTGATGTACATCATGATCTTTCTTTTCCTTTGCTGTATATGATGGAGATGGTTTTTTATATATCAGAGCCGTGCGGCTCGGATGTGCTGTAATTGTGCCGCTCGTCTGCCGCTTATATCAGGCTGCCGAGCGACGGCGGCAGGGTAGTCGCCGCATAGCGCAGCTCTCGGTCGCCGAGAGGCTCGAGTCCGTTGCGGTCGAAGAATTCCTGCGCGTTTCGGTAAAAGACGCGCTCCACCGTTTCGGCCGATGCTCCGAGCGAGACGAGGCTGTCTGCGAGCTTAGGCAGGTCGCGGATGCCGTCGATGCCGTCCGGAGTCGACTCGATACCGTCGAGGTCGCAGCCGAGGCAGACAGCATGCTCTCCGCCGAGCGAGAGGTAATGCATGATATGCTCCGCCGCACGCTCCGCGTCCGCATGTCCGCTGACATCGAGATGCGGGGGATACAGGCTCACGCCGATGTTACGAAGCTGAGCGACGACGGAAATCCCGGTGCGGCGAATGTTTT
>URAP01000062.1 GCA_900545935.1 uncultured Eubacteriales bacterium
ATCGCGGCGCAATCCCCCTTATACGCGCTTTTCTTTCCGCCACTTTCTTTTTCGCGTAAAAAGAAAGTGGTAAAAAGCGAACAACTAAATTATTTTTACATATACTTTCGACCGCGGCAGCGAGATATTACCCTTGTGTTAAAGTTTTGCTTGCTTTAGATATTTGTTTTTAAGCTAAATTTGAGATATAATTCGACATTATAAAAACCAA
This sequence comes from uncultured Eubacteriales bacterium, assembly GCA_900545935.1. Taxonomy (GTDB): domain Bacteria; phylum Bacillota; class Clostridia; order Oscillospirales; family CAG-272; genus UMGS911. The sequence continues at coordinate 212 of URAP01000062.1, forward strand.
CCAACCAACCATCCATCCATTCCAAGGCATCCGCCTTTTTGATATAAATAAAATCCCCAGTTAATAGCTTTGCAGGGGCTCGGGCCGATACTTTTTAAAAGTATCCCCGTCCTCGGTACAGAAAGGAAATAAAATGCAAGAAAACAGCGTAAACAAGGAACCGGTATACAACGAGGATCAAATACAGATACTCGAAGGGCTGGAGGCTGTCAGAAAGCGTCCGGGCATGTATATCGGAACGACATCACAGAGAGGACTCCACCATCTCATCTACGAGATAGTCGACAACTCCATCGACGAGGCACTTGCGGGTCACTGTGACCGCATAACCGTTACCCTGCATGCGGACGGCTCCGCATCGGTACAGGATAACGGACGCGGCATTCCTGCCGCAATACACCATAAAGCGGGCATTCCGACACCGGAGGTAGTGTTTACCGTTCTGCACGCAGGCGGAAAATTCGGCGGCGAGGGCTACCAGATATCCGGCGGACTTCACGGCGTCGGCGCGTCGGTCGTAAATGCGCTCTCCGAGTGGCTGTACTACGAGGACGTATCCGACGGAAAGCTGTACCGCGAGAGCTTCTGCCGAGGAAAGGTCAAGGATGCATTTGAATGTCTCGGCGACGCGGGCGACCGCCACGGACTGTATGTCCGCTTCATGCCCGATGCGGAGATATTCGATAATATCGACTACGACTACGAGATTCTGCTCAACCGCATGCGCGAGCAGGCGTTCCTGAATGCGGGCGTTACCATCGTAATGCGCGACGAGCGCGATGCGAGCCGCCGCCGCGCGGGTATAGACGAGGCGGAGTCGATGGCTGAGATAGAGAGCGTCAACTTCGGCGAGAGCGAGCCGCTGAGCGCGCTTCCGCTCATCTCCGATGAGGATGTCGACGCCGAGGAGAATACCGTCCGCGAGGATGTGCTCTGCTATGAGGGCGGTGTAAAATCGTTCGTTGAATATCTCGGAGAGCATAAGCATGCCGACCCCGTTCATCCGGACGTTATCTACATATACGATAAAAAGGGTCTGACTACCGCCGAGATCGCGTTCCAATACAACACAAGCTATAACGAGACGCTGCTCTCCTTTGCAAATAACGTCGTAACGCCCGACGGCGGTACGCACGAGACGGGCTTTAAGACGGCGCTGACCAAGGCGATAAACGAGTACGCACGCAAGACGGGCGCGCTCAAGGACTCCGACGCAAAGCTCTCGGGCGAGGACGTGCGCGAGGGAATATGCGCGGTAATTTCGGTCAAGCTGACCGAGGCGCAGTTTGAGGGTCAGACGAAGGGCAAGCTCGGAAATGCCGAGATAAGGACCTTTGTCGACTCGCTCGTAACGCGCAAGCTCGGCGAATATTTTGAGGAAAATCCGACCTCCGCGAAGGCGATACTCGATAAGGCGATGCAGGCGAGCAGAGCCCGCGAGGCGGCACGCAAGGCAAGGGAGCTGACAAGGCGCAAGAATGTTCTCGAGGGAATGACGCTGCCCGGAAAGCTCGCCGACTGTCAGGAGAAGAGGGTCGACGTTACCGAGCTCTATCTGGTGGAGGGAGACTCCGCGGGAGGCTCTGCAAAGGACGGACGCGACTCCAAGTATCAGGCGATACTGCCGCTGCGAGGCAAGGTCCTCAACGTCGAAAAGAGTCGACTCGACAAGGTGTACTCCAACACCTCGATAATCCCGATAATCCAGGCGCTCGGCTGCGGCATAGGAGAGGATTTCGATATCTCCAAGCTTCGCTACGGCAAGATAATCATCATGGCGGATGCCGATGTCGACGGTTCGCATATACGTATACTGCTGCTGACATTCTTCTTCCGCCATATGCGCCAGCTGATAGACGAGGGGCATGTATTTCTCGCACAGCCGCCGCTCTACCGCGTATTTAAGGGCAAGACGACAAAATACGCCTTCTCCGACGAGGAGCGCGACGCGATAATCGAGGAGATGGGCGGAGGCCGCGGTGAAAAGGTCGAAGCAGAGCGGTACAAGGGTCTCGGTGAGATGGACCCGATCCAGCTCTGGGATACGACGATGAACCCCGAGACGAGAACGATACTCAAGGTCACGATAGACGACGCCATCGAGTGCGACCGCATCTTCTCCACGCTGATGGGAGACAAGGTCGAGCCGAGACGCGAGTTTATCGAGGAGAATGCGCAGTACGCGACCGATCTCGATATATAAGTATTGCCACGGGAGTTTTCCACAGGCTGTGCAAACATGTGTGAATTTTCGCAGACGAGCGGGCTTCGGCGCAGTTTGCGGCATGTTGAAAAGGCTGTAGGAACAAGCCGAAAACCGAAAAATATAAGGAATGGTCGAAAAAATAAATGGAAGAAAATTTCGAGTTTAAGGATCAAAAAATAGTTGACGTTCATATGGAGCGTGAGCTGAAGGATTCGTTCATTCAGTACGCGATGAGCGTCATCGTATCCCGCGCTCTGCCGGATGTCCGCGACGGACTCAAGCCGGTTCATCGCAGAATTATCTATGCGATGTACGAGGACAAGATAACGCACGATAAGCCGTTCTATAAGTCGGCGACGACGGTCGGTAACGTGCTCGGTCGCTATCATCCGCACGGAGACAGCGCGGTATACGATTCGATGGTACGTCTCGCGCAGCCCTTCTCGATGCGTTATCCTCTTGTAGAGGGTCACGGTAACTTCGGTAATATCGACGGAGACAAGGCGGCTGCATACCGTTATACCGAGGCGCGTCTTGCGCGTCTGGCGGACGAGATGACCCGCGACATCGAGAAGAATGTCGTAGACTTTACACCCAACTTTGATAACAAGCGTCAGGAGCCCACCGTGCTCCCCTCGCGTATACCTAATCTGCTTGTAAACGGCTCGGTCGGTATCGCCGTCGGTATGGCGACGAATATCCCCCCGCATAATCTCGGCGAGGTCATTGACGGTACGATATATCTCATGGAGCATCCCGATGCGAGCGTATCCGACCTCATGGCGTTCATCAAGGGACCGGATTTCCCGACCCGCGCGATGATATGCGGCAGCATGGGCATCCGCGAAGCGTACGAGACGGGCAGAGGAAAGCTCACCGTCCGCGCGCGCGCAGAGGTCGAGGAGGACAAGCATCGCATCGTTATCACCGAGATACCCTATCAGGTCAATAAGAGCACGCTTGTCGAGGCTATGGCTGAGTGCCACAAGGACAAGCGCATCGAGGGTATCACCGATATCCGCGACGAGAGCGGCAGAGCGGGACTGCGCATAGTTGTCGAGTACCGCCGCGACGCGAACGGACAGGTCATACTCAATCAGCTGTATAAGTACACGCAGCTTCAGGATACCTTTGCGGTGAATATGCTCGCCATCTGCGACGGCGTGCCGAAGCTGCTCAATCTGCGCGACATTCTTCGCTGCTATATCGCACATCAGGAGAGCGTTATCGAGCGGAGAATACGCTTTGACCTCGATAAGGCGCTGCGCGAGCTCCATATCAACGAGGGCTACAAGATTGCAGCCGACCATATCGAAGAAATTATCAAGCTCATCCGCGCGAGCGATTCTATCCCGAGCGCAAAGACTAACCTGATGGAGCGCTACGGTCTCTCAGACGCACAGGCGCAGGCTATCGTCGAAATGACGCTCGGCCGTCTGTCCGGACTCGAGAGACAGAAGGTGCTCGACCGCATTGCAAAGCTGACCGCAACAGTAAGCGAGCTCCGCACTATCCTCGCGAGCGAGGAGGGAATAAAGGGCGTTATCCGCGACGAGCTGCTTGCCATCAAGGCTCGCTTCGGCGACGACCGCCGCACCGAGCTTGTTCCGATGGAGAACGAGATCGTTCTCGAGGATCTTATCGAGCGCCATACCTGCGTTATCACGATGAGCCATGCGGGCTACATCAAGCGTCAGGCATCGAGCGTTTACTCCGCGCAGCACCGCGGCGGTAAGGGTATTATCGGAATGGGCACCAAGGAGGAGGATTACATCGAGCGCATGCTCGCGGTAGGTTCTCATTCCTACCTGCTCATGTTCACGAGTAAGGGCAGGGTGTACGTTAAGAAGGCATACGCCATCCCCGAGGCAGGCAGGACCGCTAAGGGCACCAATATCGTCAATATTCTTGACCTCGCGCCCGACGAGCGCGTGACGGCAATGGTTGCGGTCGACGGCTTTGACAGTGATAAGTACCTGACAATGGTCACCTTGCGCGGAGTTATCAAGCGCACTCCGCTGAGAGAATTCGAGATACAGCGCCGCGGCGGAAAGATCGCGCTCTCGCTCGATGAGGGCGACAGACTGCTCTACGTCCGCCTGACCGACGAGAACAGCCGCCTGCTCATCGCGACGAGAAAAGGCTACGCCGTATTCTTCCGCCTCTCCGACATCCGCCCGCTCGGCAGGACCGCGCGCGGTGTCAAGGCGATATCGCTCTCCGAGGGCGACGAGGTACGCGGCGCGGCTGTCGCAGACGAGAACAAGCGCCTGCTCACCGTCACCGAGACCGGCTACGGAAAGCGCACACCGTTCGACGATTACCCGATGCACAAGCGCGGCGGTAAGGGCGTTCGCTGCCACAATACCGAGCGCCGCGGCATGATAGCCGGCATCGAGACAGTCGGCGAGGACGACGATATCATGCTCATCACGAGCACGGGTACCATCATCCGTACCCCCGCGTCGGATATTCCAGAGTATTCGAGGACTGCGGGCGGCGTTATCATCATGCGCACGGCGGAGGATGCGGGCATAGTCAACTTTACCTGCCTGCCGGCGGTAGAGGATGAGCCTGATGAGACTGTTGACGGCAGTCCTGAAGAAAATGCAGATGTTATCAGAGCTGAGGGTGAAGATAATGCCGCAGAAACCGATTCTGATGCAGAAGAAGTAGAAAATATTGGTAATTCGGACGAGTCCGAGGAGGACATCTGATGAAGAGTCTTAAAGCTCTTAAAAATCGCAGTGCAGGAGCGAGAGGCATTAAAGCGTCCGCTCTTGCGGCGCTCGGTGCGTCGGTGCTGCTGATAGGGGCGATGCTCAGCGCCTGCGGCAGCTCCGGAGAGACAAAGGTCGATGCGCCGAAGCTCGACGATGCGGGTGCGCGTGAGGTACTCACCGCCCTGCTGCCGGATGCCGAGGAGCTGACCGAGGTTATCTGGGGCGACGGTCTGCCGGTCGATGACGAGGAGCTGCTCGAGTCGGTCAGCGGTGCGCAGTACCGCCCGATATCTGCGGACAGCTCGTACAAGAGCGAGGAGCAGATAAAGGAAAAGGCCGAGACGGTATTCTCAAAGGAGTACCTTGTGACGGTATATGCCGTTGCGTTCGGTGAGTATGACGGCGAGACCGAAACTGCGGAAACGCAGGAGGGCGATCCCTACAATGAGGATCAGCTCGGGCTCGGGCTGCGCGGCAGATACTACACCGATAAGCAGGGGGTAATGTACCGCAATATCGCCCTGCCCGAGTATGATATGACTACCGAGATCGACACAGACAGCGCAAAGGTCGCATCGCAGAACGGCAGCACTGCCGTGCTCGAGGTAGGCTGCACCGTCCGCGGCGAGGATAGCAGCATGAAGGTCTATCTCAGATATGACGGAACAAAATGGCTCATCGACGGACCGATCTATTGATTTCGGGGTTATTTAATGTCGGAGTCGGGTCTGAGTCTGTTCAGGCGGCGTGCATGCAGCGAAATTTTGCGCACGTAGTGTACGTACCCCGCAACGGAAAACGCGCGCCGACGGTAAGCTTGATGTGTGTGTTGAGACTTAGATAAAAATTAAGTTGGTAATGCATATTGAAAAGTTTGCGCGTGAAAGCCTCCCTCAATGAACAGCTGCGCGGTTCAATATGGAATTTTGCTTTGCTGCAAACAGCGGCAATCTTCTCCGTAAGACCGCTCCGTAAGACCGCAAAATTGCGCTCGTGTAGGAGTAGCGCTATCAACTTAAAATTAGTCGTACTAAGATGTATCATAGAATTAAGTTGATAATGCATACTGAAAAGTCGGTGCGTGTTTGCCTCCCCTGTGTAAGGGGAGGTGCTGAGCGTAGCGAAGCGGAGGGGCTGTTGGGAACTATAGAATCCTTAATCAAGCTTGGTTCGTGACAATTTTTCTGTCACATTGAGAGCAGCAAAAACATCAAGTATGATGTGACAGAAAAATTGTCACGAACTCGGGATTTGATAGCAGACTTTTCATTTTCCAACATCCCTTCCACCGCCTACGGCGGTCCCCCTCCCCTTGCACAGGGGAGGCATACACGTCCGCTGCTTTGGTAACATTATCAGCATGATTTATATCTGAATTTTAGTGTATCGTTAGGCGTTATCACTGCGAATTCAGTCGAATCAGTTCCTTAGCCGCTTTTTCTTTGACCATACAGTTGCGCAGCGAACAACGCAAGCATTGTTCAAAAAGTTAACAAAAAGAAACGCCGATTTTCGGGGCATTGCCCCGACCCCGTGATGTTTGGAGCGTAAGCTCCAAACTCATGCATAAAGGCTCCGCCTTTATGCGCCGCCCATTGAAAAGGCGGGCGAAACTTTTCTGCTGCTTGATGCCTTAGTCGGTGCAGCAGCGAGAAAAGTCCCGGTTTTAAAGCTTTGCGGGGGGTGTGGGGGGCGCTTTCTCGAAAGCGTCCCCTGCGTACCCCAGTCCAAGGAGGTAAAGCATATGGCAACAAAGCCTAAGAAGGCGGTAGCGGTTGCGCTGCCGACCGATGCAAACGAAAAGAAAAAAGCGCTTGACACTGCGATATCGCAGATAACCAAGCAGTTCGGCGCGGGCTCGATAATCAAGCTCGGCGAGAATCCCGCCATCAACGTGACGGCGGTCTCGACCGGCTCGCTGACTCTCGACCTTGCGCTCGGAATCGGCGGTCTGCCGAAGGGCAGAATCATCGAGATATACGGTCCCGAGTCGTCCGGTAAAACGACGCTCGCACTGCATGTCGCCGCAGAGATCCAAAAAGAGGGCGGCACTGCCGCATTTGTCGACGCAGAGCATGCGCTCGACCCGATCTATGCCAAGAATCTCGGCGTAAAGATCGAGGATCTGCTTGTTTCTCAGCCGGACAGCGGAGAGCAGGCGCTCGAGATAACCGAGGCGCTTGTTCGCTCCGGTGCGGTCGACCTTGTTGTTGTCGACTCGGTCGCGGCGCTCGTTCCTCAGCAGGAAATAGACGGCGAGATGGGCGCGGCGCATGTCGGCTTGCAGGCACGATTGATGTCGCAGGCGCTGAGAAAGCTCTCCGGCGCTATCTCGAAGTCGAATGCGATGGTCATATTCATCAACCAGCTGCGCGAAAAGGTCGGAGTCGTTTACGGCAACCCCGAGACGACCCCCGGCGGACGTGCGCTGAAGTTCTACGCCTCCGTGCGCATAGAGATACGCAAGGGCGAGGCGCTCAAGAACGGTACCGAGCAGTACGGCAGCCGTGCCAAGTGCAAGGTCGTTAAGAATAAGGTCGCGCCGCCCTTCAAGGTCGCGGAATTCGACGTTCTCTACGGCAAGGGAATATCCAAGTCGGGCGAGCTGCTCGATATCGGAGTCGACCTCGACATTGTCGAAAAGAGCGGCTCGTGGTTCTCGTTCAACGGCGTTCGCATCGGTCAGGGCAAGGAAAATGCCCGCCGCTTCATCGAGGAAAATCCCGAATACATGGAGCAGATCGAGGCGCGCATCCGCGGAAAGAAGGACGATATCGACCTCACCATGACCGGGCTTGATCTCGAGGATGCAGATACCTCGGAGGGAGAGGAATTCGACGTTGACATTCCTCTCTCCGATGAATGATAGGCGAGCTTGATTCGCGTCCCGAGGGCACGGAGGAGAATTCCTCCGCAACGCGCTCGGACGGTGAATTTTCCGCCTCCGAAAAGAAGTGCATCGCGAGTGCGATGAACATCCTCGTCTATGCGAGCAACACCGAAAAGCGGTTGCGTGAAAAGCTGCTGCGCAAGGGGTACTCGCAGTCGGATGTTGATACGGCGGTCGACTACTGCAAGGGCAAGGGTTATGTCAACGACAGCTCGCAGCTCATCTATACCGCGCAGGTTATGGCGAGCAGCAAGCTGTACGGCAAGCGCAGGCTCGTCGTCGAGCTGTATAAGAAGGGCTTCCGCCGCGAGGATATCGCCGCGCTCGACTATGATGAGCTTGATATCGACTTTCCCGCCAACTGTGCAGCGCTGCTCTGCCGCGCCGCAAAGCTCCGCACCCCTCAGGAGAAGCGCGAATTCGTCCCCGATCGAAAGATAATGGGAGCTATGGTACGCTACGGCTACTCGGTCTCCGAGGTGAGGGACGCGGTTCGGTTTCTGCATGAGTGCGAGGACGAGGAATAGAAGCAGAAGAACCGGTTATGCGTAAGTTCGCAAGAGCGCAGAACTGCACTCGTACGTGAGTAGTGTTATCAAATTAAGTTTGGTTGTACTCAGTTTTATTATAGAATTAAGTTGATAATACATACCGAAAAGTTCGCACGTGAAAGCCTCCCCTGTGTAAGGGGTAGGCAAGGCGAAGCCGCAGCCGAGCGAGCGG
>URAP01000063.1 GCA_900545935.1 uncultured Eubacteriales bacterium
GCCTTTACTCTTATTTTAAAGTTTTGAGGGGGTGCGGGGGGACTTTTTCAAAAGTCCCCCCGCGCGTATCCCCCGCGTCAGTTGATGTAGATAACGTCGTCCTTGTCGTGGAGGATTTTTTTTGCTTCGCGGACCTTGTGTGAGAACACACAGATCATTATAATATCGCAGATGCCGTCGATGATAAGCGAGATACCCGCGAAGATCATAACGGTATCAAACGGTCCGAACATCACGAGTCCGCCGAGCACGACGGTAACGACCGAGAGGATAAGCATTCCGACCCATCCCTCGACATGCGCGCGTGCGCACTCTATGCTGTCGGCAATAGAGGTACTGCCGTCGATAACGATGAATATACCGAAGATAACGGTCAGCAGATCCTTAACGACATTCGGATTGACTATGCAGAACAGTCCTGCGAGCAGCAGGGCGATACCCGAGATCAGCGCATGTCCGCTGAAAAAGAAGCCGTAGGATGCGAAAGCGACGATAGCGACGACTCCCGCGACCATGAGCACGATGCCGGAAATTGCGCAGAGCACATCCGACGAGCTGTCCGGCAGCACTATAAACAGCACGCCGATGATTACCGCGAGCAGTGCGGTAATTACCTTATCCCATTTTGCAATTTTGATCCGTCTTTTAATTTCATTCATGACAGCACCTCCGCAAAAGCACTTTGTTTTCATTCGGCGCGGTATGCCGCATCGGCTCCGCTCCGTTAATATTATTATACCGCTTTTTGAAAATAATTCAAGCCCGCAAGGGCGTAATACAACACATCAATCAGCCGCAGATGAATAAAATTTCATCAAATCACTGCAAAAGCCCGCATCAGAAATAACGGTATTTTTTGCGGTGAACGGCGAAGAATACCGCCGTTACGGCAGCGGAAACAAGCTCCGCCGCGATGATGGAATACCATATTCCGTCTATTTCAAATATCAGCGGCAGCAGCATTACCGCCGCGGTCTGAAAGACGAGCGAGCGCAGAAATGCGATTAGCGCCGAGGTCAGTCCGTCTCCGAGCGCGGTAAAGAACGCCGAGCCGAACACCGATATACCGGACAGAAGAAACGAGAACGAATATATCTTGAAAGCGTGAACGGTCAGCGCCTTCAACCCGTCGTCGTAGCCGACAAAGAGCGTAGCAAGCGGCGAGGAGAGCAGCTCACCGAGCCCGAACATGAGCAGAGAGGAGCAGCCGATAACAGCAAGGCTCTTGCGGAACAGATTCCGCAGCTCGCCGTTATTCTGCGCGCCGAGGCTGAAGCTCGCCACCGGCGCAGCACCGGTCGAGTAGCCGATGAATATCGCGAGAAAGATACCCGCAACATACATCAGCACACCGTAAGCCGCCACGCCGTTTTCTCCCGCGTATTCCATCAGGCGGGTATTATACAGCATACTGACGATGGACATGGAGATGTTGCTCATCAGCTCGGAGGAACCGTTTGTCACCGTGCGAAGCAGCGCCTTTCCGTCAAAGCGGGGCTTTGTAAAGCGCAGCGCACTGCCGTTCGGCAGAGCGAAATATATCAGCGGAATAAATCCGCCCACCACCTGGCTGAGTGCGGTAGCGGCTGCCGCGCCGAAAAGCCCGAGCGGAAAGACCGCGACGAGCAGCGCGTCGAGCACCATGTTGGTAACTCCCGACGCAACGGTAACATACAGACCTGCCTGCGGACGCTCCGCAGCAATGAAAAAGCTCTGAAACTCATACTGGAGCAGGAAAAACGGCATCGAGGAGAAGAGTATCCGTCCATAGGTCACGCAGCCGTCAAGCAATGCGCCCTCCGCGCCGAGCAGCGCGCAGAGCGGACGTATAAAGAACCATCCGAGCACGCCTATGACCACTCCGCAGATCGCGGCGGCAAGCACAAAGAACGAAAACAGCTCCCGCGCCTTCTCCTGCCTTCCCTCTCCCATCGTCTTTGCGATGACGGCGCAGCCGCCCGCACCGAACATAAATCCGATCGAGCCGAGTATCATGATAAACGGCCATGTAAAATTGACCGAGGCAAACGATGTCTTACCGACATAGTTTGACACGAAAAAGCCGTCGACAACGCAGTATATTGAGGAAAATATCATCATAACGATCGACGGCAGCGTAAAACGCAGCAGCCTGCCGTATGTAAAATGATCGGATAACCGAATTCTTGTCTTTTTAGTCTCTTCCAAGGCTTTTTTCTCCTACTATATTTGCAAATGCGATTTTCGCGCCGATCACGCACCAAAGCTATGCCCCGGGACTCCGCGCGGTCATGCATCCCCGCATCTGTCCTATCGACACGCAGATAGCTGATAAAAAAACGGCGCACCCGAGCTATCGTCCGGGCAGCCGAGCTGTATTGTACCATACTACGCCGGATAATGCAAGCCACGAATGCAAAAAATCGCCCGCACCGCAGAGCCCGGTGCAGGCGACCTTTCATATACCGCATTAAAAGACGTTTTCTGCGGCAATATCATCTTTTTCTCTTTCGATCTTACAAACAAGACTCACGCCCAGCCCATAGTGGTAGGCTTAGGCTCGTTGATGACCGACGGACGGAGGAACTCGACAGCCTTCTTCAGACCCTCGTCGATGCTCATGAGGCTGTCCTCATGCTCGATCGAGAGAACGCGGTCGTAACCGACAAGACGGAGTGCGGAGATAAGGTCTCTCCAGTACTGCTCGCCGTTGCCGTATCCGACGGAGCGGAATACCCAGCTGCGGTGGATCTCATCGCTGTAATGCTTTGTATCGAGAACGCCGTCGGCAGCGATATTGTACTTATCGAGCTTGGTGTCCTTTGCGTGTACGTGGTAGATAGCGTCGCCGAGCTTGCGGATAGCGGCAACAGGCTCGATTCCCTGCCAGATAAGATGGGAGGGGTCGAAGTTTGCGCCGAGAACATCGCCGACAGCCTCGCGGATGCGAAGCATGGTGGCGGGGTTGTAAACACAGAAGCCGGGATGCATCTCAAATGCAACGCGGACACCGTGAGCCTTTGCGAATGCGCCCGCTTCCTTCCAGTAAGGAATGAGGACCTCGTTCCACTGGTAATCGAGGATCTTCAGGTAGTCGTCGGGCCAAGGGCAGGTTACCCAGTTCGGGTACTTAGCGCCCTCATGGTCGCCGGGGCAGCCCGAGAAGGTAATAACGGTATCAATGCCCATCTTCTCTGCGAGCAGGACGGCATTGCGGAAGTCCTTGTCGTAAGCCTCGGCAATCTTCTTGTCGGGGTGAACGTTATTTCCGTGAGCGCCGAGAGCGGCGACGTGCATGCCGTACTTGTCGAGCAGTGCGAGGAATTTCTTATACTCCTCCTCATTGTTCAGCAGGACCTCGGGGTCGCAGTGCGCCTTTCCGGGATATCCGCCCGCGCCGAGCTCGAGCGTGTCGATTCCGAGATCGTGAAGCTTCTTAAGTGACTCCTCAAAGGGAAGAGCAGCGTAGAGATTTTCAAGAACACAGAGTTTCATGATGATATTTCCTTTCCGATGTTATTTGATGCCGATTTAAAAAAACAGGAGGCTGCCGCAGCGTCGCAGGGACACCGCGACAACCACACAAAATCAACGATCGTTGACAGCTATGCCGTTTTCTCAGTTGTCGAAGTAGAAGGGCTTACCGGTCTTAGCGGACTCGTAGATGCCCTCGAGGATGCGGGTAACGCAGAAGGCCTGCTCCGGCAGAACAACGGGATCCTTGTCCTCAGCGATAGCCTTGAGCCAGTTGCGAGCCTCTCTGATGTGTGCAGGATCATCGCCCTGACCGTCGAAGAATGCAGCGCCGCCGCAGTTCATGTTGGGCTCGAGGATGTACTGACGACCGTTGCGAACGCCGTTAATGTGAACGCCGTCATACATATCACCGCCGCCGAGAGTACCACAGACGGAGGTAACTGCCTCACGGTTAAGAGTGGTGTTAAGAGCCCAGGAGGACTCGAGAATGATGGTCGCGCCGTTCTCCATTACGATGAAGCCGAAAGCGGAATCCTCGACGGTGAACTTAGCGGGATCCCAAGGGCCCCAGCCGTTACCCTGATCCTCGGGAGCGAGGTTGTTGAGCTTGTGGTAAGCGGTACCGACACAGTACTTAGGCTTGTAGTTATTCATTACCCAGAGAGTAAGGTCGAGTGCGTGGGTTCCGATGTCGATCAGAGGACCGCCGCCCTGCTCGTACTCGTTAAGGAACACGCCCCAAGTAGGAACGCCGCGGCGACGAATTGCGGTAGCCTTACCGAAGTAGATATCGCCGAAGGTGCCGTCCTCAGCCTCCTTCTTGAGGTAGAGAGCGTGGGGGGTCTGACGGTTCTGATAACCGATAGAGAGCTTCTTTCCGCTGCGCTTAGCTGCGTCGAGCATCTTCTTAGCCTCAGCGGAGTTGATAGCCATCGGCTTCTCGCACATTACGTGCTTGCCTGCCTCGAGAGCGGCAACGGTGATCGGGCTGTGCATTCTGTTAGGTGTGCAGACATGTACAACATCAATGCTCTTGTCCTCAAGGAGCTTTCTGTAATCCTCGTAGACCTTTGCATCGGGGGTGCCGTACTGCTTCTTAGCAGCCTCGGCTCTCTCAACGATGATATCGCAGAATGCTACCATTTCTGCGTTGGGCTGTGCAGCGAGCGCGGGCATATGCTTGCCGTTTGCGATTCCGCCGCATCCGATAATTCCGATTCTGAACTTCTCAGCCATTTCGGTACCTCTTTCTTGTATGCATGGCATACTCAATGACAGTTTTTTACGGTGCGTTTTCACCGCATCCGTTTTCACACTAATTATAAATACTATAAAACAGAATGTCAAGACGAAATGCTCAACTTTTCACATTTTTTATTTCACTTTTAACGCGTCCGGCATAATAGCCCCCGACGTGCAATAGAAATTAGATAAGGAAGCTCGTACCCGACGTGCCGAATGCCGTTGCCGCAGGAGGGTATTTCACCTCGCAGCGGCAGTTTCCCGGCGGCGTACAGCACTCGGCGCGCCGTTTCTATCATATATTATTTATTATTATGCTCCGCCGCGCCGGATATACGGTACATTACCATAATGAAAAATTTATCAGAGCGAAAGGAAGCCTCCGCTGTGCCGCGGCACCCGCTGCGGCAGCACGAGAGGCTGCGGTAATGAAAATGCAAGACGAAAAACACTGTCACGCCGGAGCTGAAGAAACGCTCGAGGCGCTCGGCTCGGATAGGCGCGGTCTGTCGGATGAGGAGGCTCGAATCAGGCTCGAGAGATTCGGCAGGGGCACACTGAAGGAGGCACGCAGGGAATCTCTCCTGCGGGTCTTTCTGCGGCAGCTCGCCGATCCGATGGTCATGGCGCTGCTCTGCGCGGCTGCGGTCTCCGCAGCCGTCAGCATCGTCTCGGGCGAGAGCTGCTCCGACTCCTGCATAATCCTTGCGGTGGTAGTAATAAATTCGGTGCTCGGAATGGTTCAGGAGTCCCGCGCGGAGGCGGCCATCTCCGCGCTGCGCAGCCTCACGCCGTCATATACCACAGTCCTGCGCGGCGGAGAGCGAAAGCGCATCCCGGCGGAGGAGACGGTCCCCGGAGATATCATCGCGCTTGAGGCGGGGGATGCCGTACCCGCAGATGCCCGGCTGCTGCGCGCCGATTCGCTCGCCGCCGACGAATCGGTGCTGACCGGAGAATCGCTGCCGTGCGAGAAAAATACCGCACGACTGCCGCGCACCGAGCGTGAGACCCCCGTCGGCGATCGCAAAAATATGCTACATATGGGCAGCTGCATCACCGCAGGCAGTGCGCTCGCCGTCGTTACCGCTACCGGAATGAACACCGAGATGGGACACATCGCCGCCTCGCTCGGCACCGGAAGCCGCGACCGCACTCCGCTGCAAAAACGTCTCGCCGCGCTCTCTCGCACTCTGACCGTACTCGTCCTCGCCGTCTGCCTCGCGGTCTTTGCCTTTTCCGTGCTCTCGCGCAGAGCTGAGATATCCGCAGGCGACTACACCGTGCTGCTCGACACCTTTATGCTCGCGGTCAGCCTCGCCGTCGCGGCTATTCCTGAGGGGCTTGCCGCCGTCGTGACCGTCGTGCTCTCGCTCGGAGTTACACGAATGTCGAAAAAAGGCGCTATCGTGCGCCGCCTGACCGCCGTTGAGACACTCGGCTGTACAAGTGCGGTCTGCACCGACAAGACCGGCACTCTGACCGAGAACCGCATGACCGTTGTGCGCGCAGCTTCACCCGAGCCGGAACGGCTCGCGACCGCACTCTCGCTGTGCACCGACGCTTCGGAGCATGCGGACGGCAGCATTGTCGGAGACCCGACGCAGGCTGCGCTCGTCGCATATGCCTCGGGGCTCGGACTGCATAAGAGTGAGCTCGACGCGCGCTTTCCCCGCACGGCTGTCCTGCCGTTCGACTCCGCGCGGAAGCTGATGACCACCGTCCACCGCGCACCGCACGGCTATACGCAGTACACCACCGGCGCGCCCGACGTCGTTATCTCACGCTGCGACCGCATACTGACGCCGGACGGCATTCGTCCAATGACAAGCGAGCAGCGCGACAGAGCGCTCGGTGAGATATCCGCGCTCGCAGGGCAGGGGCTGCGCAGCATCGCCGCAGGAATGAAATGGAGCAGGAGCGGCGGCTCGGCAGAATCGAGGGATGAACGCGGACTCGTCTATCTCGGCGCGGTCGGGATGGAGGACCCGATAAGGCGGGGCGTGCCCGAGGCACTCGGACTGTGCCGCTCGGCGGGAATGCGCGTTATTATGATAACCGGCGATCATCCTGCCACCGCATTCGCCATTGCACAGCGGCTCGGTATAGCCGACTCGCCCTCCCGCGTCTGCCTCGGCAGCGAGCTTGACCGCCTCGATGACGACGGTCTGTCACGCGCCGTCGGTCGGTACACCGTCTACTCGCGCGTCAGCCCCGAGCATAAAACGCGCATAGTTACAGCGCTGCGCCGTGCGGGCTGCATTACCGCCATGACCGGGGACGGGGTAAACGACGCGCCCTCGCTTCGCGCGGCGGATATCGGGGTCGGCATGGGGCGCGGCGGCAGCGACGTTGTCAGAGGCGTAGCCGATATCATCCTCTCGGACGATAATTTTCCCACCCTCGTCGACGCGACCCGCGAGGGCAGGCGCATCTACGACAATATCTGTAAGGCGGTGCAATTCCTGCTCTCTTCAAATCTCAGCGAGATAATTACGATCTTCACCGCGACCGCGCTCGGCTTTACCGTGCTCAGTCCCGCTCAGATACTCTGGATAAATCTCATCACAGATACATTTCCGGCACTCGCGCTCGGACTCGAGGAGGCAGAGCCGGATATCATGTCACGCCCGCCGCGCAGCCTCGATGAGAAGATAATCGGCGCAGGAGAAGCGGTCGAGATATTGCTTCAGGGAGCACTCGTTTCGGCGCTCGTGCTCGCCGCCTACCTCGGCGGATGCGTCGGTGATTTCGGCAGCATCGCGCCGCAGAGCAGCGGGACCGGTATGACGATGGCGTTCACCTGTATGGCGATGGCGGAGATATTCCATTCCTGCAATATGCGCTCCCGTCACCGCTCAATCTTCTCGCTCGGAACACGCAATCCGACCCTCGCCCTCGCCGTCGCAGCATCGTTCGTTGTCACCGCAGCCGCAGTGTTCATCCCGCCGCTCCGCACGCTGTTCGGCTTCGCTCCCGTCTCGCTGTCGCAGTATCTCTTCTCCCTCGCCCTAGCTCTCGCCGTCATACCCGCAGTCGAGCTCGGCAAGGCGCTGCGCGCACTGCTCTCCCACAGACGAGGGCGAGGTGTACGGAGGGGCGCGAGCGGGACGCGGCGGGAACGCAGCAGGTCGCGGCAGGAACGCGGCTTTTTGAAAAAGACCCGGCGAAAACCTTGTGACTGAGAAGGGCATTTCTCGGGCAGAGGGGCTGAGACAATTGCTGACCCAAAGTTTTGCTTGCCATTGTGTGCCGACTAAGGCATCAAGCTGATTTAAAGTTTTGCCCAGAATACGACAAGCCCGGTGTTCAGACCTCTGCGCCGCATATCACCGATCAGCTTTAGCTCTTGCTCGGTGCGCTGATTCGGATGATGGTGCGGTCTGCGCGATTTCGCACGCAGTGATTCAATCGTGCCGTCATACCTACGCAGACGCAGCCACCGATAGATGTACTGTCGATTCGTTTTGTACTTGATCGCTGCCTTTGTTACTCCGTATTTCTGCGAATATTTCAAAAGGGATTGACGAAACTTCATATCCTGTGT
>URAP01000064.1 GCA_900545935.1 uncultured Eubacteriales bacterium
AAGCAGGCATAAGGGGGATTGCGCCGCGATTCGCTGCGCTCCTATTCGGCGCAGTCTCCCCCTTATGTATCCCCCTATGACTGCTCAGCCGATAGCGACCTTGCAAGATATCGTCAGAAACGCTCGGCAGACATTACGCCTCGCGTTTCTTATCGAAAGAATGCACGCCTACTGCCGCAGTTTTTTCGAATCGGCATGCACCGACTCGCATTTTACATACGCGCTCCGCGCGGAAAGGGTACGACATGGATACATACGACATAAAAGAAAGCTTATCGGACAAGGCGGCAGCGCTCAAGCGCAAGCCACGCATGGGCTACGCGATATGCGGCTCGTTCTGCACCGTTTCCCGCTCGCTCGAACAGCTCGAGCAGTTGAGCGGAATGGGATGGGAGATCATCCCCATCGTGAGCGAAGCGGTCTACACCACCGACACCCGATTCGGAAAGGCATCCGACATAATCGCGCGCGTCGAGCAGCTTTGCGGCAGGCAGGTCATTCACACCGTCCGCGAAGCGGAACCGCTCGGACCGACCGTGCCGCTCGATCTGCTCGTCATAGCACCGTGCACCGGCAACACGATATCAAAGATGGCTTGCGGTATAACCGACGGCGCGATCACGATGGCTGCAAAGGCTCACGCCCGCCGTCTCCGCCCCACCGTCATCGCGCTCGCGACAAACGACGCGCTCTCGGGCTCGCTCGGCTCGATAGCGACCGTCTCCGCCCGCAAGAACATCTATTTCGTCCCGCTCGGGCAGGATGACCCCGAACGCAAGCCCTGCTCGCTCGTCTGCGATTTCTCACTGCTTCAGGACACCATGCTCTCTGCCCTCTCGGGAATTCAGCTCCAGCCCGTTCTGCGTCAGAGCTGACAGGGCATCGCGCAGAGCAAGGCGTTCGGGTGGAGTAATGCGTTTGGGAGAGGTAAGGCAATCAACAAAAGCTATATTCGACATTCCCGATGCCGGGCTATAATTTCACAGCACAAAGCGCATCCCCGAAGCATGAAAGCCTCGCCCATATGGGCGAGGCTTTCATGCTCAATTTTCATTAGTTTTAATATGTCCGTGCTTCTTACTTACCAAGGCATACACATTTGTCCTTGCGATGGCGGGCGAAACGTTTCTGCCGCTCGCCGCCTCAAGCAACGCAATAGCGGGGCGGTGCGAGAATCCCTCGTTCAGCGCTGACTCGGTCACTCTGCCCGAGAAAGACTCCCTGTTTTAAAGTTTTCGCCGGACCTTTTTCAAAAGGCAGCATACCCCTCTTTCCGCGTACCCGCGTACTCCTCGCGTCCGCGCCGTTCCCCTCATTTCGTTACCGCGCAGAGCGCGGGTATTCCCGTCAGGTGCTCCGTATCGAGCGCGCCGATTTCGAAGAGCGCGTCGGTCAGCCGATCGGCGGCGACAAAGCCGTACACATTTGCCCCGGCGAACTCCGCTTCGGCACGTATATGCTCGGGAGCGAGGTCTGCCGAAATTCCCGCCGCGCGCTCCGAGCAGGCGATGAGGCATTCGCTGAGCACGGAGATGCCGTCCGCGAGCAGTTCGCGCAGCTCATTATATTCGGACTCGGTCCAGACGGGGAAATGCGTTCTTCCGCCGCCGACATAACCGAGCCGTTCGAGCATTTCGAGCTGCCCCGAGCTCAGCCCGTCAATGCTTTCGGCTGCCGCCGATATCGCCCCGTACATATCACTCTGATAGTGCTGCACGTCGAGCGTCTGTGCAAAATTCATCGCTATGATCCCGTCGCCGAGCGGACCGTCGTTATATATTCCGTATATTCTGCAGGACGAATGCTCCGAATCACGTGCACTCCTGCCCCAGACTATCCCGCGCCCTCCGCAGAGCTTTGAATACACCCCGTTCTCGGGCAGCTGCCCGTACCTCTCGGCGCGTACCGCGCTGCTCTCGATAAGTGCAAAGTGCAGGCAGAGCAGCAGCCGCTGCCACCCCCTCTGCGATGCACTCTCAAAGCGCTCGCCGAAGCGTTCCGCGAGTCCGTCGTGCAGCGCCGCATAGCGTGCCGCAGCATCCTTCACGAGCGTGCCGAACGCCCTGTCAGCCGCCTCCGTGCAATCGGCGGTGAATATGGGGATATTTGTCAGATATTTCTCGCCGCGGCGGACAAGATATCCCCTCTCGGTCAGCAGCCGCAGCTCGTCCTCGAGATACGGCAGCGACACCCCGAGCTCGACACCGAGCTCATCGGGCGCAACCGCGCCGTAATACGCAGCAAGCAGGATGTTGCCCTTGAGCTTACGACGGCGAAACTCGCGATATTCCTCGTTGTTTCCTCCGTTTTCGCCCCAAAAGTCGATCTCAAACGCATCGGGGCGATAGCTTCTTTCTCCGTAAAGCCTTTCCATGTTCATGCCCTCCCTTATGAGCTTTCTCGCACGGAAAAGCAGATATTTCACCGTCTCCGTGCTGACATTCATTTCGGCGGCGATACGGGCACACGACATCCCCTCGATATAGTACATAACCGTCGCTCTGCGATACCGCTCGGCCAGCATAGCGAGCTCGCGCCGCAGCAGCCCAAGCTCCTCGCGGCGGACAAGCGCGGATTGCGGTCCGACATCCCCGTCGGGGACATCCTCCGCCTCCGAAAGCTCCGCCGTCTGCCGCCGCTTTCCGCGCATGCGGTCAACGTATGCATTCTCCGCGACACGGCGCATGTATGCATAAAACCGCCCGTCGTCCCTGATATTCTCAGCCGAGCGCAGCAGCCGATATATAATGTCGCTTGCCAGCTCCTCCGCCTCATGTACATTGCCGAGCCGCGTCAGCGCAAAGCCTAACACCGTCCGCATATTTTCGGTTATAAGCTCATCGAGTTTCTTTCTGTCCATCTGTCTCTCCTGTTCGTGTATGCCGCTTTCGTATATACAGACGGCTTATCCAGCAAACGGTTAAATGTTTTTTCGCTGTCGGTGATATTTTTTTGATAAAAATAATGCCGTCGGCAGCCCGACGGCGAGAAAAATCATATATGCAATGCTATACAAGCGTACGGCAAAAAAATCTTAGACCTGCGCTTTTTCGTATCCCACAGAACCTTATAGATCTGTGCTTTTAGCCGACCCGAGTCGTGGAGAGATAAAAAAGATGCAGAAGCGGCGAAAATCGCCACGTCGGCGTACAATTGTACGACAGAGGCGATTTTCGGCGGTAGAAAAAACGAAAACTCTTAACCTTATGCAGGAATCCGTCAGGATTCCGACCCCATAATCAAAATATAGATTATACTATAGTTCCGTTAAAGAAACACTGTTTTTGCTTTTTCGTTCCGGACGACTTTATCCGACCCGTTCGGCGTACGGAAATTCGCCGTAATCAGCCGTCCCCAGCTGTCCATCCGCCCAACCGAGCTGCCCATCCATATAAACCTCTACCCACTGATGCGTGTAAAGATTCTCATTAACATGCGTCCACGAATATCCCATACACTCAAGCAGCATGCCGAGCGCTCTTGTCGCACCTGCGCAGGAATACTCGCCCTTAATAAACACACCGTAGGCGGTATCATAATACTCGCCATCCATCGTGTACACGCCGCAGCTGCAATATTCCGCCACGACCGCAGCAGCTATCGACACGCGCTCCAAATCGGTACCATCGGGTATCGCTGCGGCGAGCTCCTCCGCAACGGCGCGCGCCTTCGCTTCCCTTTTCTCGGCACGATACCCCGCCGGGTCAACAAGCTCGCGCGGTAGAGGTATTACCTCTACTACCAACTCGGTAGTCTCGGGCTCCTGCGGCTCGTATTCGGGCTCGGGAATAGGCGCGGCAGTCTCGGGCTCCGTCTCGGGCACAGGTTCTGTGGCAGGCTCGGACACCGAGCCCGGCTCCGAATCCTCACTATCAGGTTCGGCGATGCAGAGCAGCTTTTCGGTAATGCGCTCCGTTTCCGGCAGAGCTGCCGCATCACGGCGATTCAACGCAAGCGCAGCCGTCGCTGCAGCGGCTGCGCTCGCGCAAACCGCGACCGACGCAATTATTATTGTTCGTTTCAGACTTGTTTTCATAGATGACACTCCGGTATGCAGTTATTATGACACCGCAATATAAGCAATATACGATATTACGATGCGACACTCATTAATCCCCTCATGAAACGGGGAGAAAAAATCATTTATTTTCAAGGCTGATTATCCTGAAAATCAGTTACACACGGCGGTTTTTGCATTTTAGCCTCTCCGGTCCCGGAGAGAGATAAAAAAGATGCAGAAGCGGCGAAAATCGCCACGTCGGCGTACAATTGTACGACAGAGGCGATTTTCGGCGGTAGAAAAAGCGAAAACATTAAATTTCAAGCAGGAATCCGTCAGGATTCCGACTCCTTATCAGCTATATGGAACATACTAAAAATCAATTATCATAGCTTGTTTCCGCTTTCTCGATCTGCGCTTTTTTAGCCTCTCCATGGAGGATGCGTGATTCGTGTTTTTCATAGTAACCGATAAGACGCCCGTCGGGCGCGCGCAGCGCGACCATATAAACATCCGCATTTTCGCGTTCGATATGCGTCTCAAACACGCTGTTATTCTCGCTGCTCTCTCCGAACCATGCAAGAATACGCCCGATAATCTCGCGCGTTGCGGGAGCATGGCAATCGAGCAGGCTTCTGCCGACAAGTGCAGCACCGCCGCGCTTTTCATAGCGGCGCACCGCCGTCGGATTCATGTATACGATGATATGGTCAAGCGTGCAGATGACTACGGGCTCGCCGTCGGAGTCGATGACCGCGCGGAAGAGCTCGGAGAGCTGAAGAGCGGGGGAGGGTTCGTTTGTCGGCATATTATTTCCCCTTTCAAATCGAAGCCCCGCCGATGCGATACTGCGAGGCACGGCGTTCGGTGGGGTTCTGCGTCGGCGTGTCGTACATTGCGCGCAGTAGCGCTGCAGCGGGGCGGGCGTGTCGAAATTATGTTTTTGTGAGTTTATCTTACCTGTCCGTCGCCGGTGATTAGGAATTTTACCGTCGTGAGCGCGTCAAGCCCCATCGGACCGCGCGCGTGCAGCTTCTGCGTCGAGATGCCTATCTCCGCGCCGAGACCGAACTCGCCGCCGTCGGTAAAGCGGGTCGAGGCATTGACATACACCGCCGCAGCGTCGATACTGCGCTGAAAATATCTTGCCGCGCCGATGTCACTGGTGATTATCGCCTCACTGTGACCGGTCGAATAGCGGCGAATATGCTCGACCGCCTCTTCTATCGACGGAACAACGCGGACGGCGATAATATAATCGTCATACTCGGTCGCCCAATCCTCTTCGGTCGCGGGAACCGCCCCGATAACGGTGCATGTTCGCCCGTCGCCTCTTATCTCGGTGCCGCTCTCCGCCATCGCCGAAGCAAAACGCGGGAGAAATTCCGCCGCGACCGACTCGTGCACAAGCAGCGTCTCTATCGCATTGCAGACCGACGGGCGGGAGGTCTTGGCATTTACCGCGACGCGGAGCGCCATGTCAAGGTCAGCCGACGCATCGACATAGAGGTGGCAGTTGCCCGCGCCCGTTTCAATGACGGGAACGCTCGCATTCTCGACCACCGAGCGGATAAGCCCCTTTCCGCCGCGCGGAATAAGAACGTCGACAAGCCCGCGCATGCCCATAAGCTCGGTCGTTCCCCGACGAGAGGTGTCGTCTATCAGGCAGACGGAATTCGCGTCGATTCCGAGCCCGTCGAGCGCGTCGCGCATGATGCGGACGAGGATACGATTTGTGCGGATAGCTTCCTTTCCGCCGCGGAGCACGACCGCATTGCCGCTTTTCAGGCAGAGCGCAGCTGCGTCTACGGTGACGTTCGGGCGCGATTCGTAGATGATAGCGACCACCCCGAGCGGCACGCGCACGCGGGTTATCTCGAGTCCGTTCGGACGGGTAATGCGCTCGCCCGAACCGAGCGGGTCGCCGAGCATAACCGTCTCGCGCAGCGCGGAGCAGATACCCCCGATGCGCTCGGGAGTGAGAGCAAGGCGGTCGAGCATTGCTGCCGACAGCCCCGACTCCCGGCCCGCGGCAAGGTCGGCGGCGTTTTCCTCGAGAATTGCGGCGGACTCCGCATCGAGTGCGGCGGCTATCGCCTCAAGCGCGGCATTGCGCTCTTTGCCCGAGAGAAGGGCAAGCGAGCGAGATGCTTCTCTCGCACCGAGGCAGATGCTTTTTACGTATTCATGCATGTCTGTCATTGTGTCCTCCCGGATGTGTCGAATCGGTTAGGGATGGGGGCGATAAGATAAAAAGGAACGCCGACATCACTACGAATTCAGGTAAACCAAACCTTTAGCCGCTTTTCTTTGACCATACAGGGCGCAGCGAACAACGCAGAGCGTTGTTCCAAAGCTACAAAAGAAACGCCGCACCGCATAAAGGCTCCGCCTTTATGCGCCACCCATTTAAAAAAGGTGGACGAAAACTTTAATCTGCCTAATCCTCAGTCCGTGCGCAGCGGGCGAAACCTTTACTCCGCAATCGTCCCGCTGCTCTGCCCGAGAAAGACTCCCTATTTTAAAGTTTTCGCCGGACCTTTTTCAAAAGGCCGCGTACCCTTCCCCGCGTTCCCCGCGTTCCCCGCGCTCAGGCGAGTTTTTCGAGAGCGGCGAGCTTTACGCAGACGCAGAGCACGGAAGCAGCGACAGCCATTTCCTCTGCGGTAGGGAAGGTCGGTGCGATACGGAGATTGCGGTCGCGGGGGTCGTTCTTGTAGGGGAAGGTCGCGCCGACATCGGTCAGCGTCACGCCCGCGCCCGCGCAGAGCTCAAACACACGCTTAGCGCAGCCGTCCATGACGTTCAGGCTGAGGAAGTAACCGCCGATAGGCTTTGTCCATTCGGCAATGCCCTTGCCGCTGAGCTCGCGGTCGAAGGTCGAAAGGACCGCCTCGAACTTAGGACGGATTATTGCCGCATGCTTCTTCATATGCTCACGGATGCCGTCGGCGGAGCCGAAGAACTTAACATGACGCATCATGTTCAGCTTGTCGTAGCCGATGGTCTGATATGTCATCTTAGACTTAGTGAAAGCAATATTGCGGTCGGAAGCCGCCATTACGGCAACGCCGGAGCCGGGGAAGGTTATCTTTGAGGTCGATGTGAAGATGAGAAAATGATCGAGCGTTCCGCATTTTCCCGCCTCGTCGAAGATATTCAGCAGCTGATCGTCCTCCTCGCTGAACGAGTGAACGATGTACGCCTCATCCCAGAACACGCGGAAATCGGGAGCGGCGGGAGCGAGCCGTGCAAAGCGGCGGACGGTCTCGTCGGAGTATGTAATTCCGTCGGGATTCGAGTATTTCGGCACACACCACATACCCTTGACGCTCGGGTCGCGGACAAGCTCCTCAACGGCATTCATATCGGGTCCCTCGGGGGTCATATCGACGTTGACAAGCTCAATTCCGAGCGCCTCGCAGATAGTGAAATGGCGGTCATATCCGGGCACTGCACAGATAAACTTGATATTCTCCTCATGCGCCCACGGCTTCTCAACGCCGACTGCGCCGTAGAGCATGAGCCTTGCAAGCTCGTCGTACATGATATTGAGCGAGGAGTTGCCTGCAACAATGATATTTGCGGCGGGGATGCCGAGAATGTCTGAGAAAATACGTTTAGCCTCGGGGATTCCGTCAAGCACGCCGTAGTTGCGGCAGTCAAAGCCCGTCTCTGTGAAGCAGTCTGCCGCACTCGACATGATTCCGAGCATACCCTCGGAGAGTGCGAGCTGAGCCGCGCTCGGCTTACCTCTCGACATATCGAGCTTGAGCCCCTGAGCCGCATAGCTCTCGTACTCCGCACGTACCTTTGCAAGCTCCGCCGCCCGCTCTTCCGCTGTCATTTCAGTATAGTTCATTGCCGTTTTCTCCTTGCCAGAGCAGGTTCCGTCCTGCTCATTTTGTGTATATGTAGAATTATAAAGAGATTTTGATTTTTGCCGATGTGGGGTGAATTTTGATAGAATCGGGGCGATAATGAAAAGCGCACGAGCAATTCAAACCGATAGTGCAAAACACAGAGTCTGCGCGTGCATCATCAACCGAAATTACCACACATTTTTTGTTTTGTCATCACTACGAATTCAGATGAATCAAACCCTTAGCCACTTTTTCTTTGACCATACAGGCGCAAAGAAAAAGTTAACAAAAAGA
>URAP01000065.1 GCA_900545935.1 uncultured Eubacteriales bacterium
GTCAGTCGGTATAGCTATTCAGAACTTTCCGGAGGGAGCGATCATCTCAACGCCGCTGCGCGCTGAGGGAGTCGGAAAAGGACGAGCTTTTCTAAGCGGTGTTCTCTCTGGCGTGGTCGAGCCTATCGGCGCTGTGATAACGCTGTTTGCGGCAAGACTTATCGTTCCCACGCTGCCGTATCTGCTCAGCTTTGCTGCGGGAGCAATGCTCTATGTAGTCGTAGAGGAGCTGATACCCGAAATGTCGCAGGGCGAGCACTCGAATATCGGTACAGTGTTCTTTGCTGTCGGCTTCAGCATTATGATGGTGCTTGATGTTGCACTCGGGTGAATAATCATATTCGGCGAAGGCAAAACGTAGCCTACTGCATCAGCCATACCCGCAAAACAGCCGCCTGAGTTTTTCCGTCAGGTATTTCGCCTCGCATTATCATATCCTTTACCTCCGCGAGCGGGACCATCTCGACCGAAAGAAATTCGTCCTCGTCGGTGCTGCGCTCACCGTAGGAGAGATCACGGGCAAGAAAGATATGTATCACCTCATCGGAATAGGCGCAGGTTGGATAGAATTCTCCGAGATTCTCCATCCGTCCCGCCGTGATACCGGTCTCCTCCCTGAGCTCGCGCTGTGCGGCGAGGAGCGGATCCTCCTGCTTTGAATCGAGCTTTCCCGCCGGGATCTCATATACCGTCTCTCCGACCGGGTAGCGGTACTGACGCTCCATGGCTATTCTGCCCTGCTCGTCGAGCGCGACAATGCAGACCGCACCGACGTGGCGGATGTACTCGCGCGATGCACCGCCGCCGTTCGGCAGACTTACCTCATCATGATAAACATGCAGAAACGAGCCCGAGTACGCCTCGCGCGATGAAACGGTCTCCTCTCGGAGCGAGCTCTCGGTAAACAGCTTATCCGTCTTTTTCATTTTTCATATTCCGTCCGAAAGCCGAACCATGCGTATCGGTTTTGCGGCTGTGAAAGCCGCTGAAAAATCCGAAACCACGCCGACCTGTCGAAACCGTCCTTTCATATAAATCATTACGGATCGTCATAAAAGCGATCGAAATTCAGAGTCTGTAAAATACCGGTATGCGCTGCACATCGACGGTTATACTGCCGTCATTTCCGCAGCAACAGCAGCGCCATGCAATGCTGTTTTCAATGCTTTTTACACGCCTCCGCTGCGGCAACGGCAAGTGCGTCGCAGCGCTCGTTATAGGCATGCCCCGCATGACCCTTGACCCATACCGTCTCCACCTCATGCCGCTCCATCAGCCCGAGCAGGCGCTCCCACAGATCGGGGTTCAGTGCAGGCTTGCCGTCAGACTTCTTCCATCCGCGTGCACGCCAGCCGACCGCCCAGCCCTTCTGCAGCGCGTCTATCAGATATTTTGAATCCGAATATAGCGTAACATGGCAGCGTTCCTTGAGCGCCGCAAGGCCGGCAATAGCGCCGCTCAGCTCCATACGGTTATTCGTCGTGCGCTCCTCACCGCCAGACAGCTCGCGTTCGACACTGCCGTAGACGATTATCGCACCCCATCCGCCGGGACCGGGATTGCCCTTGCAGGCACCGTCTGTGTATATCTGTACATTCTTCATTTTTTGTGTATGCCTTTACAAATATTCATATTTATGCTATAATCTACATTACTTGTGAGCCGCGCCCGAAATGTGCTTATACGCCGTGCAGACGCTGAAATTATGCGCCGCTGCTGCTCCGGGCAGCTCCTAACGCACCGGCAGCAGCCATAAGCTGCTTCCGGTTGATACGAAAGGAAAAACACCATGAACAACAGCCGTCCGACCTGCGGAAAGATAGATATCCGAGGTCTGAGCTTTGACAATGTAAATTTTGACGAGGCACTTGCACTCTGCCTCGATTATGTACACCATCCGAAGGAGGATGGCAGCTCCGCCGTGCTTCACACCCCCAACTCCGAGATACTCCAGCTATGCATAGAGCATAACGAATACTATGAGATAATGGGCAGTGCAGATGTGATAATCCCCGACGGTATCGGCATAATTCTCGCCTCCAAGGTGCTCGGAACTCCTCTGAGAAAGGGGAAGGTTGCCGGCGTTGAGATAGCCGAGGCTCTGCTGCGCGAAGCTGCCCGAGAGGGACTGCGCGTATTCTTCTACGGCGGAAGACCCGCCTCCGACGGCAATCCGTCGGTCGCCGAGACCGCTGCAGCGCGAATGAAAGAAAAATATCCGGAGCTGTGCATATGCGGCACGCTCGACGGTTACATTAAAGACGAAGCCGCCGTCATATCCCGAATACATGACAGCGGCGCCGATATTCTTTTTGTCTGCCTCGGAGTACCGAAGCAGGAGGAATTCATGTTCCGCAACAAATCGCAGCTCGGCACAAAGCTCTGCTGCGGCTTCGGCGGTTCGCTCGACATCTTTGCCGGCACCGCTAAGCGCGCGCCGAAAATATTTATTAAGCTCGGGCTTGAGTGGCTGTATAGGCTCATAAGCGAGCCGAGCCGATTCTTCCGAATGCTGTCACTGCCGAAATTCCTTTTCGGTACGATAATCTACCGCATATCGGGAAAGAATAAAAAGAACAAATGATACGCGTCACGCGGCTCGCACCTTTCGGAGCGCGCGTGGGCGATAAAAAGGTCGACGCGGACAATAGAGCGGTCGATATAAATGCCAAAGCCGAGGCTGCGTGCATCCGCCGTGCGGTGCAGAGCAGCTCAGGGCTGCCGCGAGCGATTATGCGTCAATCAGACAATCCGTCCGCCTTTGCCTTGTTCCAATTAACGGTTACGGTTTTCGAGCCCTTTGTAAATCCCGAGCCGAGTGTGATATACCCGCGCTCCGCCATGCGGTCAAGAGCGACCGATATGACCGAGCGATCATGATGATAATAGGTGCAGACCGAATCTACCGTTCCGGAATATGTAGCGCGAAAATGCGTCTTTCCGGTATTATTCTTTTCGTAGAAGCGGATGTTCTTCAGAATGTCGCGATAGAATGTGATAAAGCTGTCGCCGTCTCTGCTTATCCGCTGCAGTTCCTCGTCGATTCGAGTCTCTGCGCCCGCGGCCGATGCTTTCTTACCGGCAGAGTCACCGCTCGAGGCTTTTCTGCCGTTCGATGCTCTCCGGGATTTCTTTTCCGCATTGGCTGACGCACCGTTCGCTGCAGTATTGCCGATAGTGCCTGCATCAGCCGCTTTCGCGTCTATCCTGCCGCTGCGTGAATTCTCCGAAACGCGATTTTCGGGCGATGTATTTACCGCGCCCGTCCGACGGTCGGACTTCGTCCTGCCGCCTCGGGAAATACCGGCACCGACGCTCTTTTCGGATGAACCGTTCTTTGCGGGGACATCATTATTCGGTGACTTGCTCTGCCTCGCGGATACACCGTTTCCGACAGTTTCGTTCTTCGCGGAGCCGTTTTTATCAGTCTTTCCGTTTTTCGCGGGATCGGTCTTTACAGCCGCTGCGCTCCTTGCGGGGCTCTTCTTTCCGGCTGTTCCGCCCTTTTCGGACGCACAGCTCTTGCTTGATCTGCTCTTGTCGGCGACACTGCTTCCCGCAGACTCGCTGTTCTTCGCTGCGCCACCGCGCTTTGCGCTCGCATCAGATGCATCGTTTTTCGCGGAGCTGCTCTTTCTGCCGCTATCGGCAGATACTGCCGCTCTTTCGCCGATAGGCTTCTTTTCTATCCGCCGGGGCTCGTTTGCCGAAGCTGCACCCGCATCCTTTTTCGGCGCGGTATTCGACTGCATCTCCGATTGTGCGGTAAGCGGTGCATTCTCCGCTCTTGCCGTTCTGCGCTCTGCATCCATTTTCTCCGCCTGAGCTCTCGAATAGCGCGGCTTTTCCGCAGGCCATTCAAAGGCGACACTTGCGGTATTGGCAAGCTGTGTGCTCAGGCAATCACGAACGCCATATACTACCACCTTTTTCTCACAGCGGTTTACAAGAAAACTCGCGACCGAGCTGAAATGACCGTCGCCGGAGAAAATGATAAATACATCGGTATCGTCCCCGTAGGTCATTACCCGCTGATAGATATGATCGAGCATGATAAAATCGGTGTGATCCTTCTTATGAAAGGCAGAAGCATTCTGCGTCTCTATAATGCTGCTCGACACCTCGCGGATCCGCGGTATGTCAGAACGCAGCGACTGATTTGAAAAATCACCGAAAAATAGAATATCCTTGACGTTATAATCCTTCGATATCTCGGCGCGCCATGCGCGTATGTCCGGGCGCTCACCGTACATTCTCTGCATCGAAATGAACCAATGCTCATAGTCGACGAATGCGAGCGCGGCGGGCTTTCCCGTTGATTTTGCTGTTTTTCCGAATATACTGAGTATCTTTTTCCACCCTCCTTTACTTAGTAATATGCGCGATAATTCGGGTACCGCGCGGCATTGCATCCGCTCGGCTGTGCCGAGATACGATACAACATATATATTATACAACAAACTCCGTGCGAAAATCAATCACTTTTACCGATTATTATAAAACTTATTTTTCTCTCCGAAAGGAATGAACGCCATGACAAGCGAAGCAAACAAGAAAAACATGCTCATCATCGACGGCAACAGCATACTCAACCGCGCCTTTTTCGGCATGCCCGCGCTGACAAATTCACGCGGTGCGGACACCGGCGCGCTGTACGGCATGATGACCATAATACTGCCGAAGCTCGAGCAGCTGTCCCCGTTGTATGCCGCCGTGGCGTATGATCTGAAGGCTCCGACCTTTCGTCACAAGCTGTTTGACGAATACAAGGCGGACAGAAAGCCGATGCCTCCGGAGCTGTTTGCACAGCTGCCGGTCTCGAAAACGCTGATGAGCGAGCTCGGTCTGTATGTATGCGAGCTTGAGGGCTACGAGGCTGACGATCTGCTCGGAACCATGGCGAGCATGGGCGAGTCGGCAGGCGTGCATGTATATCTGCTGACGGGAGACCGCGATGCACTCCAGCTCATCTCTGCGAATGTCACCGTACTGCTCGCAACGACAGGGCAGACGCAGGAGATGACCCCGGAGGCGTTCTTCGAAAAATACAAGACTGCCCCGCCCCACCTTGTCGACCTCAAAGCACTGATGGGCGACAGCTCGGACAACATTCCCGGCGTTCCCGGAATAGGCGAGAAAACAGCAATAAAGCTGATTTCCGAATTCGGCAGCCTCGACGGTGTATACGAAGCGATAGATTCGGAGCAAAAGCTGCCGGTAGGTCCCGCTGCGCTCACAAAACTGCGCGAAGGGCGGGAAAAGGCGTATTTGTCCTACCGACTCGCAGAGATCTGCCGCACTGCGCCCATGGTCGAGACACTCGATTCACTCAAATATAAGGGTTACGGCGAAGGTTTGCTTCCTCTGATGCGTGAGCTCGAGTTCGACCGTCTCATTTCGCGTCTCGGAATAACGGAGAACGCCCCGGGAAACGTCGTTCCGGAGTACACATCCGCCACCGCGGATGACATTGCGCCGCTCGCATCGGAGGCGAGCGGCAAAACCGTTTCGCTTTGGCAGGCGGAGGATAGCTGCTATATCCGCTGCGGAGACAGACGATTGCATATATCTCCCTGCTCCGTCGACACGCTCGCGCCGCTGCTCGGCAGCGCAGCTGTAATATCGGTCAACGATTCTAAGGAGCTTGACAAGGAGGCTATCCGCTGCGGCATCGAAATAAATGCAGAGCTGTTTGACATCTCGCTTGCCGCATATGTCCTCTCGCCCGGCGACAGCGCGCCCTCGCTCACTCACATAGCCTCAGCATTTGGCAACTTCACAATTCCCGAGTCAGACGGTACACCTCTGCCGGAATACTGTGCGGAGGCGCTGTACGAGCTTGTACCGGCGCTTCAAAAGCAGCTCGCCGACTCCGATCAAGAGCAGATATACTATAAGATAGAACTGCCGCTCGCACGTGTGCTCGCACAGATGGAGCGCAGCGGTTTCAAGGTCGATATCCCGGGCCTGCGTGAGTACGGAGACGAGCTGCTCGAGGCGCAGAAAAATGCAGAGAGCGAAATATACACTCTGGCGGGCGGGGAATTTAATATTGCATCACCAAAGCAGCTCGGCACGGTGCTGTTTGAGAAGCTCGGACTTCCCGCACTGAAAAAGACCAAGAGCGGATATTCCACCTCCGCCGACGTACTCGAAAAGCTGCGCCCGTACAGCCCGATAATAGATCTTATATTCGATTACCGCAGAGCGGCAAAGCTGCACTCCACCTATGCCGTCGGGCTTGTAAATGCAGCAGACACGGACGGTATCATCCACTCGAGCTTCAAGCAGAACGTAACCGCTACCGGACGGCTCTCCTCGGCAGAGCCGAATCTGCAAAACATTCCGATAAGAACCGAGCTCGGCAGACGCTTCCGCCGCTACTTCATCCCACGCCGGGAGAGCAGCGTACTGATAGACGCAGACTATTCGCAGATAGAGCTGCGCATACTCGCGCATATGTCGGGTGATACGGCAATGACAGAGGCATTTCTGTCGGGTGAGGATATTCACACCGTTACGGCATCGCAGGTGTTCGGCGTTCCGCTCGATGCGGTCACACCGGAGCTGAGAAAACGCGCAAAGGCGGTCAACTTCGGTATAGTATACGGCATAGGCGACTTTTCGCTCGCGGCGGATATAGGAGTTACCAAGCGCGAGGCAAAGGCTTATATCGAAAGCTATCTCGAAAAATACAGCGGCATCCGCGAATTCATGAGCGGAGCAAAGGAGCAAGCACGCCGTGAGGGCTATGTCATGACCCTCTACGGCAGACGCAGATATATTCCCGAAATATCGAGTCCGCGTGCACCTCTCCGTGCGTTCGGCGAGCGCGTTGCGATGAACAGCCCGATCCAGGGCACGGCAGCCGACATTATAAAGATCGCCATGATAAACACCTCCCGCGCACTGCGTAAGGCAGGACTTGACGCACGTCTCATCCTTCAGGTGCATGACGAGCTTATAGTCGAATGCGCAGAGCGCGATAAGGAGCAGGCGGCAAAAATACTGCGCGACTGCATGGAAAATGCCGCAAAGCTCACCGTTCCGCTCACAGTAGACCTGCACTGGGGAAGAAGCTGGGAGGAGTGCAAATAATTCGGTATCCGAGCAAATAAACGCCGCCCGAACAAGCAGTGTAATATAAGTAATACCTATACCGAGGGTGCTGTCCGAAAAGCATTTCAGACAGCGCTCTTTTTTTTGACTAAAATCTTTTTTGTTGAGCTGTATACCGAATATTAGCTTATAAAATGCTATCGGTCCGCGCTTTCTCTCTCCTATATACTATGGTAAAGAAAAAGATGTAAGAGTGATTCGGTCTGCGCTTTTCAGCCGACCCGCAAAGGGGAGAGATAAAAAAGATGCAGAATCGTCGAAACACGCCTCGTCGCCGTACAAGCGTACGGCAGAGACGTGTTTCGGCGGTAGAAAAAGCGGATAATCATTCCCTTGGAGAAATCCGATAGGATTTCATCCGCTTTCTTAGCTCTTGTGCCAAACAAAAGCCCGAATCATTCCTTTATCCGCTTTTTCGGTCTGCGCTTTTTCAGCCGACCCGAATCGGGGAGAGATAAAAAAGATGCAGA
>URAP01000066.1 GCA_900545935.1 uncultured Eubacteriales bacterium
TCAGCGCGGAACATACCACATCACACGAACATACCAAATCAGCTTTTTCAGAGGTCTTTCACGAAAAACCTCGCCGCGGCAGTGTGCCTTTTTTGACGCAAAACAAAAAAACACGGCAGGCATAGCGCCTGCCGTACTTTTCTTTTTAAACTAAAGTCCCTGAAAGAAAGGCTTATTTATACTTACGCTTTCTTGCAGCCTCGGACTTCTTCTTACGCTTCACACTGGGCTTCTCGTAGTGCTCCCTCTTGCGAAGCTCAGAAAGTACACCGGATCTTGCACACTGACGCTTGAATCTGCGAAGTGCGCTGTCGAGTGACTCGTTCTCTTTAACTCTAACTTCTGCCATTTACCGTTTTCCCTCCCCTCGCGGTTTGCAAAGAGATAAATACAAAACATATTATATACTAAAAGCGGTGAAAAGTCAATAGTTTTTCAAAAGATATTTTCCCGATGCCGACCGTGCGAATGCGGTCAAAGAGCCGACAGCTCCGCAATATTGGCCTTCAGACGTGCATAACGCATGGCAGCCCACTCCTCCATGCTCTGTCCGTCGTACGGTACGCGGGTCTTTGCCCAAAGCGTCCAGAGATAATCTACATAGATTTTACTTGCCAGTAGATGCTTTCGTTCCGCATCGCTCGGCGTATGGTCTAAATATGCCGCAAGGAACCGTTCATCATCCGTGCGTCCGTAGCCTGCCTCGATTGATACGGCAGCCACATCCCACATGCCGTCGTTCATCCCCGCATATTCCCAGTCTATCAGATAGAGCCGATCCGTATCGGAGACTACCCAGTTTTCGCAGAGCGGATCATTATGACACGGGACCTTCCCGGACATGCCCTGCGCGTCAAGCTCCCGCTTTATATCCATGACGGTCGCTTTCGTATCCGAATAGTCGCCGAACATCGGTACATTCTTTGATTTGATGATGCTTTCATAGCTTCTTGCCATGTCGAACACCTCAAACGGAACGCCGGTGTCCTCTCCGCAATTATGCAGTATCCTCAGCAGGGCGGCTGCCTGCTCGATGCGGTGAGGCTCCTTCATTGCCTCGGAGGACATGGTGACGGCGCCGTGAATGAACTCGCTTACCTTTGCCCCGTCGTCACCGAAGCAAAGCAGCGGTGTGTCTATGCCGAGGCTGCATGCAAGCACGGTGCTTATCCTTTCGTCCGCTCGAACGATCATTTCCTCCGTTCCCTCACCGGGAATACGGATCACATATTTCGTCCCGTCGGGAAAGTCCGCTCGGTATGTACGATTCGTCAGACCGCCCATGCGCCGGAGGTCGGTGTAATCGCTCTTTCCGACCGCCTGCCGGAGCAGGGCGTGTATCCGAGGCAGATCGCCTGTGCAAATCTTCTTGCTCATGCATATTCTCCTTTCATTATACCTTTGTCAGCGTTTTTGTCTCGTAAATGTACCGATATGCATCGCCGCCGCGCCTGAAAGAGAATCCGATCGCTTCGTTTCCGCTCTCAGCCTTCAGAACATCGAAATGGTCAAATTCTGCCTGCGGGCAATTCAGCTTATCCGCGATACACGCTATTATCCGTGACCGAGTATCGGAGATGTAGCTTGTGTCAAAGTGCCGTAGCTCATCTAAGCTGTCGAACTCGAAAATGACTCCCGGGGCATATTTTCTCATCCGCAGCCGCAGCTCGCCGAGATGCTCCGCATAGATAGTCTCCCATAGCTTGGCAGCGGTATCCTCGCGGTCATATTCACGCGTCAGTATACGGAGAAAGCTGTCCGTGAATTTTTCGTTCCAAAAGACATGACCGAGCATGTACCATGCGTCGCAGCCTCCGATGTGTACACGGTTTATATAGCCGTCGTCCCCGGTCTCCATGCACCATTCGGCGGTCTGACCGTCGGCATAGACGGCTGAGTAATATGCATCCTCCGCCTCCGGCTCGAACGGGTTCTTCGTAAAATAATTGTCTGAGGAGCAGATGTAGGAATTTCGAAGATATTCTCTGACGGCATAGATGCTCGAGCTGTTGTTGCGCACATTGTACTCGGGGTTATGTACCAGTCTGACTCCGTATTTGTCAGCCAGATAGGCAAAGCGCTCCCGCATATAGCCGGTCACAACGATGATATCCGAAATGCCGGCATCCCGCAGCTGACGTATCTGCCGCTCGATGAGTATCTCGCCGCGTACGGTGATAAGCCCTTTCGGAAGCTCATAGGAGAGCGGCGCAAATCTGCTTGACGTACCCGCCGCCATTATGACCGCGTTGTCAACCTTGTATCCCATAATATTCTCCCTGACCCTTCGGTAAATATAGGCTCTGCCGACGGTCTTAAAGCATTATTAAGATGCGCCGGCAGATATAACAGTTATTATTAGACGGATATTTTCGGGCAAGCACGGCAAGCTGCGCTCACTTTGCCTCCTCGGGCAGTACCGAATTGAATGTGACTAACCTCCAATTAGACTCGTCCCACGAGTCGCCCGGGCGCAGTGCAAACCAGTTTCCGGGGCGGAACACATTGCCGTTGTTCTCGCCGACATCCCAGATGTGCGACTCGAATATATACTGGTCGTGTGCGGTCTTTTCGCTGTTGTTTATCACCTTGCCCGTGAAGGGATTTACGGGGTCGTCGATCAGACCGCCGAAAGCCAGCGTCGGGGTGTCCGCCTGAGTCATAAACTCATCGGAGGAGGTAAAGCCGGTTGCGTTGAAGTCCTTGACCATCAGAAGAGCTCTGAAATACTCGCTGTCGAACTCCTCGTCGTTTATCAGGTGGTAGATGGCTTCGTCCATCTGCCGTATGTTGCGTCCGTGGTCGGATACTATGATTATCTTAGTGTTGTCGTAAACGCCGTTCTCGCGCAGATAGTCAAACCATCTTCCGAGCTGCAGCATGGCAGCCATATTCGACTGATAGTGCGTTACCTGGCGCTCGTTCTCCATTTTCAGCTTTCTGCCGTCAATCACGTAGCCGTTTGCCAGCTGATCGGCATAGGCGGAGTTGTCAACCTTCTGCTCGGGCGTGTAATCCGGCATTTGGAGCATGCACGGCTCATGCGTCGCGTCGTTTGACAGCATCATAAACGTGTTTCGCTCGTCGTCCGTCACGCTCGTGATGGTCGGGAGGCAGTGAAGCACGTTGTAATTGTTGAGGAAGGTGTTGCTGATGCCGGTCGAGCGGAGAATGCCGTCGGTCGTCTGCGTCAGCTCTATCGCCTCGCTGTCCTTTACATAGTTGTAGAGACCGTCCTCATAGAGAGCCGGCTGAGCGAAGAGCGGCGAGACCTTGGTTATGCCGAAGGCGAAGAAGTTTCGCATATTTCCCTCGATCAGCGGTCTTGTCTCAAGCTCGCTCGAGTACATTCCGGTAGGGTTGTAGGTCTTTATCTCGGGATAATCGTCGTATATCGACAGATCGGGGGTCCACTGATATCCCGCATATGTGGGCTGACATACCGTTACTCTGTACCCGTTTTCGCTGAACAGCACCGGCATGACCTTGAGCGCCTCGTTATGCTTTGACTCGAGCGATTCGCTGTCGCGCTTGCTGTTCTCCGCCGGGGTATACTCGTACCCGCCGAAAACCGCCGGAATCGCCATGTTTGTAAACGGAGCGTATGCTATCGTATTGGAGTAGTAGGTAAAGCCGTCAAACTGTTCCTTCAGCTCCGGTTTTTCGTTCATGATATACGGAATATATTCGTTTATTCCGCGGTCGAGCATGAGCACGACGACATTCTTGCCGTTCTTGCTCAGAGAGTGAAGCGCTCCGCCCTCGTCCGTGCCCGTTACGCTCACCTGAGAAACGCTTGTGCTTATCTTGGCGACATTTACGATCGCGAGTCCGCACAGCGCGAGCGTCGCGATCACGATAATGTCGAATACGCGCTTCTTTATCAGTCGGTGGATCAGCCACATGACCGCCGCCGTTCCGAGGATTATGGCAAGGTTTGCGAGCTGCTGGTCGGCGGAGAAGCTCATTCCGTTTTCGTACTGGAGGGAGTTGCCGATGAGTCCGAGATCCTTGCCGAAAAACATGTAGTTGACTATGACGACACCGCAGAGCATCCATGCCGCCTTTTCGATATAGCTCCGCGAGCGCTTGTCAGCCAGCGAATAGAATACCCCGAACCATATGACGAAGGTTCCCACCGCAAGGCAGCAGGAGGATACGAGGTACCATATGGGATTGCTCATATAGCCGGGAACTATGAATTCCTGCGGGGATGCCGCAATGACCGACGAGGGGATGATAAGTCCGGTCAGCACGGCAAGGAAAACCGCGCCGCCGAAGAACACCTTCGGATGATCGACGTACTCGTGCGCCTCTTTTTTTACGGCTTTTGCCTTTGAGCGCAGGAGCGCCGTAAGCAGGGGAAGCTGCAGGAGCACGCCCGCAACGCAGAAGAATATCTCCCACTTTGCGGACCTTTCCGCTCCCGCCGTAAGCCCGAGCACGACTG
Organism: uncultured Eubacteriales bacterium; assembly: GCA_900545935.1. Taxonomy (GTDB): domain Bacteria; phylum Bacillota; class Clostridia; order Oscillospirales; family CAG-272; genus UMGS911. The sequence goes on from URAP01000066.1 coordinate 4,451, forward strand.
CACCGACTCCGACAAGAGACGACAGAACATTCAGCACCCTGCGCGGCTGACGCAGCTTATAGAATATCGTCTTTATAAGCGAAAAGGCGTTGTTCAGTGTCCAGTAAAAGACGAGACCCGACGGGGAGGTGTAGAGAAATACCAAAAAGAACACAGCCATTCCGTACAGCTGTACCTTGGTCTTGACCGAGTAGCCTCGTGTGAACAGAAAGGACGAGACGAGGTTTACCGCCGTCATGATTATCGGCAGTATGTTTATTGTTACGCCCGCGATCGTCAGAATGCCGTCCGGCTTTCCGAGGTCTGCTATCGGTCCGAATGAGACGCCCTGAAGCAGGTCGAGATTCGACAGAAAACGGTATGCTACTATGAAGAACGGGATCTCGAGCATCAGAGAGGTCGCTCCGCGCAGAACGTATGTAGGCTTGTAGCCGTTCTGACGGTAGTAGGTCTGAAGCATCATCATCTGCTCGTCGCCGCGGAAGGTCTTTTTGATGTGCCTGACTCCCCGGCTCAACTTCTGCTCGATGTTCCGCTCCTCCTCCTGCAGCGCGTCGGCGCGTCGGTAGAGCGGGAGAATGAGAAAATTGATGGTCAGACTGAAAATGATTATGGTTATGCCCGGATTTCCGATAAATGAATATGCTATCCGATATACCGCCTCAAACAGCATCTGAAGCGGCATAAGCAATAGATTATATAATATCTGTGTAATAGGCATGGTGCCCTCCTGTCACCTACTCTTTTGCCGATGTCAGACTGCGGTATTTCTCCTGCAGAAAATCCGCTGCCCGCTTTGCGCCCTCGCCGGGGTATTCCCATACCTCGCGGCGGACCTCATCGCGCCCTGTCTTAAATCGCTCCTCCGACAGACAGCTGTCGATCAGCTGCTCCAGCTCACCGAAATTGTCCTTTGTCAGCGGCATGCCGAGCCGGGGAAGCACGTCGAAGGTCCACGGTCTGCCGCCGAGCCACCATGTGTCATAGGGGTCGCTCTTGTAGTCGGTATCGGCGTAGATCACCGGCTTGTCGTATACGAGTGCAAAATCGAAAATAACGCCGGAAAAGTCGGATATCATGATATCAGAGCGCTTGAGCACCTCAAAATTGTCGTTGTCACGGTTCCACTCGAGCTGCTCGGAGTCAGGATACTTCTTCATCAGCTCGTCCATCAGCTCCTTTTCGGAGGCAAAGGACTGCGGGTGCGGTCGCACGATGATATGATCTCCGGTTTTCAGCAGCCGCTCGATCATCTCGCCGCCGTATCTGCTGAGTATCGCGCTGCTGCCCCACGACGGAGCGAGCAGCACGGTGCGCTCCTTATGCGGCTGCGGCGGATCGCTTTTCAGCCGTTTTGCCATCTCGTCGAGATACGGAATGCCGATGTGGACTATCTCCTTCTGCGGCAGCCCTCTGAGCTTTTCCAGCTCGCGTATCTGCTCGACCTGAAAATCGCCGGACACAAGTATAGTGTCATAGTAGTCGGTCCCGAACATGCGGTAGCCCGAGATCTCGCTCGGCGCATGCAGTATGTGGATATAGCAGTCTACGTTCTTGCTGCGCTTCCACTGATAGACATCAAGCCCCGGAGTTGTGGAGAGCAGGATGGTCGCGCACAGGAAGTTCAGCTTGGCAAAGCCCTTGTTTCCGTGACCGATAAATTCTCCGTGCAGATGCTCGTAGCCGCAGGTCAGCGCCGGATCGTCCTCGGACTCGGTCATGTAGGTAATGTCAACACCTCTTCCGCACAGCTCGCGGCAGACCGGCTCGAAAACATTCCAGTAGCGCTTATCGTCAGAAAAGATGACAAGCGGCAGCTTTTCCTGTGCGACCTCCGCACCCTTTCCGCCGCTCAGTCTGAAACGGACCTTGACGAGCCATGCTTTCAGCAGATACCGCAGCGCGCCGAGCAGTCCGATCAGAATGGCGAACAGCATACTGCCGGTGCCGGGATCAATATACAGCCTCATGTTATGAATTTCCTCTCTTTTGTTGTTTGCTTTCGCAACAGCAGAAGTCCTGTCGCGAGATACAGAATTGCGAGTGCGCAGATCGCTGCGGTCTCGATTCCCGCGCCTGACATGGCGGGAGTCTCTATGATAATAGAGGAGAGATTTACCGTCGTATGCAGAATAACTGCGGGAATTATGCTTTTTGTTCGGACGGCGAGCGCGCCGAGGCATATCCCCGCGCAGAATGCGAATACTGTCTGCGGCAGCGTATAGAGCAGTCCGCCACCGGCGAACAGATTCATCAGGTGCGCCGCGGCGAACAATCCGGCGGAGATTATGACTGCGCCGGCGGTTTTTATTTTCGTATGACCGAGTATGCCGAGCAGCAGCACGCCGCGGAACAGCAGTTCCTCTATGATCGCCGCCGAAATATCGACGCAGATGCGCTCTGCAAGCTTCAAAAGGTCGTATGTCGGAATGCCGCCTCGCTCGAGGCATGCTGCGCACAGAGCCGCTGCGGGAGCGGCGGTATACAGGGCGATGATCCCCGGACACAGTGCCGCACTGCCGGGTGCAACTATGCCGATGCGGGAGAGCTTGCCCTTATCGCGGCTGAGCTTGTAATAAATAAAAAACGCGCCCCAGTAAGCAATGCGCCATGCTATGCCGCAGACGGACGCATTCTCCGAGAGTCGGACGGCGCTCTCGATAAAATTACCCGCGTAATAAGCCGCGATCCAGAAATAAATTGTATAAGTCATGCTTTGGTGTTTGAAAAACACTCCCGCGAAAGCCGAATCGAACGGGAATGATCCTTAACATATTTTTTATTTCGTCTCATAATATACTATATTTCACGGAAAAAGTCAAGGGAGCGAAGCAAACTCGGTGTGGCGAGGCTTTTCGTGAAAGGCCTCTGAAAAAGCTTTTTGGTACACTGCGGGGCTTTAGTGCGTACCGCGCTGACGCGGGCAGGTGGTTGCAGATGAATGTTGTTTTTGCCGAAAGGGTCTGATTACGCTGCCGCGGTCAAAGTATATGGATAGATATTTCGGTTGTTCGTTTTTTACCACTTTCTTTTTACGCGAAAAAGAAAGTG
>URAP01000067.1 GCA_900545935.1 uncultured Eubacteriales bacterium
TGAAGGAATCCGCAAGGATTCCGACATCATTCAGCAAATCAGATTATACTAAAGCTGTCATCAAATAACTTGTTTTCGCTTTTTCGGTCTGCGCTTTTTTAGCCGTCACGGACTATTAAGTTTCGTTGTTGATCACCATCTCCATAAACTGCTGCTTGGAAATAAGTACAGTACGCGGTTTCTGCCCGTCGGGTGCGGACACGACCCCCATCTCCTGCATTCTATCAATCAGCTTTGCGGCGCGTCCGTACCCGAGCGAGAGTCGGCGCTGAATGAGCGATGTAGATATCTTTCCGTTCTCGACGGCGAGCTCTATCGCGGATTTCAGCATCGGGTCGGCACCGTCGTCGCCGATATCTCCGCTTATCTGCGCGCCGCCGCCCTTCTTTCCGGTAGTTCCGCAGCGCAGAGCTTCCTTCTCTATCTGTTCCATGATGGAATCGTCGTAATCGCCCTCGCCGTAGGTCTTTCCGATAAAGCTGATAATGTCGTCTATCTCGGTCTCGCTGACGTAAGCGCCCTGAACGCGTATCGGCTTTGGTGCGCCGACGGGCGCAAAGAGCATATCGCCTCGACCGAGCAGCTTTTCCGCGCCGACCATATCGAGTATGACGCGCGAATCCATCTGCGAGGAGACGTGGAACGCGATACGCGAGGGGATATTTGCCTTGATAAGTCCCGTAATGACGTCGACCGAGGGGCGCTGCGTACCTATGAGCAGGTGCATTCCCGCTGCGCGCGCCTTCTGTGCGAGGCGGCAGATGGATTCCTCAACGTCGTCGCGTGCAGTCATCATGAGGTCGGCGAGCTCGTCGATGATGATGACTATCTGCGGCAGCTTTTCGCGGTCGGGGTCGCGCTCGACCGTCTTGTTGTAGCCGCGCAGATCGCGAACACCGACCTCCTCTATCAGCGTGAAGCGGCGCTCCATCTCGCCGACCGCCCATGCCAGTGCTCCTGCTGCTTTCTTCGAGTCGCTTACGACGGGCACGAGCAGATGGGGCAGTCCGTTGTAGATGTTCAGCTCTACCTTTTTCGGGTCGACGAGTATCAGCTTCAGCTCGTCGGGCTTTGCCTTGTAGAGCAGGCTGACGATGATGCTGTTTATGCAGACCGACTTGCCCATTCCGGTCGCGCCGGCGATGAGCAGATGCGGCATTTTTGCAATATCGAGGTAGATCGGCTCTCCCGCAACGTCCTCTCCGAGCGCGGCTGTCAGGCGGCTCTGCGATGAGGAGAATTTCTCTGCAGAGACGAGCTCGCGCAGATATACCGTCGATACGACGCGGTTCGGCACCTCTATGCCGACTGCGGCTCTGCCCGGGATGGGTGCTTCTATACGCACGCCCGAGGTCGCGAGGTTGAGCGCGATATCGTCGACGAGCGATGCAATGGAGCGGACGCGTACGCCCGACTCGGGCGACAGCTCGTAGCGGGTGATGGTAGGTCCGCGCGAGATGTTGACTACCTTTGCGTTGACCTTGAAGCTGGTCAGGGTCTCGACGAGCTTTTTCGCCGTCGTTTGCAGCTCCTCGCTGATGTCGGTGGACTCGGGGACTACCGGCTTAGACAGCAGCGAGAGCGGGGGAAATGTATATTTCGGATGCGAGCGGGGCTTCGGCTTTTCCGGGAGCTCGTCGAGCGCGTCGCGCTGAAGAATAAGCTCGGGCGAGCGCTGACCGTCCATTATCTCGGCAGCGTAGTTGTCGGCGGTCGTTGCACCCTTGCCGTTTTCGTCGCTGTTGGTCAGGAATTTTGTCAGCAGCTCCTCGCTTATAGGTCCGTCGGGTGCGCCTGACGTGCCGGCGGTATTTTCGGAGGCTGCCGTACCGACAGCCCGCGCTGCGCCCGAGGTCGCTGCGGCGGAAAATGCATCTGCCGTTCCTGCGGCGGCAAAAGCCGCTGCGGCGCCCGCATCGTTCGTGCCGCGCGAGCCGGCAGGAAATTCCGCTATCTTTTCGGCGGGAGTACCCTCCATAGCCTCGCCGCTCTCGCTGTCAAAGCTGTCGTCGCCGAACGGCTGCTGCTGTGTTACCGCTACCGCATCGTCGCCCGAGCCGTCGCTCAGGCTTCCGCGCTCCGCAGCCTCGGTCTGCTTGCGCAGAACGCTCTCGAATATCGCGGGGTCGATTGATTGCAGCGCGTCCTCGCCGTTCGTGCCGCTCGTCTCGCCGCCTGCGGGTGCGGTACTATTTGTGGTGTTTTCGGCGGCTGCGGGCGCATCGTCTATCTCTGTGTCGGGCAGGCCGAATATTCTCGGCACACGCTTTTTGCGCTTTTCGCGCGGGGAGGTCGCGTCAAGCGAGGTGTTTTCGCTCGACATGTCGATAGCGTGCCTGCCGCGCGGGGCAGCAGCTCCGTCAGCATTTATGCCGCCCGCGCCCGCCTGAGCGTTTTGCTCAGCCTCGGCGATTTCCTCGCGTCTGCGCGCAGAACGCTCGCGATCCTCTCCTGCATCGTAAAAACGGTGCTCGTCATCCAATGACGAACCGTGTCTGTCCTCTTTCTCGACGCGCTCGCGGCGCTCGTGCATACGGTAGGCGACATTCAGCCATATTACGTACGGTGTCAGACCTACGAAGAATATTCCGAGCAGCAGAACGAGCACGACAGATACGATTATAGAGCCGACCTTGCCTATCGCGCGAAAGAGCAGATAGCCGATGGTACTGCCTATCGCCCCGCCGCCGCCGAGCCGCTTTCCGTTTCGGTAAAAGGCGGCTATGTCAAAGCTGCCGCTCTCGGTCATATCCGTGCCGCACTCGCAGAGAAATGCGGAGAAAAATGCGACAAGGAAAAAAGCAAAGATCACCTTGTACCATACGGCCTTGTTTTGTCTGTCCTTCTTCCAGAAGAAGGCACCGATGAACAGCAGCAGGGGTACGAGATAGCTTCCTCCCGCAAATAAACCGCGCAGAAGATCACGCAGAAAGGGTCCGAGCAGACCCATCGTGTCGGGTATGAAGAGGCACAGCCCGCACAGCACCGCCGCCAGCATCATTATGCCGGGGAATATCTGCGTCAGCAGACTTGCCTTATCTGTCTTTACTTTCGGGGTCTCGGCGGTCTTTTCTATGGATGCCTTGCTGTTTTTCTTAGGCGCTGCGGACTTTGCTCCCGTGTTCTTTCTTCCGGTGCTTCCCCGACTGCCGCCGTTTTTTTTCTTAGTGCCCGAGCTCTTGGTGCTCCCCGCCATCTGTTTTTCCGTCCTTTCTTCCGTCTGTATCCGAATCGTGCAGCCTCCGCCGCAAATGTTTCTTTTTCATGTGCGGAGCGGCTTCTGTGAATATCGGCGCTCCGCTGTGTAGACTTCTCCTTATATGATAACATATCGGGACGAAAATTTCAAGTGGAAGAAATTTTCGGAAAAAACGAGCAAGAAAAATTGTTAAAATTCTCTCTGCCGTGTTGAAAAAGCCGATGGGGTATGTTATACTGAATACTGTAGTGTCCGCGCATCGGCGCGGAGGCAGATCAATCCGAGAGGACGGCGATACGGTGGCAGAGGAGCGGATATCCGAGAATGCGGCGCATGTGACTGCGTACGGCAGCGCGGCGATGGCGTATTTCGGCGATGCGGTTTTTGAGCTGTTGGTTCGCCGCAGGCTAATAGAAACGGGAATATCCGACGCGGGAAAGCTGAACAGGCTCGCGGCGGAGTATGTCCGTGCCGGAGCGCAGAGCAAGGCGATGGGGCGCATAGAGGGCTGTCTGAGCGAGCTGGAGCTTGCCGAGTACAAGCGCGGCAGAAATGCGAGCGGACTCAAGGTGCCGAAAAGCGCGAGAGCGGTGGAATACCGCCGCGCGACCGGGCTCGAGGTGCTGTTTGCGGGGCTGTTCCTGCGCGGCGAATACGACCGGATAGACGAGCTGTTCGGCATTGCCTTTCCGCCGGGCGGAGACGGAACCGACGGCTCGGAGCCGGACGGGGATAATTCAAGCAACAAAATTTAGTTAACATACACAGAGAGGTGCAGAAATGTATTATATCGGAATTGACCTCGGCGGTACAAACATTGCCGTCGGAATCGTAAACGAAAATCACGAGATCATCGCCAAGGGCAGCACGCCTACCCTCGCAAACCGCGAGCCCGGCGCCATTCTCGACGATATGGCTAAGGCATGTGCCGACGTTATCGCCGAGGCGGGACTTACCGTCGACGACATCGAGTATGCGGGCATCGCAACACCGGGAACCGCCGATCACGACGCGGGCGTTGTCGTTTATGCGAACAACCTGCCCTTCCTCAACTATCCGCTCTCGGATGAGCTGAAGAAGAGAATACCCTTCAAGGCTGTTTACATCGAGAACGACGCAAACGCAGCAGCGCTCGGCGAGGCTGTCGCAGGTGCGGCAAAGGGCACGACGGATTCCATCATGATCACTCTCGGAACGGGCGTCGGCGGCGGAATCATCATCGACGGAAAGGTATATTCCGGCTTTAACTATGCAGCCGCAGAGCTCGGTCACATGATGATCGTAGCGAACGGAAATCCCTGCTCCTGCGGTCTTAACGGCTGCTGGGAGGCGTACAGCTCCGCTACCGCGCTCATCAAGTCGACCCGCGAGGCAATGGAGCGCAATCCCGACACCGTCATGTGGGAGATGTGCGAGGGCAACCTTGCCAACGTCAACGGCAGAACCGCATTTAACGCAATGCGTCAGGGCGATATGGTCGCTGCCGAGGTCATTGATATGTACATCGAGTACCTCGCTGTCGGAATCATCAATATCATCAACATTTTCTGCCCCGAGGTGCTTTCCATCGGCGGCGGAATCTCGAACGAGAAGGATCGCCTGCTCGATATGCTCCTCCCGAGGATCGGAATGAGGATCTATTCGAGCAACAGCCCGCGCCGTACTCTCATCAAGATCGCCGAGCTCGGTAATGAGGCAGGCATCATCGGTGCAGCTGCTCTGCGCGCTTGATGCCGCTTTAGTAAAAGCATAATTCATAGGGGGTGCTTTCGTGAAAGTACCCCCTATTCGCACCGAATCGCACATTGACCGGTGCCCGCTTGACTTTCGCTCGGTGCCGTTGTCTTGGTGTGTGCCTTGACGTATATGAAAGGATTATAAAATGACAGATAAAGAGCTTGCGGAAATCCGCCGCAGATACAAATCCGACAAGACAAGCATCTCCCGCGTTCGCGGCTGCTATGTCAACGATAAAAACGAGATTGTTGCCGAGTTCGACCAATCGCTCGGACTGATGAGCGAGGACGAGATCGAATTCATTCTCGGCTTGCTCAAAAAGTCCATTTCGGGAGCTAACGGAAAGAATATTTTCGATGTTGCATTTACAAATCAGCAGGTAGTGGACGGCGCGGAGCATAACAGACTTATGAAGCTGCGCGATACCGCCATTGCCTCCGACGAGGATGTTCATGCGCTGTACGAGAGCATCATTTCATCCACGCATTTCGATGCCGGATATCTCATTTTGCTTGCCTACGACAAGTACGATGTTTATTCGTATGCGGGCGACGGCAGCCGCCGCGAGGATTCCGACACCGTATTTTCTTACATAATATGCTCGGTCTGCCCGATGAAGCTGACGCGCGCCGCGCTCGGCTACAATGCAAACGAGAATGCTTTCCGTACTATTGCATCGAATGCGGTGATAGCCGCGCCCGAGCTCGGGTTTATGTTCCCGACCTTTGATAATCGCTGCGCGAACATCTACAACGCCGTCTGCTACACAAAGAACATCAAGGAGAGCCGCGAGGCATTTACAAGCTCGGTTTTCGGCTGCGCCGCGCCCATGCCGCCCGCAGAGCAGAAGGCTACGTTTGATTCGGTGCTGCGTGAGGCGGTCGGCGAGGAATGCAGCTATGAGGTCGTCAGCGGTGTGCGCGACCTTGTGTGCGATATTATCGAGGAGCAGAAGGAGAATAAGGTCGAGGAGCCGCTTATGATAACAAGGTCGGTCATGCACGACCTGCTCGGCAAGTGCAATGTGCCCGAGGAGAAGATCGAGACCTTTGAGCAGCGCTATGTCGAGGAGTTCGGCGAGCACGCGCGGCTCTGCCCGGGGAATGTTATCAGTACGAAGCGGCTCGAGGTAAAGACACCCGAGGTCGTGGTAAAGGTCAGCCCCGACCGTAGCGACCTTGTTGAGACTCGCACTATCGACGGGGTCAAGTATATCCTTATTCGCGCCGAGACCGGCGTTGAGGTCAACGGGGTGGATGTTGATATAAAGTGATGCGGCGGCGCGTTAGGTGTGAATTACGCTGATAATGCAAAGTGCAGATTCCGCACGCGAAAGTCTCCTCTGTGTAGGGGGTAGGCAAGGCGAAGCCGCAGCCGAGCGAGCGGTAGTGAATGACAG
>URAP01000068.1 GCA_900545935.1 uncultured Eubacteriales bacterium
CCAACGCGGTTCTTCCCTTCGGCGACAGCATGCTGGTCTCTCTGGCCGACAGCGAAGGCGACTTCATCGCCACCCGCCTTACGCGCGTAGACGCGGACGGCACGGAAACGCAGCTCGAGGAGCTGCGCCGCGAGGCGTATATCACCGGCGAGCTCATCAAGCTCAATCAGGAAAAGCTGCCGGGCTGCGTATACCACCGCAGCGCGCTCAACGACGTTGCCCGCGTCGAGGGACGCACGTTCATCTGCTGCAAAAAGGAAGAGGACGCCGGCCCCACGAACAACTGGATGGCGCCGGACGAGATGAAGGCGAAGCTGCACGATATCTATGCCGGGTGCATGCGCGGCCGGACAATGTATGTTATTCCCTATTCGATGGGCGCGATCGGCTCGCCGTTTGCCAAGTACGGCATTGAGATCACCGACTCGATCTATGTTGTCTGCTGCATGGCGATCATGACGCGCGTCGGCACGAAGGTCTATGAAGCGCTCGGCGATTCGCCGGACTTTGTCAAGGGTCTCCACTCCAAGGCCGAGCTCGACGCCGACAAGCGCTATATCGCGCACTTCCCGGAGGAAAACCTCATTATGTCCGTCAACTCCGGCTACGGCGGCAACGCGCTGCTCGGCAAGAAGTGCTTCGCACTCCGTATCGCCTCCTACCTCGGTCGTAAGGAGGGCTGGATGGCAGAGCACATGCTCATCCTCGGTGTTGAGTACCCGAACGGTGAGACCAAGTATGTGACCGCTGCATTCCCGTCCGCATGCGGTAAGACCAACCTCGCAATGCTCATTCCGCCGGAGGTATTCCGCAAGAAGGGCTACAAGGTTTGGTGCGTAGGCGACGATATCGCCTGGCTCCGCGTCGGCAAGGACGGCAGACTGTGGGCTGTCAACCCCGAGAACGGCTTCTTCGGCGTTGCTCCCGGCACCAACGAAAAGTCCAACCCCAACGCTCTTGCTACTACCAAGCGTGATACTATCTTTACGAATGTTGTTCATGACCTCGATAACAATACCGTTTGGTGGGAGGGCCTTAACGACAATCCTCCGAAGAATGCTATTGACTGGAAGGGCAACAAGTGGGATTATACCAAGTATGACAAGAAGGATAAGTCCACCTGCGGCGCTCATCCGAACTCCCGTTTCACCTCTGTTGCAAAGAACTGCCCCTGCGTATCGCCTAAGTTTGACGATCCCGCCGGCGTTCCGATCTCCGCTATTATCTTCGGCGGACGCCGTGCAAAGACCGCTCCTCTCGTATATCAGTCCACCAGCTGGCAGAACGGCACCTTCGTCGGCTCCATCATGGCTTCCGAGACTACCGCGGCTGCAGCAGGCGCTGTCGGTGTAGTTCGCCGCGATCCTATGGCTATGCGTCCTTTCGTAGGCTACGATATGGGCGACTACTTCCAGCACTGGCTCGACATGGGCAAGAATATCCCGAATCCGCCTAAGATCTTCCACGTCAACTGGTTCCGTACCGATGACGAGGGTCACTTCATTTGGCCCGGCTACGGCGAGAATATGCGCGTAGTTAAGTGGATTCTTGACCGCTGCGAGGACAAGGCTGATGCTGAGCTCACTCCTATCGGCTATGTTCCGAAGCCCGAGGATATCGACGTTGAGGGTCTTGAGGGTGTTTCTACCGATACTATCCGTGAGCTGCTCCGCGTTGATACCGCTTCGTGGCTCGAGGATATCGAGAACATCCGCGAGTTCTACAAGACCGTCGGCGACAGAGTTCCCGCAGAGCTTATCGAGGAGCTTAACGGCCTCGAGGCTCGTCTTAAGGCAGCTAAGTAATCGGTTGAATTCTATCGAAATTTTATCGGTTAATATGATTCATATTCACGGAGCGAACCCGCGCGGCTCGCTCCGTGATGTGTTTTTTGAGGCGAAAAATCGGCGCCTTGATGGGCGTGTGATTCGGTCGCTTTCCCACACGGACGGTCGGAGCATGGCTGTGGTTCGCCGAAAAATGTGATATCGTAATCAGCGAATGCATCTGAAATATGAAAAAAAGAAGAGGGAGTAACTGCCGCGGCGGCGATAACGGATATGAAGAAAACGGATGTGTGCTTTCAGCACAGCGGATATATGCCGTGTGCGGCGCGTGCGGAGGACGGCGAAAAGCCGCTGAGCTATCGGCTCGTATATTCCGATAAGGCGGTGAAGAATGTCAGTATACGTATCTCGCGCGACGGCGAGGTCGAGGTCCGCTCTCCGCGCGGTGTGTCGGAGGAGTTTATTCGGCAGCTTGTCGAGAGCAAACGCAAGCTGATATTGCGTGCGCTCGCGGAGCGTGCGGGACTCGATGAGGCTCGCTCTTATTATACGCTCGATTACGGATACAGTGCGCCGCTGCTCGGAGCAGACTATCCGATAATCGCCGCATCGGATGATCTCGGCAATGCCTTGGCTTCTGTCGCGGGTGAAAATGCCCTTGCCTCCGCGAAGAATGCAGACTCGTCGCTCAAGACCGCCGCCGCATCGTTCAAAACTGCCGACTCGGATACATCCGCCGATATGTGCGGCAGGCACGGAAAAGCCGCCTCGCGCACATTCGGCGTAAAGTCAGATCTGCCGCAGACCATGCTGCTGCCTGTCTCCTGCCGTGCGGGCTGCTTTGACGGCAGTGCATTCATCCTGCCTGCGGGGCTTGAGCCGATAGAGGTCGAGCGCGCGCTCGCGGGTATATATGCTGCGGCGGGCAGGCAGTACCTGACCGAGCGAACGCGCATTATTGCTGCGGATATGGGCATGGACTGCCCGCCTGTTTCGCTCTCCGGCGCAAAAAAACAGTGGGGCAGCTGCACGCACAATAAGCGCGGAGATGATAGGATAAGCTATTCGTGGCGCCTGATGCTCGCTTCGCCTCGGGCGGTCGACTCGGTGGTCGTCCATGAGCTGTGTCACGTCGGCGAAATGAGCCACGGTGAACGCTTTTGGCGGCATGTCAAGAACTACATGCCCGACTATTCGGAGTCGCATGAGGAGCTGCGGCGGCTCGCGGCTGCAATGGCGCGCCGCTTTCATGTCTGATAAGCGTAATATATTGCTTTGATCCTATTTGACCGAGAATAATATCTCGATGAAATTGAGAATGGCACGGCATTTTCTACGAAATAAAATCAATTAAGCGACCGAGTCGGGAGTATCTCTCGATTCGGTCGCTTAGCTGTTGTTCTGTCGGTATTGTAAGCAATGCGCGATGCATGCGTCATGTATCTGCGCGGTGCATCGAGGCATGCCGGCATGCTCAGGTCTTGCCCGGATGCTGCTTTTCCTTGTAGTACAGCATGCAGTGGCAGTAGCCCTCAAAATTTTCGTCTGCTATCTGACGGCGAAATTCCTCGCATATGCACTTGTACTCCTCGGTACGCTGCGTACGGCAGGGGCAGTATCCGCCGGTTCGGCGCAGCCCCTCCTTTACCGCACGCACCACATCCTCGTTTTCGTTCAGACGGATTTTCGGTGCAGTCAAGGTCACGCCTCCTCGATAAGGTTCAGCACAGCCTCGCGCGATATCGCGCCGACCGAGCGCTTCTTCTCAACGCCGCCCACGAATACCGCAAGTGTAGGGATGCTGATGATGCCGAACTTCATGGCAAGCTCCGGCTCATCATCGACATTTATCGAGCAGATGCGGCAGGGCGCGTCGCCCTCTGCAAGCTCCTCAATTATCGGCTTCATCATCATGCACGGTCCGCACCATGTAGCCCAAAAGTCGATTAGAACCTTGCCCTCGGCTTCGACTACCTCTGCTTCAAAATTGTCCTTTGTGATCTTGATAACGCTCATTATTCTTCTTCCTTTCCTATTTTGCTTTTGTCGAGCATTTTGACCGATATATTCATTATCAGCCTGCCGGCGAGCGCATATGCAGCCTGCAGCAAAAACAGTCCTGCCATTATCAGCAGCTCGCTTGTATACGGCGCGCGGTAGTATTCGTTTGCCAGACTGTAAAAAAACAGCACGGCATAGTAGATCTCGGTTATAAGTCCGATCGACAGCTTTATCACCGCCGAGGCGGTCATGCTGCGGCGCAGTGCCGTGGGGATACCCGCGCCGAGATGTTCTGCAAGTCTTCGGCACTTCGTGCTGTGGGGCACTTTGTCGGTGCCGGAGCTATTTCCGCTGCGGGAGAAGAGGCTTCTCGTGCCTCTTGCGTCTGCGCTCTTCTTTCCGCTGCTGCCGTTTGTCTCGTAATTGCTTGAGCACTGTGCGTTTTTGCCGCGACCTTTGTCTTCGGCGATGCCGTCAGTGCTTTGACCGCCGTCAGCCTCGATACCTGCGCGCCGACGCATTGCACCGAGCGCTGCAGACGTAATATGACTGCCTTGCTGCGCCGGCATTGACTGACGCTTTACGGAGACGGTCCTATCGCGGTGTGGCTGCTCCGGTGCCGCGCTTCGACTTGTGCGCTTCCCGCGCTTTTTCCGACTGTCCGCCGCACGTTCGCCGTGCTTTCCTATCAGCGGAACGGTAAGCAGCGAAACGGCATATACGAGCAGATCGAACAGCCACAGCCCGATATATCCGAGATAGCTTTTAATATTCGATCCGGCGCCGAGCAGCAGCTCGAGCAGCGGCGGCGAAATATACGGCATCATCAGCCCGACGGCGGAGATGATGAACAGCGGAATGCTTTTTTTTGCCCCCCTGATATAAACGCTGCGCAGCGAGACCGCAAGCGGCAGGTAGGGCAGCAGTGCACTGAGCGCCTGTATCAGGTAGTAGGTCACCACCGGCAGCACCTGATGCTCGATGTCTCCCGCATAATAGGTGTATATATAGCTCAGACCTATGCTGTTTACCGCCGTGAACAGCAGCGCCGTTATCAGCGCAAATGCATATTCACGCCGCGACGGCGAGCTGCGGCTCGTCTCATTCTGCGCCTCGTCATCCGGCGGCATCGAGCTTCCGCTGTCTATCTTACCGGGCGGCGATGAACTCCTCGCGCTTATCCCTCTTGGCTGTGCGGAAACTCTGCCGTTCGGCATGCCCGGCGGAGCTGCGTGCTCCCGCGCGGCGGCTGTGTTTTTATTATTATCGGTATTCAAATATCTTCCTCCCGAATAGCTTCCTGCTGCAATTGTAGCACGAGCCGACGTTTTTTACAAACCTGCACGGCTAAATAAGTGTGAATGATATGTAAACTTTGAGTGTCCGCATATTCCTCTGCCCGACATCGCAATATTAGGCAACGCGGCGGCATATAAATAATGCGAAAACCATGAAAGCGAGGACGCACTATGGAGATATACATTACATCCGAAGGGGACAGCTATGCAGCGATAGCGGATAGGGTAGGCGTTGACGAGGGCTATCTGCGCTCGGTAAACGGCGCGGCATCGGGCGAGCCGGCACTCGGTCAGGCGGTGGTAATAATTCGCCCGGAGCGTACTGTAACGGTGGACGATGGAGAGACGCTGTACGGCATTGCGAGCGCAAACGGTATGACGCTCCCTGCGATCTACCGCCTCAATCCCGCGCTCGGCGGCAGAACGGAGATATACCCGGGTCAGGTGATAGTTTTGTCGGTGCAGGGCGAGCGGCGCGGACAGCTCGAGACGAACGGATATACATATACCAATGTCGACGAGGCGCTTCTGCGCAGCGTTCTGCCGTACATGAGCTATCTCACTGTTTTTACATATGGCTTTACGTCCGAGGGGGAGCTGCTCGAGCCGCAGAATGAGGAGCGGCTGCTCGGGCTCTGCCGTGAGTACGGTACCGCGCCGATAATGATGATATCGACGCTGACAAGCGAGGGCAGCTTTTCAAATCAGCTGTCGAATGCGCTGTTTACAAGCCCCGAGGCGACCGGGACGCTGATATCGCGCCTTATCGCACGCGCGGAAGAGCTTGGGTACTACGGGATAGATGTCGACTTTGAGTATGTATTTGCCACCGACACCGATGCCTTTGCCGCATTTGTTTCGGCACTGACCGAGGCGGCGAACGCGCGCGGTATACGCGTGTGGATAGCGCTCGCACCGAAGAGCTATGCCGAGCAGCCGGGACTGCTCTACGAGGCACATAATTACTCGGAGCTCGGTGCGGCGGCAAACTATTCGACGCTCATGACATACGAGTGGGGGTACAGATACGGTCCGCCCATGGCTGTTGCGCCGCTCGATAAGGTGCGCGTGGTGGTCGAATACGCGCTCACCGAGATGCCGGCGGAGAAAATTTTTATGGGTGTGCCGTGCTACGGCTACGACTGGAGTCTGCCGTATGTGCGCGGGGTATCTGCC
>URAP01000069.1 GCA_900545935.1 uncultured Eubacteriales bacterium
TCCGTCAGGATTCCGACCCCATAATCAAAATAATGATTATACTAAAGCTCCGTCATTTTAACTCTGTTTTTGCTTTTTCGGTCCGGACGATTTTAGACTCCCCATAATGTTAATATCATATTATATATCTGTACCAACTGCCGACATATTTTTGTTGTAACATTTATCTATAATTGCTTGGCTGATATGCCGTTTGTCCTCGGAGGCTCGCATGCTTGAAAGAATTAAGCAAAACAAGGCTTATAAATGGCTTGATAACTATTGGTACCATTATAAATGGGTCACGCTCGCTGTGGTATTTTTCGTTACCGTTTTCTCGGTGCTGACTGCGCAGATGCTGGCCAAGGAGAAGCCGGATGCTGTCATTCTGTATGGCGGACCGGCGGTGCTGACTGCCAACGAGACCCGTGATCTTGAGATTGCTTTTCGCAGCGTTCTGCCGAGCGATTTCAATGCCGACGGCAAAAAGCTCGTTCAGCTCGAGACCGTCTCGCTTATGACCGATGAGCAGGTCGCCGAGGCAGAGGCTAAGGCGGAGGAGGAGTCGAGCGTATTCGTTTATGACGCAAAGGCGCTCGGCAGCAATAAGACTACCTTTACGGAACTGATGATGTCCGGCGAGTATGTCATTTTGCTTGTCGACCGCGCTCAGTACGACAATATCCTTGACAGCGGCGCGATAGTTCCGCTCGCGGATCTTTTTGATGCGGACAAGATTCCCGACTGTGCCTATGACGATAGCTCGATAGTGTTCTCAGAGACTCCTTTTGCTCAGTTCTTCAATGCAACCGATGTTCTGCCGGAGGATACGCTGCTGTGTGTGCTTCAGGCTTCGGAAAACTCGATATTCAAGGGTAAGGACAAGGCGGAAACACAGTACCGTCAGCAGCTGATGCTGTATAAAAAAATGATCAATTTCTCCAAGGGAAAGAGTAGCTGATATGGAATGTACTCTATGTCCTCGGTGCTGCCGCGCGGATCGCAGTCAGACGGTCGGCTGCTGCGGTGAGCGAGCCGAGGCGAGTGTGACTCGTGCTGCGCTTCATTTCGGAGAGGAGCCTATTATTACCGGCACGCGCGGCTCGGGCGCGGTCTTTTTCACCGGCTGCTCTCTGCATTGTGTTTTCTGTCAGAATCGTGATATTTCCGGAGGTGCGGAGCATCTCTCGGCTCGCGCGGATGCGGTGACCGTGACCCCTCAGCGGCTGCGGGAACTGTATATGCGGCTGATAGACGCGGGCGCGCATAATATAAACCTTGTTACTCCGACGCACTTTGCGGATGTTATTGCCCGCTCGCTCGATCCAGTGCTGCCGGTTCCGGTCGTCTGGAACAGCAGCGGATACGAGCGCGTGGAGACGCTGCGGCGGCTCGAAGGGCTTGTATCGGTGTATATGCCGGATATGAAGTACTCCTCCTCCTTGTTGGCGGAGGAGTACTCGCACGCTCCTGATTATCCCGATATCGCGCTCGATGCCATCCGCGAGATGCTGCGTCAGACCGGCGAGCCGCAGCTCGACTCCGACGGTATACTGTCGCGAGGAACGCTTGTTCGTCATCTTGTGCTGCCCGGTGCGGGCAAGAATACGCGCGGCGTTATCGACATGCTTGCACAGCTGCCGCAGGACTTTATTTTCAGTCTGATGGCGCAGTATACCCCTATCCCCGGTATAGAGATCGAGTATCCCGAGCTCGGGCGTAGGATAACGCAGCAGGAGTACGATCGCGCAGCGGAATATCTCGAGCGATCGGGCATAGAAAGCTATTATCTTCAGGGGCTTGACTCGGCGACCGAGGAGATGCTGCCGGTCTTTGACGGCACGGGGACGAATTAGTTTTTTGTATATCCGGCAGCTCACGGTGATATAATTTAATGATAGAAAAAGCATCGGACATCTCGGCTGTTCCGCCGGGAGGCTCCGATGCTTTGCTTTATATGCTGCCGCGATGTTTTTTTGCGCCGATTCGGATTTGATGATGCTTCATGACGCTTGTTCTGTCGCAATGCCTGAAATGCGAGCTGTTTCTGCTGCGACGCAGTGCTTCTTCTTGATCATTGCTTTTTGTACGTAAGTATGCCGAATGCAAGCTCTGTGCTGAGCGAAGCGAGCGCCGCGAGCTTTTCCCGCCCCGCACGGTCGGTGCGGTAAAAATACGGTGTCATGGAGAATAGGTCGCCGATATGCTCGCCGTCTATCTCTGCGGTATATTCGACTCGGCGCATGCCGAGCGACAGAAAGCCCTCGGGTGCGTCGCGCTCCTCGGCGTTTTCGTACGGATGCTCGTACAGTACCTCCTTCATCCCCCATAGATGGCGGGCGAGCGGTATGACTCGGATAAGGCTTCCGTCTTGCCTCAGCACGCGGTGAAATTCATCAGCGCACAACGGCGCAAACACCGATATTACCGCATCCGTCACTCCGTCTCCGAGCGGGAGCGCATTTACGCTTGCCACGGCAAGCTCAAGTCCCGCACGGCGCTTCTCACCGATTATCAGCGCGTCGCGTGAAAGGTCGATGCCGAGCATCTCGCCGCCAACCGCATTGTGCATGGCTGCCGTGTAGTAGCACTCCCCGCATCCTGCATCAAGACAGACGGGCGCTTCTGTGCCCGCGAGCGTCTCGCGCAGCACCTCACACAGCGCATCACGCAGCGGCGCGTAGTAACCGCAATCGAGAAATCGGTTGCGCGCCCGTATCATATCGCGGTCGTCGCCGTGCAGGCTTTTGTTCGAGCGGATGAGATTGACGTATCCGCTTTTTGCTATGTCATAGCAGTGCCCCTCGTCGCAGCGATAGCTGCCGCCGTCCGGTGTCAGAATGCCGCCGCAGACGGGGCATAGCCATTTGTCTGTCATACTTATACCGCCTTTTTAATAGTTGTTCATTCTTTAATCGGCATATTCTGCCTGTTTGTCTTTTCGGTCTGCGCTTTTCAGCCTTTCCGAAAACGGGGAGAGATAAAATCGTTTGGAGCACTCGATTTCGTCGCGCAAGGCGTACAAGCGTACGGCAGAGGCGATTTTCGGTCTGCGCTTTTTTAGCCTCCCGGAATGCAATCGTAGCGGATAGATTTGCCGCTATATGAATGTGACGGGGTAATTCCCGCGAGATACGGACCGTGCAGCGGCCGTTTAATAACGATTTTTTTCGGGGCTGCCGCGAGTGCCGCATTCATCAGTTCCATCTCGTCGGTACATGGTGCTTCGAGCCTGCCGAGCAGCTGAAATTTCTTTTTGACCGAGCCGCTTTTCTGCCTCTCGGGAAACATCGGGTCGAGCAGAACAGCGAACGGCATATAGTCAAGCGATTGCATGGCGGCGATGCTGTCCTCGCGGTGCAGGTGCATTTTTTCTGCGATGCTGCCCATTCCCCCTACGGCTGCACGCTCAAGCGAATCGGCGAGCAGCGCGGCAATTATCGGGTCGCGCTCGTACAGCTCGACCTCGTATCCCGCAGCGGCGAGCAAAAACGAATCCTCACCGAGTCCCGCCGTAGCGTCTATCACGCGTTCTCCGCCGACCTTGCCTTTTCCGCAGACGGCGCGAACGACATATTCCTCGCGCAGCCGCCTCGGCTGTATGCGTCCCGCCAGTGCCGAAAGATCGCCGCGCAGGCTGACGGTGCCGTCGCCGAGACTGAGTCCGTCAGTGCCGAGCGTAAGTCTGAGTGCACCCGCAGCCGGCTCTGCCGAAAGGTCGAGGCAGAGCGTCTCGGCAAGCTGCCGCGCTCCTGCTTCATAGCCCGGCTCGGCACATACCGTAATTGGATCGTTCTTCTGCATAGCGTTCACCGCCTTTGTTTTTTGCTCGGCGAGCCGCGCTCGCACTTTCGTGTCTTTAATTATAGCACAGTTTCGCCGGAAAGAAAAGAATAATCTTTTTAGCTGTACTGCTGCATGAAAAAATGTCGAGCAAAATGCCGAAATCATCAACCATTTTTTGCATTTTGTATTGCTTTTGCCCGCGATTTGTGGTAAAATTTAAGCAGAGCTTAATGTGGCAGCCCCGGATGCTGCCGCAATTGTAATTCTCGGCATCGGGGGAGGCTCTGCGATGTCATACCGATTAATCACGGTACTGTTCTATTTTGATTAATATGTTGTAAACTCTGTGTGTTTATCCTTGACAACAAAGCCCCGCGAGTGCATAATAGCGTTAGTAATATACCATATTACATGTAGCGGTGTTTGCTATCGGTTGTCATGACGCACCGGAGCGCCGCTCATATCTGAAAGGACAGTTAATAATGAGTAAGGTATATAATATTCGAGATATTTCTTCGATACGCGACATGGTTGAGACGAGCTGCGAGCTCTTCGCCGACAATCCCGCGTTTCTCAGCCGCGACGGCGAGACGGTGTATGTGAAAACATATACCGAGGTGGGTGAGGATATCCGCGCGCTCGCTGCCGAGTTAACCGCAAGGGGTATGCGCGGCGAGAAGATCGCTGTTATGGGCGCGAACTGCTATCAGTGGGCGCTGACCTATCTTGCCGTTTGCAGCGGCGTCGGCATAATCGTCCCGGTCGACCGCGAATATAACGGCGAGCAGCTCTCCTACGTAATGGAGGATTCCGGCGCTGCGATGCTAATTCACGGCGACGGAGTTTCGACGGCGGTCGATACCGCAGGACTCTCAGTACCGACGGTCAAATTTTCGGAGCTTGAAGAGCTTGTCGCCTCCGGAAAGGAAAGGATCGCCGAGGGAGATACATCGTACGATGATTATCAGCTCAACCCCTTTAATTTCGGCGTGCTGCTCTATACCTCGGGCACTATGGGTGCATCAAAGGGAGTAATGCTCTCGCAGTACAATATCTGCAGTAATGTCATGCAGGCTTTGCGCGTTATCCGTGTTTATGAAAATGACCGCGCGCTGTCGGTGCTTCCGCTTCATCATACCTATGAATGCGTTGCAGGCTTCCTCTCGTTTTTCTTCTCCGGCGCATCTATTGCATATTGCGGCTCGCTGCGTACGCTGATGAAGGATATGCAGATATTCCAGCCTACGGTTCTCGTTGTTGTACCGCTGATGATGAGCTCGTTCTATAAGAAGATCCAGAGCACATACGGAAATCTTCGCGGAGGTAAGGCGATATACCGTGCTCAGACTATGCTCGCGCGCGGCGCGACCGACGCAATGAGACGCAGACTGTTTTCGCCTATTGCCAAGGTGTTCGGCGGACATCTCCGCGCATTTCTCTGCGGTGCGGCTCCGCTGCCGAGGGAAATTTTCCGCGCCTTTCAGTCCTACGGCTTTTCCGTATTTGTCGGCTACGGACTTACCGAGACCTCGCCGGTGTGCATGATGCATACCGATGATTATCAGAATCCGGATGATGTCGGATTCCCGATCGCCGGCGTTCGTGCCCGTCTTGTCAATGAGGATGAGAACGGCATAGGTGAGTTGGAGGTTAAGGGCAATAACGTCATGCTCGGCTATTATCATAATCCCGAGGCGACTGCCGAGGTTCTGCACGGAGGATGGTTCCGCACGGGCGATCTTGCGCAGCGCAAGGAAAACGGCGCGTACCGCATTACCGGACGCACAAAGAGTATGATAGTAGCGGAAAACGGAAAGAAGATATTCCCTGAGGAGCTTGAGATACATCTCTCGGAAATCAAGGGCGTAAGTGACTGCCTTGTATTCCGCGACCCCGAGGGTCACATAACCGCCTCTATCCTGCCGGATGAGGAGCTGCTTGCGCGCGATGATGCCGCCGAGTATCTGCGCGGTCAGATAGAAAAGATAAATGAGGGCTTTCCGCGTTATAAGCGTATGGATACGCTTGTTATACGCCATGCCCCGTTTGATAAGACGACAACCCATAAAATCAAAAGAAACAGCCCCGATAATCTCGGGACCGAAGGAGGAATACGCATATGAAAAAGAGCCATATCCTTGTTATCGCGCTCAGCGTTATAGGAACATTTGTAATGCTGCTCAGCACCCTTACCGTAATTTCGCATCGCCTGCTCGGCAAGGAGTTCTCGATTGACGAAAACGATTTTGAGGATCTGCTGTAATTTTCCGCAGTCACCGTAACATATTGCGAAAGAGCGCCGACCGGATGGTCGGCGCTCTTTCGGTTCGGGCGATTTTCGGTCTGCGCTTTTTCAGCCTTTCCGAAAACGGGGAGAGATAAAATTGTTTGGAGCACTCGATTTCGTCGCGCAAGGCGTACAAGCGTACGTCGTGCGGCGAAATCGGGCGCA
>URAP01000070.1 GCA_900545935.1 uncultured Eubacteriales bacterium
CTGCCATTTCGGCTCCTGCACCTCCCGCCTGCGTGAGACAGCATATGCGAGGGTGACGAGACGCAGCGCCATCGTACACCAGAAGTAAAATGCGGTATTGTCGGTGAGGTATGAGACGGTCATATAGCCGAGCTCGCATACGTACAGCAGCGCAGTGCGCGTGTCGGCGTATTTTACCCAAAATACGGGATATGCAACATACTGCGACAGCGCCCATCCCATCAGCCCGGGGAAGCCTATCTCGACAAAGACCTTCAGAATATCGTTGTGAAAGGCATATGCGACCTTGAGCAGCCCCTCCTGATACCACTGTCCCACCACCGTGTCGATATACTCGAAGCCGTGACCCATGTAGGCGGGAGAAAAGGTATAGCAGCGATTGGCAAGCTGCCAGAGATATTCGCGCCCCATCATGTCGATGCCGAGGGTGCCGAACAGACGGGATACTATTCCCGTCCGCACGCCGTAGATGTAGAGCAGGAAGAATGCGGTCCATGCAAAGCCGAGGAATATAAAGAATTTCGTCAGGCGCTGCCTTTTGCGCAGCAGCAGTCCGATCAATGCAAACAGCACAACTGCGGGGATGGCTATACGCTTCATACCGACGATAAAGAAGAAACCGGTAAGCAGTATATAGCGTCTGCGGTGCCGCCGCTGATCCTCCGTTTCGGTCGGTGCAAAGACCGCATAGTAAAGCAGCAGCTGACCGAAAACAAAGGTCAGATCGTGGATCTCAAGACTGCGCGCATACCCCTCGGCTCCGCCGAAGGTTGTGATGCAGTTAATGAGCGAACGGATGCTTTCGACTATCCCGTAATTCGGTATCTCGAGCAACATGATAAGCCCGTTCGCCGCACCGATGCCGAGCGCAAAGAGGTCGATAGCCTCTATCCCGAACATGTAGACCGCCGATACCGCCGTAAGCATTGAGACGGTCTGAAAGACCATCTTCGATCCGCCGCGTATCATCGACGACATATCCGAAAAGTCAAATATCCATATGACGAGTGACCATATCAGCAAAAAGACGATAAGCCCGAGGTACAGCAGCGTCGGAGACAGCAGCTCGCGCACACGCTGAAGATTCGGTCGGATGATGGCATAGACAAGCGCCGAGAGGATGATGCCTGCGGTGATTATCTTCGGCAGTCCGCCGAGCACGGTATTTATCTTATTCCATTCGCCGAGCGCCGAGACGGCAAGGAGAAGCACGAACATCAGCTTTAATATGACCGGGCAGTCGCTCGCGGCGCGCGCCGCACGTCCCGTCCATACACGGTCACGTCTCCTGACGCTGTCCGTCGTGCTCTGACGGGACAGCTCTGCGGCGCGGTTCGGCATCCGCTCGCGCTTCGCAGCCTCGGCACGTGCGGCGGCGTTCGGCAGCGCGGCTATCTGCGCAAGCTGCGCCGCGCGGGCATGACTCAGCTTTTCTTCGGTTCGTGAAGCACCGCTCACAATGCCGTTAGAATCACCGCCCGCAGCGTCCGAGGAGCTGCCGGGAGCTGCACCCGAAGCGACATTCAAAGCATCCCCCGAAGCAGCATCCGAAGCAACGCTTGAGGCGCTGCCGGTCTTTCCGAAGCCGCTGCCGGCACCTTCCGCCCGCGGCTCTTCTCCGCCGCGCCGATTTTCCTTGCTCTCTCTCATTCCATTTCCTCCTTTCCGTCAGCCTGTCCGCCGCAGCGGACGTTATATTTCGATCATCATGCGCCGAGTATCAAAGTGTTTCCGTAGCGTCTCGTATCGCATTGCATCACATCGTACCGTATCGCATCGGCACCCGACCGTCACGCGCGGCGGCGATGTGCGCGAACAAATGCGATGCACTCGCGCAGGTTGATAAGCACATTGACCGCTATGAACACAGCCGCAATCCAAAGCGCATTCGGTATAACGGTGAGAATGACGTGCAGATAGCTCGTCGCCTCGCAGCTGTCGGTGCCGAGCAGCATTATTATGCCCGCGCCGAGCGCAAGGTTGACCGCTATCTTCTTGTACAGCTGCAGGCAGCTGCGGTCGAGGATTCGACGCGCGGTGTAGATAATGAGCGCATTATTGCGATAGAGCAGCGCGGCTACCGTTCCGATAAGGCAGCCTATAAGGCCGAAGCACCATGTTGCAATAATCGATACTGTGATGTTGATAGCCATCTCCCATATCGCCTGATTACGTGTATCGTCGAATTTTCCCGCCACATAGAGCTGCTGGAGCATCGGAGCCTCGGTGCCGGTCAGCGCGGTGACGGCGGCGAACAGCAGCAGCGCGACGGTATTGTCATATATCGCGGCATCCGCAATGCCGCTCGTATAAAGCCTGATCACCGGCATGAGAAAAGCTGTGAGAATGGTGTATGCGGCAAATAAAAGGGTATAATAGACGGTCTCGTAGAGGCTGAATTCGCGCTTGAAGCGCTCGAAGTCGGTATGAAACATCTGACCGAATTTGAAGGTAAGACCGTTCGTGAACGAGGTAACGACCTTCTGAAAGTTTGCGAAAAACAGCGAGAACACGGCATAGACGCTCGCATAGTTCATGCCGCACATTATCGAGATGATGACCGTATCGGTATTCGAGAAGATGCAGCCGGATATCTGATGCACAAGCACCGAGCGCTTCTGCGACAGCGCAGAGTGATCGGGCTTTGCGTGCCAGTCTATCCAGCCGTAGTGCCGACGGACATATATGATGATGAAGAATATCTGAATGATCGACGGAACGCAGTAGGTCGCCTGAATGAGAATGAGATTGTCCGAGATGAGCAGAAATACAAGGCGCAGGAGATTGGAGATGATGAGAGTGACCGTCTGCAGTGTCGTAAGGATGTATTTCTTGCCCTCGACCTCGAGAAAGGCATTATACTTGCCGCGCCAGAGGAAGAGAATTATGCCGGGAATGCCGTAGAGCAATATCACCGAAAAGACGGTAAAGTAGTCGAGACTCGTGCGCACGACGAGCGGATAGCCGACGGCAAACAGCAATGTCAGTGCCGTATATATCATGCCCGAGCGCAGATAGAAGCGCCGAGCCGATGCGAGAATGGAGTTTATTCTGTCGGTATCGCCGATCGCGACCGGATGATAGAGAGAATACTGCGCCGACAAGCCGACCCCCGCCTCGAGCAGCGCGAGATAGGCAAAAATATTCTTTATCGTGCTGTCAAGGCCGTTTACATCCGAGCCGAAGTTGACAAGATAAAGTCGCGGCAGGACAAAGCCGAATACTATCTTTACCGCCTCATAGGAGAGGTTTGATATTATATTGAGTACGACACGCTTGTTTTTTTCATGCGCGGTCGATACTGTTGCATTCCCCATATTCGTTGCCTCTGTTCTCTCGTGAAAGCCGCCTTTTCGTCAGGTTGTATTTTCTATAGAATTATTTTCGTCT
Organism: uncultured Eubacteriales bacterium; assembly: GCA_900545935.1. Classification (GTDB taxonomy): domain Bacteria; phylum Bacillota; class Clostridia; order Oscillospirales; family CAG-272; genus UMGS911. Next base: position 3,391 of record URAP01000070.1, read on the forward strand.
GCCTCGGTCAAGCGGCAGCTGCCCGAAAAGCTGTGCCGTATCGCCGCAGATATTGTTTATTGCCGTCAGCCGTGCAGTCCGTCCGATATCCGCCGCACCGCCGGCACGGCTATATGCTGCCGTTCGCCGATTCCGTCTCGGATATGCGACGCGATGCGCCCATCGGCAGACCGATGCGCTCAGCCGCCGCACCTATGCGCGTTCCGCCGAGCAGGCGAATAAGCAGATAAGGCACCGTAAGCCCTGCCGCCATGCAGATAATAACGACCGCAGGCGCCGGAACGCCGAGCTTCTCGTACAGCAAAAGCCCGAGAAAGGCACAGCAGAACGGCTGGTGGTAGAGATAATACGGCAACGTCTGCCTGCCGAAGCGGACAAGCCGCAGCTCCGTCCCCCGCTGCTCCGCACGGCGGCAAAGCAGCGCCATGAATGCGGTTATGCCGAGACACAGACCGAGAACTGCCGCATTTTCGAGATAGAAGGTCGGTATTCCGGTCAGTCGGGCGGCGTACGGGTCAAAATCAAACGGAGAATAGATGAGCAGCACCGTCAGCGCGCCGCATCCGATACCGGCAGCGGCAAACGCACGGGAGTGCTCGCGTATCACCCGCTCCGGGAGCAGCGTTCCGACAAGGAAGAATACCGCCTTCTGCATAAATGCCTTTCCCGTCCACACCCATCCGTGGCAGAAAAGCTCGTACAGCAGCGGAATAAGCAGCACCGCCGTGATACGAACCGCACGCGAGGCGCGAGGGGAGAGCAGACGATCGCAGAAATATACCGCCGCAGTCAGCAGAAACAGCGTCTGCAGATACCAAACGTGAAAGCAGTACGGGTTTTCGTTGCCCAGCATATCAAGCAGATACCGCCCGGGCGAGATGAGCGCATAGGCGCTGCCCGAGAGCATTCCGCGCAGCGGCAAAACAGCCCAAATAAGCGCGAATACAAGGTACATCAGCACCGAATACGACAGCCACGGCAGCAGCAGCGAGCGCGCCTTACGACGCAGAAATTCGCCGGGTGTCTGCTCACGGTACCGCTGCGCGGCAAGCCCGTAGCCGAGACCGGAAAGCAAAAACAGGAGCGAAACATGAAAGCGGTAAACGATAACATACGACACGTCGCACCATACAAAATCGGCACGCATCGACTCGCGAAAGGTGTGCCCGAATATGACGAGCAGCACCGCAAGTCCCTTAGCGGCGTCTATATAGCTAAGTCGTTTTTTCTCCGCCATACCTTGTTCGCTCCTTTGACCGATCCGAATATAATGCAGCCAATAAAAATAAATATCGGAATGCTCCGTGCCGGGATATGCGGCGCGGAAAATCGAGACGCGTGCCGTGTATCACCGTATCGCGCCACGCGCTTGTGCGCTCAGCGTCTGCTCTTTTCAAGATAGAGCTGCTGTATTCGCTGTGCCTCGCACACGATGTCGTAGCCGGCATCACGGACGACCTCGGCGCCCGCCTCGCGGGAAAAATCGCCGTGCGCAAGGGTGAACAGCGCCTGCGCCCAACCGTCGTCTGTCTCGGTAAGCGGCACGCGAAGCGCACGCGGCGAGAGCACGACCTCATCGGTAACAGCATCCGAAAAGATGCACGCAAGCCCCGATGCCTGCGCTTCTATGCCGACAACCGGCAAGCCCTCAAAAAGTGAGGGCAGCAGGAATACATCCATCGCCTGATACCATCGGTCGACACGGCTCTGCAGCCCGGCAAACAGAACATTGTCCGCAATGCCGAGCGCACGCGCCTTCTCACGCATCGCGCCCTCAAGCTCGCCCTCGCCGATAAGCACAAGGATCGAGTTCGGATCGCGCCGCATATATGCCGCATAGATGTCGAGCAGACGGGTGTGGTTCTTCTGCATATTAAAGCGCCCTACATGACCTATGACAGTTCGGTCGCCGAGCCCATTCTCGGCACGAATGGCGGCACGCACCTCGGGGTCAAATCGGAAGCGCGCGGTATCTATCGCATTTCGCATTACCATGCCACAGGCATTCCAGCGCTGCCTGCCGAAAAAATAGATGCCGGCATCGCGCCCGCACGCCCAGAGATCGGAAGCCGCATGAGGGAGCAGCAGCTTGCACACCATCTTGAGCGGCCATTTGTAGTCGCGGATGATGCGTGTGTTGTGCGCATGGGCTATACGTGTCTTTATCCCCGCGCGCTCCGCTCCGCGCAGAGCATAGTAGCCCATAGCCTCGTTGTGTGCATGGACAATTGCTATATCGCGGTCTGCGGCGAGAATCTGCCGCACATATTTTATATAGCCGGGATAGCGTATGGGATTCAAGCCGGGGGAAACGTAGATGTGACCGCCCATGCTCCGTATCTCCTCGTCGTAATCACCGGGCTTCGGCTTGTTCGCGAGAAAATCGAATTGCAGCACGTCGCGGTCTATCCGACGATAATAATTCATGAGCATCGTCTCAATGCCCGCTCTGTCCATATTGCTGACAGAATGTAATACTCTAATCATAGTTATCACCTAAACGAAGTGGGGACGATGGGGAACGCGGAGTGCGCGGGGGACGCGAAGTACGCGGGGACGCGCAGGGGGACTTTTGAAAAAGTCCCCCCGCACCCCCCTCAAAACTTTTAAATAAGAGTAAAGGCTTGTCGGTAATCCGAGTACAAGCCGTAAAGCAATATTCGGAACGGGGTGCGGGTACACCCCCTCAAAACTTTAAAATAAGAGTAGAGGCTTGTCGGTGATCCGAGTACAAGCC
>URAP01000071.1 GCA_900545935.1 uncultured Eubacteriales bacterium
AGAAAGACTCCCTATTATAAAGTTTTCGCCAGGCCTTTTTCAAAAGGCCGCGTACCCCTACTCCGCGTACCCCTACTCCGCGCGGTCGACGCGGGAAGCAAGAGCTGCGGGTGAGATCTGAGAGATGAATACCTCACCGTTTTCGGTGAGAGTGAACGACCGCGGTATGTCATTGCCGACGGTATGAACCTTGCCCGCGCGCTCGGCGTTTGACAGAAAACCTTTAGTAACAGAACCGAGCGTCGTTTTGTCGATATCGAATATTCCGACAATGTCTTTTGTCCGGATAACCTTACCGACACCGAGATGAAGATACATTGCATCACCGCCTTTAATACTGCTTATAAGAAAGATGGCAGAGAATAAAACGAGTGCGGATAAAACAGCTTGTCTGACGAGAAATCCGATGAAAAGCTTTTCTGCGCAGCGCGGGATGCAGTGCGAAAAGCAAAACCGAGCAACCGAAAAATAACAGCTACTGAGGAGTATATGTTCCGCCGCGCACAAGAAATCTGCGGTCACCGCCGACATCGGCGCTGCAGCTTGTGATGATGACCTGTCCGCGTCTGATGCCCGAGAGGATATAGCGCCGTCTGCCCTCGTCGAGCTCGCTGAGAATATCGTCGAGCAGGTAGACCGGCTGTTCGCCGACCTCGTCGCAGATTATCTCGCCCTCGCCGAGCTTGATGCAGAGCGCCGCCGAGCGCTGCTGACCCTGCGACGCAAAGCTCCTCGCCTCGCGCCCTCCTATCTTAATTCCCATATCGTCGCGGTGGATACCGCCGATGGTACCGCCGAGCTTTATCTCGCGCTCGATCGAACAGGTCAGCTTTTCGAGAAACCATGCCTCGTCCTGCGGCCCGGTATAGCTCAGAGTTATCTCCTCGCGCCCGCCCGACATATCCGAGAGCAGAGCGCGCGCCTTACCGCAGAGCCGCTCGACGTACTCGCTGCGCGCGAGCGAGATGTATGCCGCCTCGTGCGCGAGCTGCGCCGACCAAACATATAAGCTGTCAGAAAACTCGGAGTCAAGTCCGCGTCCCGAAAACATCCTCTTTTTAAGCAGTGCATTGCGCTGCCGCAGCAGCATGTGATAGCGCTGCAGTGAGGAGAGATAAACGGGGCTGAGCTGGCTCAGCGCCATGTCGAGAAACGACCGCCTGACGGCGGGACCGTCCTTGACTATCGCAAGATGCTCGGGGCAGAACAGCACGGCATGAAAGCAGCCGACGAACTCGGACAGCCTCGAGACAGCGCCGCCGTTCTTCTTACAGCTGCGCCGCCCGCTCGGCAGAACGGCAAATTCGAGAGAGCCTTTTCCCGTTCTGTCGGAATAACAGAGCCGAATTCCTCCGGTATTTTCGCCGAAGCGTATCATCTCGGCATCCGAATGCGCACGGAAGCTCCGCCCGCCCGCAAAGAGATAGATGCCCTCGATGGCGTTCGTCTTGCCCTCGGCATTCTCGCCGTATAGGACGTTTATTCCGGGGCAGAGGTCGATGTGCGCCGTCTCGATGTTGCGGAAATTGTAGTAATCTAAGCTCTCGCAGATCATCAGTCCTTCATTCTGACGGGAAGAACAAGATAGATGAAGGTATCGTCGTCGTTTTTCTCGCTCGGCTCGATAACCATGCTCATCAGCGGCGTAGACATCGAGAGCATTACCTCGTCGGTTTCTACGCACTTCATAGCGTCGATAAAGTAGCGGCAGTTGAAGCCTATCTCGATATCGTCGCCGTCCTTCTCGACGGGTATCTCGTCATAAAAGCGTCCGCTGACCGAAACGGACGATAGCGCGAGCTTTCCCTCGGTAAAGGTGCAGCGCAGCGGGCTCTTCGTCTGACCCATAGTCTTTTCCTCGGTAACGAGCGACGCGCGCTCGAGACTGCGGAGCAGCGGGTCGACCGGTGCCTTGACAAAGATACGGTTAGTCTTAGGAATGAAGCGCTCGTACTCGATGTAGTTCGAGTCGATCATGCGCGTGAAAAATACCTTGTTCTCAAAATTGAAGATGATGTGCTTGCGCGCTATCATAATACATACCGAGCTGTCCTCTCCCGTGTCGAGCAGCTTGAGCAGCTCGGTGAGCGACTTTCCGGGAAGGATGAAGCTCATCTCACCGTCGTAGCTGCTCTCGAGCGAGCAGCGGCGGCGGCGCAGCGCAAGACGCTGGCTGTCACAGGATACCGCCGTTACCGTGTCGCCGTCTATTACGAAATAAACGCCGTTCAGCATCGGCTTCGGGTCGTTGACCGCTACCGCAAACATGACCTTGTTTATCATGTCTCGCAGTTCAGCCTGACCGATGGTAAACTCCCTGTCGCCTCTCAGCTCCGGCAGGACGGGAAAATCCGAGCCGGGCAGCGCGTGCAGCTCAAAGGAGGATATCCCGCTCGAGATTTTCACAACATTTCGCTCGTTTACCTCGATGGTTACCTTGCCGTCCGGCAGCACACGCAGTATCTGCGAGAGCTTCGACGCGCCGATAATGTACTCGCCGTCCTCGATAACCTCACAGCCGACATGAGTGACCATGCCCTTTTCGTTGTCAAAGGCGGACAGCATGCAGCCGCCCTCCTCGGTCGCGACCTTGATTCCTTCGATCGCGGCTATCGTGTTCTTCGCCGATACTACTCCGAGCATCGGAAGTACTGCACCAAGCAGCTCGTTCTTTTCAAATATAATCTTCATAACAATTCCTTTCAGGACGGAGAGGGGTACGCGGCCTTTTGAAAAAGGCCTGGCGAAAACTTTGTAATAGGGAGTCTTTCTCGAGCGCACTGACTAAAGCAGTCATTAATAAAAAGTTTCGTCAACCGTTGCAGAAACAAGGTGTGAATGTTTCGGTAAGTGCGAAGCACAGACCGAAACTTCATATTGAATCGCGCAGCGATTCAATGACCCCATAGAGCGGCGTTTCTTTTTGTTAACTTTTTGAACAATGCTTGCATTGTTCGCTGCGCAGCTTTCTCGCACAAAGAAAAAGTGGCTAAAGGTTTGATTTACCTAAATTCGTAGTGATAACGCTTAACGATACACAAAGTTCAGATGTAAATCAAATTAATAATGCTACCCTCCTACACGAGTGCAATTTTGCGGCAAAGCAAAATTCCATATTGAACCGCGCAGCGATTCAATGAGGGAGGCTTTCATATACCGACTTTTCAGTATGCATTATCAACTTAGTTTCAAAACCGAGACAAAGCAATTTTAAATGCATTCCCGTTTACTACCGCTCTACGCTCATCCCCCTAAAAAAGATAAAAAGAGAAAGAGATAAAAGATAATCGGATACAGTAGTAACAGTAGGACATGTTGAAACTGTTGAAAGCCTGGAAAGCATTGATGCAGCTTGTATTATTCTTCCTCGCGTGCCGCATTTCGGTGTGGAAAGAAGCATCTGCACGGTGTGGACAAATCTTCCGCTCCGCGCCCGCTTCGGCGCAGCCGATTTTTACACATCTCCGTACACATAGCTTTATGCTTTGGCTCGGTGGAAAATGCCTGATGCATCGTGTGGATAAGCTATTAAAATACCTTGTTTTATGCGGATATGATTTTTACACAGCTTGTGTAAAACGCCTGTGGATTATTCGTCTTACACCGCATTTTCTACGTAATATCGGTTGCATTTTATCCGCGCAGCTCGCGGATGAGGTCGCTCATTTCGATCTCGAGCAGCGAATCCTTAGCCATTTCGCGCTCGACGGTATCAAGCGACGCCATTATGGTGGTATGATCTCTGCCGAACAGCTTACCGATCGCGGGAAAAGACAGATCGGTCAGCTTTCGGATTATGTAGATCGAGCGGTGGCGGACGAGAGCTATCTCCTTTGTCCGTTTTCTGCCCTTAATATCCTCGACCGAAATGCCGTATTTCTGCGAGACCTTCTCGAGAATGCGGTCGACGGTGACGGAGGCGGGCTCGCTTCCGGTCATCAGGTCGGCAACACACGAAATGGCAAGGTCGACGGTTATCTGTGCGCCGGTCAGGAACGATTGCGCACCGAGCTTTTTGACCGCGCCCTCGAGCTGACGGACATTGCTGCGGAGATTGTTCGCGAGAAATTCGAGAACGTCTGCGGGCAGCGAGATACCGAGAGCCTCGGCTTTGCTCTTCATTATCGCGATACGCAGCTCGTACGCCGGAGGCTGAATGTCGGCGGTGAGACCCCATTCAAAGCGGGTCTGCAGACGGTTTTCGAGCGTCTTGATGCTACGCGGCGGACAGTCGCAGGTCAGCACGATCTGCTTGTGATTTTCGTAGAGCGTGTTAAAGGTGTGGAAAAATTCCTCCTGCGTCGAGACCTTACCGGATATAAATTGCGTATCGTCTATCAGCAGCACATCCGCCGTGCGGTACTTGCTGCGGAACTGCTCGCATGTTCCGTGGCTTATCGAGTCGATCAGCTGGTTTGTAAAGTCGTCGCCCTTGACATATACGATCTTCGCTTCCGGGCACAGCTCGGAGATGCGATTCATTATCGCGTAGAGCAGATGCGTTTTTCCGAGTCCGCTCGGACCGTATATAAACAGAGGATTGTATTGCTTTTGAAAATATTCTTCGTCCGAATCCGCGCCGGAGGCATAACGATTCGCGACCGCGAGGCACGCCGCATGAGCGAATTTATTCGAGCTTCCGACAATGAAATTATCAAAGGTATAATCCGAGCCGACGGTCGAGCCGACGCTCTCCTTCTTGCTCTCGCCGGACAGATAATTTATTCCGCTGTCAAAGCCCTTTTCGAGAAATGCCTTGTTTCGTCTGTCAGATTCTGCAGGATCGGACGGTGTGTCAAGCTCCGGCTCGGCAGCTTCTGTGCCGCCCGTGCCTTTCTCTCCTTCCGCACGGTCTCCGGCAAGTCCGAGCTCGCGGAGATGCTCCGCCTCGCTCTTTTCGTCGGTGGCGATGAAGATTATCCGAACGTCAAAGCCGACGCGAGTCAGATAGTCGTGTATGACAGATGTATATTTAGATTCGAGAAAGTCACGCTTGAATTTCTGCTTGGTCGAGATAACGGCAACATCGTCACTCAGGTACGATAGGTGCAGTTCGTTGAACCATAGCTCCATTAGTGTCTCGGAATAATTTTCCCGCATTTCGGCGAGGACCGAATTCCAGACCTCAGACAGAAACTGCATATGCTTTTCCTTTCAGATAATTTCGTATGTATACACAAATACATCCTATATTATAGCACACAAATCCGCTCATTTCAAGAGAAAATGCGATATTTATATATAATAATATTATAATAATATATAATAGGACTTCGCGGGGCGGTGAGGTTTTTCGAGAAAAACCTCTGAAAAAGCTGATTTGGTATGTTCGTGTGATGT
>URAP01000072.1 GCA_900545935.1 uncultured Eubacteriales bacterium
TCTGCATCTTTTTTATCTCTCCCCGATTCGGGTCGGCTGAAAAAGCGCAGACCGAGCAATCACAGCCGCGGTGGCATAAACAAACACAACAAATTAAGGAATATTCAAATGACATCAAATACAGAAAATATCGCAAGCACCGCCGATTCGCAAAATACAGCAGGCGCAGTCGATCCGCAGACCGTTCGGTCGGATGGGGCAGAGCGTGAAAATGCAGCCGCAGGCAGCGGCAGATTTGACGGGATGGGGCATACCGACCGCTCGGACGAGGGAATGCTCGACCGTCAGCGCGCGCTGATAGGCGACGAGGCAACCGAGCGGCTGCGCGGCGCGCGTGTGCTGCTTTTCGGAGTCGGTGGAGTCGGCGGCTATGTGCTTGAGGCACTTGTCCGCGCGGGAGTGGGCGCTGTCGGGATCGTGGATTTCGATGTTGTTTCACCCTCAAATCTTAACCGTCAGATAATAGCGACCGCCGCGACCGTCGGAAGAAGAAAAACCGCCCTTGCCGCTGAGCGTGCGCGCAGCATAAATCCCGAGCTTGATGTTACAGAATACGAAATGTTTGCGACGGCGGAGAATATTCCCGCGCTCGTGCGCGGTTATGCGCCCGATTTTGTTATCGACGCTATCGACTGCACTGCGAGTAAGCTGTCTGTCATCGCCACAGCCAAGGAGCTCGGTATTCCGGTGATATCGTGTATGGGCACCGGAAACAAGCTCGATCCGACACGCTTTCGCATCAGCGATATTTCCGAGACGCGCGTTTGTCCGCTCGCTAAGGTCGTGCGGATAGAGCTGCGTCACCGTGGTATTACCGACGTACCGGTGCTCTGGTCGGATGAGGATCCGATCGTTCGCCGCCGCACTCCGGCATCGGTCTCCTTTGTGCCGAGCGTTGCCGGACTGCTTATCGCAGGCTATTGCATTCGACGACTCGCAGGGCTTGACCGCTGAGCGGCGGCAAACCTGCATGCTCGGAAATGCGGAACGGTCGGTCATGTGTGCCGCTTTGCGGAAAAACAGCATGACCGTCTGCGCGAGGCTCGGAGTGAGATATGCCGACCGCCCGACGGCGCAGCCGCGTACAGACACTTATGAGCACAGACATTGCCGCGTATATGCGTTTCCGTGCACAAATTTTTACTCTCACTGACATATGCCCGAGGACGATTATTATGGAGAATCCATTTCCCTATTCGGATACGAACCGACGCTTTTATACATACGACTATTATATGCGGCGGCAGTTCGGCGCAAAATGTGCTAAGATACCGATAGACGGCGGCTTTACCTGCCCGAATATCGACGGCACGGTCGGTGTCGGCGGCTGCGCCTACTGTGCGCTCGCCTCGGGCGGACATCGGCGCGACCTGCGTCCGCTCGGACAGCAGTATGAGGAGCATCTCTCCGCGCTGCGCCGCAAATGGGAGGGCTGCCTCGGTGTTCCGTATTTTCAGGATTATACCTGCACTTATGCGCCGACTACGCGCCTGCGCGAGCTGTATGAGCAGGCGCTTGCGCTGCCCGGAGCGGTGGGAATGCACATTGCCACTCGTGCCGATTGCCTGCCGGAGCCGGTGCTTGATCTGCTGTCCGAGGTGAACGATCGCACGCATCTTGTCGTCGAGCTGGGATTACAGACGGTACATGACGAGACCGCGCGTCGGATAGGTCGAGGACATGATTATGCGGCATTTCTGCGTGGTTACGAATCGCTGCGCGAGCGCGGAATACGCGTGTGTGTGCATATCATCAACGGTCTGCCCGGCGAGGATAGGGAGATGATGCTTGAAACGGCGCGGGAGCTTGCACGGCTGCACGTGTTCAGCGTCAAGATACACCTTCTGCACATAATGCGCGGCACGCGCCTTGCCGATCGGTATGCGGCGGGGGAGTTTTCGGAGATGAGTCTCGAGGATTATGCGTTGACCGTCGTGTCTCAGCTTGAGCTGCTGCCGACCGAGACGGTTATCGGACGCGTGACCGGCGACGGCGCTGCGGACGGACTTATCGCGCCGCTGTGGAGCCGGAAGAAGTTTGTTGTCATGAATGAGATAGACAAGGAGCTCGTTCGCCGCGGAAGCATGCAGGGAAGCCGGTATGCGGAAAATACGGGGGAGGGGAACGCAGCCTTTTGAAAAAGGCTTGGCGAAAACTTTTCGACCGAGAGTCATTCTTGAAGCAGCATCTGCCGAATTTGTATAGCTTTTAAGGTTTTATCCTCAGACGGGTAAGACCTTTTTTCTTACCGTTTCGATATGCGCGGCAACGACATACAAAGCCGATTTTTATTGTCTGCTCGTTCTGCTTGCCTTGAATAAGCATCTCGTTTTTATAGCTTTGGCAGGTGATATGGGTGAGACTTTCTCGAGAGTCTCACCCATATCACCTGAAATGTCATTTATCACTCTATGTTGTGAAATAGTCACAACATGGGAGTGGTTTTTTTGAAAAAATGCGATATTTTTTTGCATCAACCTATTGCATATTTTTCATAAATCAGTTATACTATTAACAAGAATGAAAAAAGTAACAAAAACGGTATGCTGCACCTTGCAAAATTTGTGCTGTATTTCGGAGAGACGGGCATCAGCCCGCGCCGATTATTAATAAGTAATCTATTAAAAGGAGCATAATCACAATGGACATGGTTAGCACAAAACAAATCCGTAATATCTGCCTTCTCGGACACGGCAGCGCGGGAAAGACCTCCGTTGCCGAGGCGATGCTGTATATCTCCGGAGGGACCGACCGTCTCGGAACCGTCGGAGAGGGAAATACCGTACTTGATTATGATCCCGAGGAAGCCCGCCGCGGCTACTCGGTACAGGCGGCTGTTGCGCCTGTCATGTGGAAGGATACAAAGATAAATGTTATCGACGCGCCCGGTTATCTCGGCTTTGCGGGAGAGGTAAAGGAGGCTGTGCGGGTCGCAGACAGCGCCGTTATTGTCGTTGACGGCAAGGCGGGTATCGAGGTCGGAACGGAGCTCGCATGGGATGCCGCTACCGATGCCGGAATACCGAAGGCGTTTTTCGTAAACAAATTCGACGATCCCGAATGCCGCTTTAACCGCGTATTTACCGAGCTGCATGACGCTTTCGGCGTCTCGGTCTGCCCGCTGATGATACCGATGGTCGAGGGCGATAAGGTCGAGGGCTTTATAAAGCTCATCGACAAAAAGACCTATGTTTACGACAAGGTGGGCTCGCATACCGAGGCGGAGATACCCGCAGGGTATGAGGAGGTCGTCGACCGCTACCGCGATATGCTGTTTGAGGCCATTGCGGGCGTTTCCGACGAGCTGATGGAGAAATATTTTGCAGGTATCGAGATAGGCTATGACGAGGCTATCGAGGCGATACATCAGGGCATTATTCACGGCAGCATCGTTCCGGTGCTCTGCGGCGCGGCGACAAAAACATGGGGCGTTGAAACGCTGCTCGACACTATCGCCGAGTCCTTCCCGCGTCATACCGCGAAGGAAACCGAGCGTGGTCGGGACGGCGAGTCTATCGCCATCGACCGCGACAGCAATGAGCCCGCTATATTCATATTTAAGACGGTTGCGGACCCGTTCGTCGGTAAGATGTCGCTGTTCAAGGTCATGACGGGAACTCTGACAAATCAGATGACCCTGCGCAATCTCCGTACCGGAACAGAGGAGCGGATGGCGCGTATCTATACGCTCAAGGGCAAAAAGCAGACCGAGGTCGACAGACTTGCCTGCGGCGATATCGGCATGATAGCAAAGCTCTCGGATACCGAGACGTCGGATACGCTGGCGCTCTCGCCGAATGCCCGCGCATATGCGGGTATCAGCTTCCCCGAGCCGTTCTATTCGCGCGCTATCGTGCCTAAGGCAAAGGGCGACGAGGATAAGATCGCGTCGGGTATTGCCCGCCTGCTCGAGGAGGACTATACCGCACGCTTTGTCAACGACGCGGAGACGAAGCAGCTCGTGCTATCGGGTATGGGCGATATCCATGTCGATGTGCTCGTGTCGAAGCTGAAGAACCGCTACGGCGTTTCGGTCGATATGAGCGAGCCGAAGATCGCGTACCGCGAGTCGATAAGACGGCGCATCGATGCAGAGGGCAAGCATAAGAAGCAGTCGGGAGGACACGGACAGTACGGGCATGTAAAGATCCATTTTGCACCCTCCGATGAGCCCGGGCTGCACTTTACCGAGTCGGTCGTCGGCGGCGCCGTGCCGAAGAACTTCTTCCCGGCGGTCGAAAAGGGCTTGCAGGATTCGATGCAGAAGGGCGTGCTCGCGGGCTTCCCGATGATGGGACTCTCCGCCGACCTCTACGACGGCTCTTATCATGACGTTGACTCGTCCGAGATGTCGTTTAAGGTTGCCGCGGGACTTGCATATAAGGAGCTTGTGAATGCCGATCCCGTGCTGCTCGAGCCGGTCGGCGAGCTGAGAGTCGAGGTCCCCGGCGATGATGTCGGAGACGTTATGAGCGACCTGAATAAGCGCCGCGGCAGAGTACTCGGAATCGACCCGAGCGAGCGTAAAAAGAATTGGCAGACTGTCGTCGCCGAGGTGCCTAAGGCAGAGATGTCTGATTATACCGTCGCACTTCGCGCGATAACTCAGGGCATGGGATCCTATACCTACCGCCTCGTGCGCTATGAGGAGGTCCCCGCCGCAGCTGCACAGAAGATAATCGCAGCGGCTAAGAGCGACGCTCAGGAATAAGCAGCACTGCCTCCCGATCTCCTTCTTACATTATAATAGTCAAATCCCCTCGTACGGCTTCACCGCACGAGGGGATTTTTTCCGAATCGCAATGCTGTTCTGACCGAATTTAAGCGGTACTGTCAAAGCCTCGGTATCCGAACCATTTCTTGCAGATGTGGGTGTGCGAATAATAGACGCATTTGAATATTGCTTAGCAATATTTTCTGAGGCATAGGGTGCGCATACTTTCCGTACGGGAAAAAGCCGAGCTTTATACGTGCATTCTCAAAATAAGAAACGCGAGGGATAATACTTGCCGAGCGTTTCGGACGATAACTTGCTAAGTCGCTATCGGCTGAGCAGTCATCAGGAGGATATATAAGGGGGAGACTGCGCCGAATAGGAGCGAAGCGGATCGCGGCGCAATCCCCCTTATACGCGCTTTTCTTTCCGCCACTTTCTTTTTCGC
>URAP01000073.1 GCA_900545935.1 uncultured Eubacteriales bacterium
TCCTTAGCTTTTGAACAACGCCTCGCGTTGTTCGCGTGAAGTTTTGCGGTCTTGCGGAGCAAGATTGCCGTCATTGACGGCAAAGAAAAACTTCATGTTGAATCGTATTGCGATTCAACGTCGCCTCCGCTCGCACAAAGAAAAAGTGGCTAAAGCTCTGATTCACCTGAATCCGTAGTGACAATTGCGTTTCTTTTTAGCTTTCGAGCAACGCCCCGCGGCTTCGCGTCGCAGCCCCCGCCATTCCCCACATCAAACCACAATCATAAAAAACCAAAGATCGGAGACTTTCATGAAAGAAATCATCCTTTGCAAATACGGCGAGATCGTCCTTAAGGGACTTAACAAGAGACAGTTTGAGGCGGTCATGCTCCGGCAGCTGTCGCATCGCATTGCGCCGCTCGGAAAATTCGAGATAACAAGCGCGCAGAGCGTCGCATACATCGAGCCGACCGATGAGGAATGCGATATTGACGCTGCATATGACGCTGTCTGCAAGATATTCGGTATCGTCAGCGTCTGCCGCGCGGCAGTTACCGAAAAGAACTTCGATTCCATCGTTCGCACCGTCGGCGAGTACATTCTTCCCGCGATCCGCGAGCGCGGTGCAAAGACCTTCAAGGTCGAGAGCAAGCGCGGCGATAAGAGCTTTCCCATGACCTCGCCCGAGCTCTCGGGTGAGGTCGGCGCGGAGCTGCTTGAAATGGCGCCCGAGCTAACCGTTGATGTGCATGAGCCCGATGTCGTCGTTCGCGTGGAGATTCGCGCAAAGGCGGCGTACGTTCATATCGGCGGCGCACCCGGTGCGGGCGGACTGCCCTACGGCTCGGGCGGAAAGGGCATGCTGCTGCTCTCCGGCGGTATCGACTCGCCCGTCGCGGGCTGGATGATGGCAAAGCGCGGCGTCGCGCTCGACTGCGTCCACTTCGAGAGCTATCCGTATACGAGCGAGCAGGCGAGAGAAAAGGTGCTCGAGCTTGCCCGTCTGCTGTCGCGTTGGTGCGGACCCGTGCGCGTGCATATTATCTCGCTCACGCATATTCAGGAGGAGCTTCGCCGCGCCGATGTTGACGATTACTTTACCCTCCTGCTTCGCCGCTATATGATGCGCCTCGCCTGCCGTGCCGCAAGACGCTTCCGCTGCGATGCGCTTATAACGGGTGAAAGCCTCGGTCAGGTCGCGAGCCAGACGATGGGCGCGTTCCGCGTTACCGGCAGCGTCGCCGACCGCATAGTTTTCCGTCCCTGCATCGGAATGGATAAGGAAGAGATCGTCGCGCTCGCCCGCCGCATCGGCACCTTTGATACCTCTATCCTGCCCTACGAGGATTGCTGCACCGTCTTTACGCCGAAGCATCCCAAGACCAAGCCCGAGCCCGAAAAGGTGCTCGCGCAGGAGGCTAAGCTCGATTTCGCCGCCCTCGAGGACGAGGCGTTCGCGGGCATGTACACCGTAACGGTCGAGTAACCCGCGGGGGACGCGGGGACGCTCGGGAAACGCTCGGGAAACGCTCGGGAGAACGCTCGGAGGACGCGCTCGGGGAGGACTTTCGAGAAAGTCCTCCCCGAACCCCTCCCAAAGCTTTAAATCTGAGGGGGACATGGGACGTTTTAATTTTAAAAGTCACTCTCTCGGCGAAGTATATGCGGGATTGACGGGCGGAAATAGGCGGACCGTAAACAATAGGATAGGCTGTAGGCAATGTATAAACAGTGTTTTATGATTTGACTGTAGTATAATAGGATGTACGTACTTTAAGTAAGGAAGAATTAAGCCTTTTGTCTCAACTATAGTTTTGGGTGTACACGCTCTGCGAGCGTGAAAAACTAAAGCAGCAGACGTGATACATTTCTTTTAGAAACGGGAGGCTTAACGCTTGCCGACCGTTTCGGGTATAAACAAATACTCATGCTATCGGCTGAGCAGTCATAGGGGGGATACATAAGGGGGGAATCGGCGCGGCCATATGCTCGCGTATGCGAGCATCCTCAGCGCCGCCCCCGCTTATGCGCGCTTTTCTTTCCGCCGCTTTCTTTTTCGCGTAAAAAGAAAGCGGTAAAAAAAGAACAACTATATCACTTTCCCATATCCCCTGTAATCGCCGAGGGCGCGATTTGACATCTCGAGACACAGAGTAAATTTCCCGCGACAGCGCGGTACAAACCTTATCATACGAACATACCAAAATAGCTTTTCAAGGTTTTTCACGAAAAACCTCGCCCCGGAGGGTGTTATGATCCAGATCTTCGGCACCAAAAAGTGCAACAACACAAAGAAGGCGCAGCGCTTTTTCAAGGAGCGCGGCATAAAAATTCAATTCATCGACCTTCGCGAGCGCGAAATGAGCCGCGGTGAGCTGCAGAGTGTCATTTCCGCCGTAGGCGGCATAGAAAGCCTGCTTGACGACGGCGCCCGCGACCGCGATTCGCTCGCCCTTATCCGACATCTGCTGCCGGAAGCGCAGCTTGAACGCCTCGCCGAATGTCCCGAGGTAATGCGCACTCCCGTCGTGCGTCTCGGCAGGCTCGCCACCGTCGGCTACGAGCCCGACACATGGAAGAAATGGCTCGAAAAAGGAGATGTCAGATAAAATGAAGCTGCTTACCAGCGACCGTAGCTTTTATCGCCGCTTTATAAGTCTTATGGGGACGCTGATCCTGCAAAATGTGGTCGTTCTCTCGGTCAACCTCGCCGACAACGTCATGATAGGCGCGTACAGCGAGACCGCGCTCTCCGGCGTTGCCGCCGCAAATCAGATACAGTTCGTTTTTCAGCAAATCGTGCTCGCGGTGGGCGATGCGCTCGTCGCCGTTTCGAGTCAGTATTGGGGTCAGCGGCGAACAGCGCCCATTCGGCAGCTCTCCAAGGGCGCAATGCTCGTCGGACTCGGCTCGGGCGCGGTGTTTTTTGCCGTGCTCTCGCTTCTGCCGCGTCAGGTGATAGGGCTGTTCTGCAGCACCGACGCCATTATTACGGCGGGTGCGGAGTACCTTTCGCTCATCCGCTTTACCTATCTCATTTACGCCGTAACGGCGGTACTGCTCGCGATGCTGCGCAGCGTTGAGACGGTAAGAATAGCGTTCATTTCATCGGTCGAGGCGCTTGTCATCAACTGCGTGCTCAACTATGCCCTCATCGGAGGTCATTTCGGCGCGCCCGCGCTCGGCGTTCGCGGCGCAGCGATAGGAACGCTCTGTGCGCGTGCGGCGGAGCTGATAACCGTGCTGATCTATGTCATATTCCGCGATAAAAAGCTCGGCTTCTCCGCCGAGGACCTCCGCCGCACCGACATGACATATGTCCGCGACTATGCAAGGACCTCGTTTTTCTTCATTATTACGGGACTTATGTTCGGCGTGTCGACGGCGCTGCAGACGGTGATCCTCGGTCACATGACCGACAGTGCCATTGCGGCAAATTCGGTCGCTTCGACGCTGTTCCAGCTGCTCAAGGTCGGCTCTGTCGGCGCGGCGAGCGCGGCTGCAGTGATAATCGGAACGACGGTCGGCGCGGGCGACGACGAAAAGCTGCATGAATATACAAAGACTCTGCAGGTAATATTCGTAATGATAGGAACGCTGATGAGCGTTTCGCTGTTCTTCCTGCGTGATCCGATACTCTCGCTCTATTCGCTCAGCCCGGAGACGCTGTCGCTTGCGCGCAGCTTTATTCTCGTGCTGTGCGTTACCGGCTTCGGCACGGCTTACGAGTTTCCGACCATCTGCGGTATTATCCGCGGAGGCGGGGATACAAAGTTTGCATTCAAGAACGATCTTGTCAGCATATGGGGCATCGTGCTGCCGCTGTCGTTTCTCGGCGCGTTCTGCTTCGGCTGGAGCCCGACGGTGCTCGTGTTCTGCCTGAATTCGGACCAGCTGTTCAAGTGCGTTATCGCGGCGATAAAGGCGAATTCGTATTCGTGGGCGAGGACGCTGACAAGAGGCTCGTAGGCTGCCGTGTATATTGTGAAATGCGTCATGCCGCGGCATTCTTTGCGCGACAGGCGTGCGTCTGCCGATATACTAATAAAAATGCACAAGAGTGAATATCTAACGTGCGCGGATAGCTGATAATATATACAAACTTAGAATTTTTATGCTTTTGCTATTGCAATTAGTGAATATCCATGTTATTATTATGCATCGAAATGAATAAATATCCTGCCGAAATTCAAGACAAAAAAGGAGAACACGAAAATGAAAAAGAAGATCATATCCGCAATAGCGCTCGTATCCGCCGTGATCCTTACACTCGGCTGCGCAACCGGCTGCGGCAAGAAGGGCAAGACCGTCGATGATATCAAGAAGGCAGGCGAGCTCGTTATCGCGACAAGCCCCGACTTTCCGCCCTTTGAGGAGCTGAAGTCGAACGGCGCTGTCGAGGGCATTGAGATCGACATCATGAACATCATCTGCGAGAAGCTCGGCGTTACGCTCAAGATCGAGCAGATGGACTTTGACTCGGTACTGCCCGGAGTTCAGGCAGGCAAGTACGATGTCGGTGTGTCGGGCATCTCCATCACCGAGAAGCGTCAGAAGAATACCCTCTTCACCGATCCCTACTGCCTCGCGGCTCAGGCTATCGTCGTAACCGACGGCAGCAGCATCAAGAGCAAGGCGGACCTCACGGGCAAGACGATAGCCGTTCAGACCGGTACTACCGCCGAGACCTACTGCATGGAGCAGGGCTACACCGTTAACTCTTACGCAGCTAACAACGATGCTGAGTCGGCGCTCACCTCGGGCAAGGTCGATGCATGGGTAATCGACGATCTTACCGCGGCTGACATGGTTGCCGTATACAACGCAGACAACAGCGACAGCCCGCTCGTAATTCTCGATGAGGCAATGACCACCGAGCCTTACGCATTCGCATTCGCGTTCGGCAGCGAGGAGCTCGTTAAGGAGATCAACGGCATAATCGACGGTCTGGTTGCTGACGGAACTATCGCGCAGATATTCAAGGACAACAACGCGCCCTTCACCTCGCCCGAGACAAAGTAAGAGGGTACGCGGGGGATACGCGGGGAGAACGCGGAGAGTACGCGGCCTTTTGAAAAAGGCCTGGCGAAAACTTTGAAATAGGGAGTTTTTCTCGGGCAGAGCAGCGGGACGATTGCTAACGGAAAGTTTCGCCCGCCGTTACGCACTAACTGAGGAT
>URAP01000074.1 GCA_900545935.1 uncultured Eubacteriales bacterium
GCAGCCGATTATCGGCTGCCGCCTCTGTGCTTTGTCATATTCTGTTGTATGCGTGCTTTACCGCAGCTGCCGCATTTTGTAAGCATTTTTTATTCTGCAGCAGTCGTCTCTTCTGCGGGTGCTGTGCCGCTGATAAGCGCGTCGAGCACCGAGGAATCAGCCTTATAGACCACGCCGTCGTCGCCGTAGAGCAGATATCGCTGAGAGGTGGTGTCGCTGCCGTCCTCGGAGAGCACCTTGCCGCCTACGCGCAGCGAGTAGCTGCCGGTAGTTTTTACCGAGGTTGCAGAGGAGTCCTCATTGGTCTCGTCAAGCTTGACCTCCTTTGAGTAGCTGACGGTCACGGTGTACGCATCGTCGCCGAGCCCCATCTCGGATAGCTGCTCATCGCTCGGTGCGTATGCCGCCCATCCGGTCAGTTCGAGCTTTCCGAGCAGCTCTGTATAGCTGTCGGTGAGCATATCGCCGGTATAGTTATCGGCGCTGCCGTCGGGTGCGGTCACCGAATAGCCGGTGTAGGTAATATCGGTCGGGAGCGCGGCAAGCGATATAAGATCATCCTCCGAGACGGTAAACGTACGCATTATGGTACTGTCAACGGTATAGATCGTATTGCTGCCGTCGGTCATCATATAGTACACACTCGAGAACTCGTTGTAGTTTCCGATGCTGTAGCTGCGTGTCGTGCCGTCGGAATATCCGACCGTAACTGTCAGCGAAGGATTATCGAGACCGTAGGTCGAGAGAGACTCCGGCTCTGTTATCTCGCGCGAGGCACTGATCGAGGCTACCGCCGATGCGAGCTTTGAGAGCTTGGTATCGCTGAGCGGAAAGCCCGGGCGCTGAACATATTCCCAGTCTGCGGAGCTTGAGCCGCGCGAGAGGGTTATCGTGCCCTCGGATTCCTCACTGCTCGGAAATGTGAGCGAGAGTACCTCGGAGCTTTGATGTGCGGAGACCGATACAGCCTCGGTCTCTGTCGTATCGGCTGCATTTCCGTCCTCGGAGAGAAGCGGCGCGACAATGAAGTATACTGCGATGAGCACCGCCGCGAATACAACGAGCAGAATACTCGTCACGAGCTGTCTTTGTCGTTTCTTTTTTCTGCGCAGCTCGCCCGCATCCGGTACTGATGCGGCATCCGTTTCGTCGCTCAGTACCGGGGTGATATTCTTTTTCTCATCCATGGCTCAGCCTCAGCGCTTTCTGCGTCTGTTCCATACATAGAGACCGCTTGCGGTGACCGCTACGGGAACGACAACGCACATTATTGCAAGCCAAAAGCTGCTCGATCCGTCGGGAACGGTAAGCGAATCGGACATCAGCGACTTAGCGGCAATTGTGACCGATGCTTCCTTCTCGCAGACGGTGTTCATGGTCGCGATGAGATACTGAAGATTAGCATAGTAATTCTCACCGAGGTATGGCGTGCCGAACCATATCAGCTGACCGCCGCTCTCGGAGAGGGTAGATCTTGCCGCAACCATAAACTGTCCCACGATATCCTCATCGGTGACAGAGTAGATAGTTTCGTTTTTCAGCGTTTCGAGATTGGTCTTGCTGTACGCCTTGTCGGAGGTGGAGAGCAGAGCATCGACGGTAACGGTCTTGTCGGTGTCAACCTTCTGTATTCCGTGTGCCTCGGGCGCAATGATATATACATTGCTTGCGGAGAGCATAGAGGAGATATCAGTGCTCTCGATAGAGGGCAGCAGATAGTAGGGCTTTCCGCTTGCGTACATGCTGTCGCTGCCCTCGACGAGCAGACCGGGTACGCGGCTCAGACCGTAGCGCTCACCGAGCGCGTTAAGATTAGCAAGAGTATACGGGTAATAGGTTATCATAATAACCTTTCCGCCGCCGTCGATATATTCCTCAAGCGCGGACACCTCATCCTCCGAGAGGTCGTTCTGCGGAACGTTTATCAAAACGCAGGATGCGTCGCTCGGAACCTTTCCGTCGCCCGTTATCAGCGAGAGCTGCTCTGTGCGGAAGTTGTCGTCCGCAAGAATGGAGGAAAAGTCGGATGAGAGACTGCTCTCACCGTTTCCGTTAAGCAGATAAACGACGGGAAGATTGTCACTCGTTACATATTCGATGGCACTTGTCATCTGCGTCTCGCCCGCAAACTCATAGGTTGTGTCGTAGGACATTGTCTGATAGTTGGGGGTCTGGGTGGTCACGACTATATCGGAGTAGTCGACAACCTTAGAGCGCAGCGAGGAGCTTACTATAACGCTGTTCTGTGAGGGTGCCTTATCGGTGTAGGCCTGATAGAAGGTCGGGTTGAGCGTAATATCCACCTGCTCGACCTTTATGTGCGAGTTTATCGACGCATATCTGCCGAGCAGCTCCCATATCATATCACCGTAGGTAGAAGAGCTCGAACCGAGCAGCTGATACATGGTTATATCGGCATCTACGTCCGCAACGAGCTTTTCGGTATCCTCAGAGAGGGTATACAGGTCCTCAGCGCTCATATCGAATTTCGTCAGGCGAGAGGGGAGGGAGGACACGAGCAGGTTAACGACTATCACCGCAACGATAGCTACCGCAATGCCGATAAGGCTGAAGCTGCCGAGACGTGTACGGCGCTGCTCGCCCTCTGTTTTCTTGAAAATATTCTTCATTTTACTACCTCCTTACGCCCATCTTCTCTGCTGCATGGTCTTTGCAGTGAGATAGCAGAACAGGCAGATAACCGTCAGATAGTACACGACGGCGCTGAGATCGAATATTCCGCCGACAAAGCTGGCGAGGCGGTCGAATACGCCGAGACTTGCTATGACTGTGGGAAACAAATTTTCAAATATGCTCGATTTGATAAAGTAGAGAAGCGCAAGCAGCAGCTGCAGTACGATGTATACCGAGCCGCCGACCGTCGTGTTCTTTGTCAGCATGTATGCAGCTATCGCAGCAACAGCCGCGAGAACCGAGAGTGCGATGAACGAGGCTATCGGTGTGGACGGAATGAGCCCCGAGATGCCCTTTGCGAGATAGCAGACGAGCAGTGCGCTGAACGAAAGAACGGCTGCGATTATCTGGCTCTCGGTGAGCGAGGAAAAGAACATTCCTATCGCGATGAGCGCGCAGCCCATAAGGAAGAACGCAAACAGCGTTCCGTATGCGGCGGCAAAATTGACCGTTCCGTAGATCGAGAGTATCGGCGGAATGAGTGCGAGCAGCAGGGTAGGCGCCGCGAGCACCGTGACCATCGCAAGATACTTACCCGCAACAACGTCGCGTATCTTCAGCGGCAGCGAATACAGCAGCTGATCGGTCTTGCGGTGACGCTCGTCCGAGAAGCTGCGCATGGTCAGTATAGGTACGATTATCATATAGATAAAGTAGGTCGAGCTGAGCATGTATTCAAAATTCGGATATCCGCTTCTTAGGTTGACTGCGACGGTAAATATTCCGCTGACGAGCAGCAGAAACGCCGCAAAGATGATGCCGGTCATGTTTGTATAGAACGACCGCAGCTCTTTTCTGAAAACAGCAATCATATCTTAGCCTTTCTTATCGGTTGTTTAAAATCTGTTTTTTTATCTGATAAAGCTTATCGTAAAGCTTATCGGAAATTACCGGATAAAATGCGGTCGGTCATCCGAACAGCGGCTTGTAGCCGTCGTCTCCGTCGGCATCGCCTGCAGCGTTCGTACCGTCGACGCCGTTTGTATCGGTATCGACGTCGGCAGCGCCCGAATCTGTATCAGTGCCGGAATCTGTCTCGCCGTCGGTCTCAACGTCGTCGCCGTATGCATCCGCCGTGCCGTCTCCGTTGTCGTCGGCACCGGCAAGGCTCTCATCGTCGGGCATATCCTCGTCAACCGCAGCGGCATCATCCTCCTGCGTCAGACGCAGGAACATCTCCTCAAGGGTTCTTGTAACGGGCTGAATTCTGTAAACGGTCATTCCCGCGCCCGCAAGAGCGGTGAACAGCTGTTCGCGCAGCGCGCCCTCATCCTCCGTTGTCAGACGGGCATTCAGTACACCCTCCTCATCGGTCGGGTCTATTTCGTAGCCGTCGACCGCATCGATGCTCTCGAGCAGTGCGCTGAGCTGCGTGACGCTGCCGCGGACGGTGATCTCGGTCGCCTTCTCCTCGCCGAGCGCGCTGCCGAGGTCGTCTATCGGTGAGCTTGCAACAAGCTTTCCGTGCGAGATTATCATAACGTAGTCGCACACGGCTGATATCTCCGAGAGAATGTGGCTCGAGAGAATTACAGTGTGACGCTCGCCGAGCTTCTTAATCAGCGAACGGATATAGATAATTTGTCGCGGGTCGAGTCCGACCGTCGGCTCGTCGAGGATGATTATCTCGGGCGAACCGAGCATCGCCTGCGCGATACCTACGCGCTGCTTGTAGCCCTTTGAGAGGTTCTTTATCAGGCGGCTGCGCATGCCGCCGATGCAGGTCGCATCCATGACGTATTCGATCTCTTCATGCAGCTCCGCTCCGCGCAGTCCCTTTGCGCGACCGACGAACGTGAGATATTCTTCGGGAGTCATGTCTGGGTAGAGCGGCGGCTGCTCGGGCAGATAGCCTATCAGGCGCTTTGCCTCGTCCGGCTCCTCGCAGATGTCGTATCCGCCTATGAGTACCTGTCCCTCCGTCGGCGCGAGGCAGCCCGCGATGATGTTCATCGTCGTACTCTTGCCCGCACCGTTCGGCCCGAGAAAACCGTATATCTTTCCGCTCTCTACCTTGAACGAGAGATCGGATACGGCGACACCCGAACCGTACTTCTTTGTCAGATGCTTTACTTCAATCATTGTGATTTCCTTTCAAAACAAGGTCATAAATGACGCGAGTGGCATGTTCATGCCCTTAGCTATTATTCTAATACGTTATTGTGACGGCTATGTGAAGATGTGATGTAAATGTTGTGTAAATTGCCGTGGAGGCTAAAAAAGCGCAGACCGAAAAAGCGAAAACGAGCTTCTTAATAACGGCTTTAGTATAATCTGATTTGCGGAATGCTGTCGGAATCCTTGCGGATTCCTTCAAAAGACGAAATAATGTTTTCGCTTTTTCTACCGCCGAAAATCGCC
>URAP01000075.1 GCA_900545935.1 uncultured Eubacteriales bacterium
AGCCTCCCCTGTGTAAGGGGAGGTGCTGAGCGCAGCGAAGCGGAGGGGCTGTTGGAAACTAAAAAATCTGCAGCCAAATTATTTTTTCTCCATCCGAATCGGCAAGACTGATGAAGCCCTATCAAATTTCCCTGACAGGATAATTATCGGCTTTTTGTGACGCGGTGTCCTCGGGCATCGCGTCTTTTTATATCTATAATTCGGCATTTATCGACAATTCACCGAACATGTGCTGCAATAATTCATCAAAAAGCGATTATATTTGTTAATATCAACCTATAGTTTATTTACAAAAAAAGATTCATATGTTATTATTATATTATGAATGGTGAAATTACATATAATATCCGTGATGCGGAGAAAGATCTAAAATGCACACAGATGCATTTCCTCTCGGATAAGGGAGCGGCTGTCGCGCATTGCGTTTGCGGATATGTTATTTGGAAATAGAGCGTTAAAACAGAAATAGTCAAGGAGAGAGCAAATGAGCGAATTTGTGAAAGATCGGCGCGAAAAACGGGCGGAGCGCAAGAGAGCGCGCGCAGAGCAGCGCGCAAATAAACCGAAGCTTAAGTTCGGAAACCTTTTCCGTGCTCTCTTTATGGGCATACGCTACCACCCCGAAAAGTTTTTCAGCGAGCTTGTGCTGCGCGTGCTTGATACCGTTATAAGCTTTTTCTCATTTACATACATGCTGAAGGTTATAGTTGACGGGCTGATGGAGCAGCGCCCGATAAGCGAGCTGATAGTATACGTTTCGGTCATGCTCGGACTGTATCTTGTCATATCGGTGCTGCGGGATGTCTACTGGGGCTGTATCCATACCGTTCTCGACAAGGTCGGGGAGCGGCGGATGAACTCCATAATATACCGCCGCGCGCTGACATCGGATATCGCAAACTACGAGGATCCCTCGATGTACGCGCTGTTCGGGCGTGCGGTATCGGGCGGCGTAGGCTCGATAGAGTGGGCGAGATATTGGTTTATCGGCACCGTCTGCATGATAGTCAATCTCGGACTTTCGTCATGGCTTGCGTTGACCATCGACCCCGTTTTGTTCATATTTGCATTTGTTCCCGTGGTGTTCAATTTTCTGCGCAAGAAGATGGGCGCGCTCGAGCGCGTTTTCGACGTTGAAAAATCCGAGCTCTACCGCAAGCGCGACTATGTTCAGCGCGTGTTTTATCAGCGCGAATACGCAAAGGAGCTGCGTCTGACCAACATAAAGAACGTCATGTTCGACCGCTTCCGCGAGTCGGTGGGGCAGCTGCTTCACGTCATGCGCACGCAGGGCGTTAGGATAGCGCTGCTGCAGTTCGCGATAATGTTCGGCGGTCAGCTGCTGTCGGTCACGGGCGCTCAGGTTTACACGATATACCGCGCGCTCGTGTCAAATACCGTAACGCTCGGCGACTGTCTTGTGGTGCTGAACAGCATCTCCGCCATCTCACAGGACGTGCAGAGCATAGGCGGTACGATATCGTACATGCAGAGGATATGCTATGCATATCAGGATTGGCGGGACTTTATCGAGCGCAAGGACCGCGTTGACGGCAACGCCGACGGCGAGGAGGCGCGCCCGGGCGACATAGAGCTGCACGGCGTTACCTTCCGTTACGGCGGCGCGAAGGCAGACACGCTGCGCGGCATCGACCTTAAAATAAAGGAGGGCGAGCGTATTGCCGTCGTCGGCTACAACGGCGCGGGAAAGACGACGCTCGTGAAGCTGCTGATGCGGCTGTATGACCCGTCGTCGGGAGTTATAACGCTCGGCGGGCGCGATATCCGCGAGTATGAGCTGAAGAGCTATCGCCGCCTGTTCGGCGTTGTATTTCAGGATTATAAGCAGTTTGCGCTGTCGGTCGCCGAAAATGTTCTCGGCAGACCTATGCGCGACGGCGATGAGGCAATAGTGGAGGATGCGCTTCGCCGCGCGGGGATATGGGATAAGATATCCGAGCTTCCGGACGGCATATATACACAGATGACGCGCGAATTCAGCGAGGACGGGCTTGTGCTGTCGGGCGGACAGTCGCAGATGCTTGCTATCGCATCGGTCTACGCGCACGGCAGTCCGATAGTCATTCTCGACGAGCCCTCCTCCGCGCTTGACCCGCTCGCAGAGCGCGAGCTGTACAGACAGATGTACAGCGCATGCGAGGGCAAGACGATGATATTTATCTCGCACCGTCTCTCGTCCGCCGTCTCGGCTGATAAGGTCGTTCTCATCGAGGACGGCGTTGTCGGGGAATACGGCAGTCATGAGGAGCTGATGCGGCGCGGCGGCAGATATGCCGAAATGTTCCGCGCGCAGGCGGAGAGCTATACGGGAGCTCAGAGCACGGAGGAATAAACCGTGCATCCCTCCGAAAATTACTGTAATACTGTTGAAAGGAGCTTTCGGCAGCGAAGGCGGCAGGAAAAAATGAATAAAGAAAAGAAACGAAGAGAGCGTCGGGATATCGGCGCTGCGCTCCGTCGATGGGGCAAGATACTTGAGAATAATATATATTCCTTCCGATACATGTGGCACGGCTCGAAGGGGTATTTCTTTGCGTCGGTTGCGAACGCAGTCATAAACGGTCTTATCGCACCGCTTGTCCTGCTGCTTAATCGCAGACTGTACAACATGCTCGGCAGCGACCGACCTATGTTCCTTAACGCGCTGTATATCATTGCAGGCATCGCTGCGGTAACCGTCGTGTCATGGTTGTGGAATCTTTTGTCGTCTACGTATATAATGCCGAAGCTCACGGAGCAGCTGCATATGCACGTTCAGACCGACCTGTTCGAGAAGGCGCGCATGATAGAACTCGAGATGTACGATGATACCGAGTTCTATAATGATTTTATCCTTGCAATGCAGTATGCCGATGCTTACGCTACGGGAACGGTGAACAATTTCACGAACCTTATGAGCAATCTCATCGGTTTTTCGGGAATCGTTGCGCTGCTCGCCTATATCGACTCGGGCACTATGCTCGTTATGGTGGCGAGCGCCGTTATCTCGATGCTTATCGGAACAAAAAAGCAGAAGATAAATCTCCAGATGAACGAAAAGCACGCGCCCATAATGCGCCGCGGCTCGTATGTAAATCGGCTTTTCATGCTGCCCGATTATGCAAAGGAGCTGCGTCTGACCGACATCTCGGAATGCATTTTCCGCGACTACGAAAAGACCATAAGTGAGCATATCGGCGTGACGCGCCGTTACAAGACGAAGGATGCGCTGCTCGGCGCGCTCTCAACGCTCAATTCCATCGGTGTATATATCGCCGTTGTGATAATGACGCTGTATAAGTTCGCGGTGCTCGGAACGGTCTCCATCGGTGATTTTTCCGTCATAGTCAACGCAAATATATCGGTCGGCAGCCGTCTCGGCTCGCTTGTGGGGTCGTTTTCAAACCTGCCCGCACAGAGCGATCAGATCGACCGCGTTCGGGCGTTGATGGATTACAAACCGTCATATCGCGGCGGTACACTGCCTGCTCCGCATCTGGAGTCGCTCGAACTGAAAAACGTTTCGTTCTCGTATTTCGAGGGCGGCGAGGTGCTGCACGACGTTTCGATGAAGATATCCCGCGGGGAGAAAATCGCCGTCGTCGGCTACAACGGCGCGGGAAAGAGTACGCTTATCAAGCTGATAATGCGTCTGTACGATCCGAAGAGCGGCTGCATACTCCTGAACGGAGTCGATGCGCGCGAGTATGAGACAGAGAGCTATCGCGGGCGCATAGGGGCGGTATTTCAGGATTATCGGATATTTGCCGCAACCGTCGCGGAGAACGTGCTCGGCGACCGATATGACGATTCAAAGGAGGGCACGGTTCTCGAGGCGCTGCACAGAGCGACGTTTGACGATAAGCTCGCCGAGCTCGAGGGCGGCATAAATACTATGCTGACGCGCGAGTTTGACGAAAAGGGAACAAACCTCTCGGGCGGCGAGGAGCAGAAGATCGCTATCGCTCGTGTATTTGCAGGCGATTATGACCTTATAATCATGGATGAGCCGTCTGCGGCGCTCGACCCGATGGCTGAATATGCGCTGAATAAGCAGATAGCCGCGTTTGCTGAGGATAAGACCGTCATTTTCATCTCGCACCGACTCTCGACTACACGCCACGCCGATAGGATATATATGTTCGATAGCGGCAGAGTTGTCGAGTGCGGAAGCCACGATGAATTGATGCGGCAAAACGGTAGATATGCGGAAATGTTTACCGCCCAAGCCGAGAACTACATACGTGGAAAATGCTAAAATCGTCCGGAACGAAAAAGCGAAAACAGTGTTGAATTGAAGGAGCCTTAGTATAATCATTATTTTGATTATGGGGTCGGAATCCTAACGGATTCCTGCATAAAGTTAAATGTTTTCGCTTTTTCTGCGCCCGATTTCGAACCGCGACGTACGATAGTACGCCTTGCGGCACGAAATCGAGTGCTCCAAACGATTTTATCTATTTTCTTTCGGGAGGCTAAAATCGTCCGGAACGAAAAAGCGAAAACAGTGTTGAATTGACGGAGCCTTAGTATAATCATTATTTTGATTATGGAGTCGGAATCCTGACGGATTCCTGCATAAAGTTAAATGTTTTCGCTTTTTCTGCGCCCGATTTCGAAC
>URAP01000076.1 GCA_900545935.1 uncultured Eubacteriales bacterium
TGCCGAGCCGCTCTGCACTGTCCCGTTCGCCCGCGGATGCGTCCGGCGTGCCGTACCTTGTCCTGAAAATGAAAAATAAAACAAGAAAGGTGCCTCCGATGATTATTACATCGGAGACACCCTTGCCTCTGTTTGAACGCATTATACACCATGAAATGAATTTTGTCAATACGAAATTTTCATATTTGTGAAAAATAATTGAGTGGAGAGTAATTATATTGCGCGAATTTGGCTTGAATGCGCGAATTATAGCGCAGCGCAAAAAAATGCACATATCAAGAATGCATAATCTGTGCTGCGAAATTGCAAAATTAATATATTTCACCCGTCACGCAGTTTTGCCGTGATGCAGCGTACGGTGCTGCGCGGATACCGGATAATGCCGCAAAAATCGTTGTACAACGAAATGATGCAGCTATTTATTTTTCGGTGCGGGATCGGTCAGCTCCGGGATCGCACCGCCGGAGACAGCCCACAGATATAGACTCGCCACGCTGCAATACGGACTGAATCGCCGGCGGTATTTTTCAAATCGCACCCGATCTATGCTGCGGTGTCTGTACAGCATTCTCAGTCCGCGCTGTATCGCAAGGTCGTCATAGCTGAAAATATTTTTCCGCTGCATAGAGAAGAGCAGTATCATCTCCGCTGTCCACACGCCGATACCGCGCAGTGCGCTCAGCGCGCGTATCGCCTCATCGTCCGACATGCCGTTCACCGCATCGGGGTCAAATTCTCCGCGCGACACCCGCTCGGCAAAGTCGGTTATGTATTCCGCCTTTCGGTATGTCATGCCCATCGACTGCAGGCGCGGGACGCCTGCCGCAAGTATCGTTTCGGCATTTACCTCGCCGAGATTATCTCGCATCCGCTGCCAGACCGTCGCCTGTGCTTTTGTCGATATCTGCTGCCCAATGATATGGTGAACGACCGAGGAGAATATATCGCCGTCGACCTCGCGGTATATATGCCCTACGCGGTCTATAACCTCACACATGCGCTTGTCGCGCCGCAGCACCGCAAGCTCTTCGTTTCCGTATTCAAAATACATATGCTTCACTTCCTTGCTGCGCAATTGCCGGATACAAAGTTTTTTTCTTTATTAGTATTATATCAGAAAAAACATTTTTTTAAAAGCATTATTTTCGGCAGTGCCTTGTTTTTGTGCTATACCGTACGGGCTGTGATCAGAGCATAATTAAATATCGAATTATTTACGGCGATGATAGCAAAAGCCGCGCCGATGTGTTATAATTATTTCAGAACCGTAGGCGTGTGAGACCTGACGGCATATCCACATATCTCTGCGGCATTTTTTTGTGATTAATTTTCTCTTTTTCCAACCTTTATATCTTTTTACCGCTCTTATAGGTGAAGCCCCGAAAATGAAAGGAAACAGCCATGCCAAACTATTCCGGAAAAAATGATGAGACCCTTGTCGAGCTTTCGCTTTTAGGCGACGATTCCGCTTATGCGGAGCTTGTTTCCCGTCATCAGCGCGCGGTGATGGGAACAGCCTACAAGGTAACGGAGAATTCCTTTTCGGCTGAGGATGCCTCTCAGGATGCATTCGTATCGGCTTGGATGAATCTGTCCTCGCTGCGGTACGGTGAAAAATTCGGTTCGTGGGTCTGCGCTATCGCCAAGAACAGTGCGAGACGGCTGAACGCAAGATATCGTGCAGCGATACCGTCGCTCAGCTTTGAAACGCTTCGGGATTTCGAGCTCTCCGACGTGGAGAGTGAGCAGCTTATTGGCGAGGATTATGCGGAGGTTCACGAGGCGGTCGAGGCACTGAGCGCAAATATAAGAGAGACGGTTCGGCTTCATTATTTTGACGGGAGGTCGGTATCTGAAATTGCGAAGCAGCTCGGCATATCGGTCGGAACGGTCAAATGGCGGCTTTTCGAGGGCAGAAAACAGCTGAGAAAGGGATATGGAGTCATGGAAGATGATTACAATAAAAACGAGAGCCTTGTTGTTCGTGTAATGCGTCAGGTTGATGCGCTTAAAATGTGGCGCTTTAAGAATGATAAGACCGGCTTTGCTTCGGAATATGCCGAGGTGCTTCGCTGTGTAGAAGAACTGGACGATTCTAACGAAAAGAACAGCATGCTTGCGGACACACTTTTGCTCGGATACTGGTGGCTTCCGGGAGAGCGGAATGACGAGACGATAGCGCGCATAAGACGGACGGCTGATGCGGGACATAACGATGATGTTATGCAGACGATCTCCGCTATTGATTATGAAAAATATTCCGGCGACGAAAAAATAGCATTCATGAAGGGAACGCAGATACCGTATTATCGTGAAAATAATTATCCGAAAACTCTTGCGAATATTCATTTTTGGCTCGGATACGAGTATAGTAAGCGAAAGCAGCATGCAGCGGCAATCGAATGCTTTGATGAGACAATGCGGATCGCTGCTCCGTCAAATGCCTATTATGCCAATGCAATGGCTGCCGTCGAGTGTGAGCGTCGAGCGGAGGCGGCGGAGCATGACGAGACGATAACGGGATGTAACTATGAGGCTACCGGAGAGATATATCGGTTTATAGGTGATAAGCTGTATTTTTCAGAGCAACCGGGGTATAGCAGTGAAGCATTCATATCCGCATGCAGTACATTGTTTTGGAATATGTCGGCATGTGATTCGGTAATACTCGACCTCGGCATGTCTGTCGGCGATAAGACTATATCTGCCGACGGTACAGTGACATATCTGAGCAACAATGCGACATGTACCGTTCCCGCAGGTCGATTTGACGGCTGTTCTGTTTTCGCATGGAATGGCGAGCGCTACGGTCAGACCTATGCTGAAACTTATCTCTGCCCCGGCGTCGGGATCGTTTATCAGAAGATCATGTCCGGTGGCGAGGTATATGAATGGGAACTTGAAAAATACCGTATAAACGGCGGGAAAGGGCTCATTCCGTTTGCGGCGGGCAATCGGTGGGAGTATTCTCAGCCGGCAGAGGATAGGGTATACCGCAAGGAGGAGAGCAACATATTTGAGGTAACAGCATTTGACAATAATGCCGTGACACTCATGCATCTGAATTTTATTTGGCTGATTTCATTCCGCGACACATGGCTCGGGAGGACCGGAGAGGTTCGCAGCAGCTATGTTAAGGTCGGACCGGACGGGCTTGAGTATTTGAATGATGTTGAGGCGGCGATGAAGCGCTGTGAGGAGACGGCAAAGACCAAGAGGCAGCGTATTCATACCTCTATCTCAAATGCGGTGATGCGGCGTATTTTCGCCGGTGATCCGAATTTTACTCCTGATTGCAGCCGAAAGGGCAGATGGGATTTCTTTGATCTTTCCGTAATACGGCGAAGTGATGGCATGGTCAGCTTTTCGGAGTATTACAATTACAGCTTTGAATGGAAGGATATGCATGATATAAGCTCTGAAGGAAACAAGGTTCTGTATTCATTTATGCTTAGAATACTTCGAGATGCAACCGGATATCTGTGGTCGGATGAATGGGTCGACGGATATCGGCTTGCCGAGCGGCACGACAAACAATATGTGACAAGGAATATCGAAGTGCACGACGGCGGCACGGTCGAAACACCTGCCGGGCGCTTTGGCAGCTGCCGTCATCTCAGCTTTGAATATGATGCGTGGGGATATTTCTCCGGACGAAGCGATTATTGGTTTGCCGAGGGAATAGGCATTGTAAAATACGAGCATCCGATCGGTGGCGGCAGTGCTGTATGGCAGTTGACCGATTATACCGGCAGCGGCTGCGGTTGGTTCCCGACCGATGACGGACTGTTTCGCCGCTATGAGCCAGATACTCTCGGTGACGGATGGGAAGCATCGGTTGAATTTACGTTCGATGAGGATGAGAACGGCACGGTGATGTTTAAAAACGCTCTCGGTACTCAGGCGATGGAGAACTATAAAAAGTCTGTCGGACTGTGATGTGTTTGCTTTGCACGGGAGCATACTGCCGTACGAACAGCATAGAAGAATCCGCTCCGGATAAATACATGCTCTATTGCACATGCATTATTCTGCTTTTATTAATTGACTTACAATCTTTCGAGGACGGTCTTGATTGAATATGCGGACTTTGCCGATCTATTCAATGTCGGATGTGTAATACGCCTCGCCTGCTCGGCGTGATAATCCTCTCGGAGCAAATGTAATTACTGCACCTTTTATGCATAGTTATTATATACGTCTAAAACTTGCAAAGAGAATATCACCCGGCAAAGCCGAATATCACCGCAGGACAAAGTCACTTGCCGCAATGGGAATATAACCGAAAAAAGCACTTGCGATCGCAAGTGCTTTTTTTGTCTATGGGCTACGAAAAAGATATTTTCGGCAGTTTTGCGTATGACTTCGAACTCTCGCAAAAACTT
>URAP01000077.1 GCA_900545935.1 uncultured Eubacteriales bacterium
ATCGTACGTCGTGCGGCGAAATCGGGCGCAGAAAAAGCGAAAACATTAAACTTTAGGCAGGAATCCGCAAGGATTCCGACCCTTTAAATGCAAACATGTAGACACTAAAAGCCCATTAATGCAGCTTGTTTTCGCTTTTTCGGTCCGGACGATTTTAGCCTCCCCGTCCGGGTCCTTATTTGGCATAGTCGATGGCTCTGCTCTCTCGGATAACATTAATCTTGATCTGACCGGGATACTCAAGCTCCGACTCGATCTTCTTTACGATATCGCGCGCAACAAGCACCATCTGCTCGTCGCTGACATCCTCGGGGCGAACCATGATGCGGACCTCTCTGCCCGCCTGAATGGCGTAAGCCTTCTCAACGCCCGCAAAGCTCTCCGAGATCTCCTCGAGCTTCTTAAGACGCTTGATGTAGTTGTCGAGATCCTCTCTGCGCGCGCCGGGACGTGCCGCCGAGATAGCATCCGCCGCCTGAACTATCATTGCAATGATAGTTCTCGGCTCGGTATCGCCGTGATGTGCCTCAATGGCATGGATAACGTCCTTGTTTTCCTTGTACTTCTTTGCAATGTCTACACCGAGCTGAACGTGCGAGCCCTCGACCTCCTGCGTCATCGCCTTACCGATATCGTGCAGCAGTCCCGCGCGCTTTGCGAGCGTGCTGTCAACACCGAGCTCGTCGGCTATGATGCCCGAGAGATGCGCGACCTCAATAGAATGTACAAGAACATTCTGACCGTAGCTCGTACGGTATTTCAAGCGGCCGAGCATGCGGACGAGCTCGCCGCTGAGTCCGTGAATGCCGACCTCAAATACAGCCTTTTCGCCCGCCTGCTTGATCGAATTCTCGACCTCGCGCTTGGACTTTTCGACCATCTCCTCGATACGCGAGGGATGGATACGGCCGTCGTTTATCAGCTTTTCGAGCGACAAACGCGCCACCTCGCGGCGGACGGGGTCGAAGCTCGAGAGCGTTATTGCCTCGGGGGTATCGTCTATGATAAGGTCAACGCCCGTCAGCGTCTCTATCGTGCGGATATTTCTACCCTCTCTGCCTATGATCCTGCCCTTCATATCGTCGCTGGGCAGCGGAACGACCGATACGGTTATCTCGGAGGAATAATCAGCGGCGCAGCGCTGAATAGCAAGCGAAACTATCTCCTTCGCCTTCTGATCCGCGTTCTCGCGCATCTCGCTCTCTATCTCGATAACGCGCATAGCCGTCTCGTGACGGATCTCGCCCTCGAGCTTCTCGAGCATCTCCTCCTTAGCCTGCTCTGCGGTAAGTCCCGCGACCTTCTCGAGCTTTGTGATCTCGGACTGTCTCATCTCCTCGATCTCCTCGCGCAGGCGCTCGTTTTCCTTTATCTTGCGGTTGAGAGTCTCGGTTCTGTGCTCGATGTTCTCTATCTTGCGGTCGAGCGACTCCTCCTTGGAGATAAGGCGCTTCTCAAGTCCCGAGAGCTCGTTTCTTCGATCCTTCATCTCGCGCTCGCTGTCGTTCTTAGCGCGGATAATTTCTTCTTTTGCCTCAAGCAGCAGCTCCTTTTTCTTGGTCTCGGCTGCCTTGATGCCGTCCTCGATTATCTTCTTTGCCTGCTGTTCGGCTGTGCCGATCTCGTTGCTGTCCTTCTTCTTTCGCTGTGCGCTGCCGATAAGGCATCCGACAGCACCGCCTACGACAAGTCCGCCGACAATGGCGATAATAAGCCACATCATGTCCATCCGTAACACCTCCCTATGGTTTGATGGTTTCAAGGTAAATTTTCAAATTTTTTGAGCTTCGCAAGGCCGCAGCCCTGCGAATATCGGTTTCTGTCCGCCCTCGGCGGGCAGCTCGCGGCATTCACGCGGCGGTACGCAGACGAAAATCGAGCCGCACCGCAGACAGCCTTCAGTGCCGCCTCGGATGAGCTCTTTTTTCGGCAAAAAAGCAAAAACCGCCGTGCAAAAGTCACGCCAAGATATGACGAGGGCTTCCGCACCGCGGACGGTGGCAGATACAATATAGATGATTATAGAATTTCAGCATACTCCTACCGGGCAAAAGCACATACCTCGCCCGCAGCTCGGCACACCGCCGTTCGGGCATACATATACATCTGCCGCAGGCATGCCTCCGTGCACCGTATATGCAGGTATAACGCCGCCCGCAATCGGGAACAGCTATATATTATCTGTAAAAATCATATAAAAAATCTATATAAAAATCAACCGTGGCGACCCTAAATATCAGATCATTGCCCACCGGCATCATATCTTATTACATTGTAATACATAAAGAGGCGCTTGTCAAGAGTTTTTTTGTGCGCACCGCAGCAAAAAAGTGTTACCTATTATCATTAAAAACTCGTGTTACCTATTATAGAAAACCCCGCGCGTCCCTCCGAGCATTTGTCAAGGCATGCCGCCGCTCTTCACTCGCGGCATGCAAAGCATGTCAGCGCGAAAATCGTGTCGGTATGGGGATGGCAGCGACACGGGGATGGGGCGATGCGGGAATTGCGGCATGCGGAAATCGTTTTGATACGGGGCGACGGCAACGCAAAAATCGCGGCATGCGGGAATCGCGTCGGCTCGAGGATGCGGCAGCACGGGGACAGCGGCGGTCGGTGGCAAGCAAAAAACAAAAAAAGAGCTGCCGCAAAGCTGCGGCAGCCCCGAGAACTCACATATAATCAAGCCGACTCACGCGCCTATGCGGCGCAAAGGTCCGTCGATGCACATGAGCTGAATCTTGGGCTTAAATTACTTAAGCTCAACCTCAGCGCCTGCCTCTTCGAGCTTCTTCTTGATCTCCTCAGCGTCCTCCTTGGAAGCGCCCTCCTTGACATTCTTAGGAGCGCCCTCAACGAGGTCCTTAGCCTCCTTAAGACCGAGGCCGGTGATCTCACGAACAGCCTTGATAACGTCGAGCTTCTTAGCGCCGAAAGACTTAAGAACAACGTCAAACTCGGTCTTCTCCTCAGCTGCGGGAGCGCCTGCAGCAGCAGCGCCTGCAACTGCAACGGGAGCAGCAGCGGATACGCCGAACTCTTCCTCAACTGCCTTTACGAGGTCAGCAAGCTCGATAATGGTAAGCTCCTTGATAGCGTCAAGGATCTGTGTGGTCTTCTCTGTAGCCATTTTAAAAATCCTCCGTAATAATTCTGATTTTTTAGATTAAATTTGTGCCGAGCGGTAACACTCGACTGCGTTCCGAGAAAATTACTCGGCTGCGGGTGCCTCTGCCGCCTCGGCAGGAGCTGCTTCCTCTGCGGGAGCTGCCTCCTCTGCAGGGGCTGCTTCCTCTGCGGGAGCTGCCTCGCCGTCCTTGTCGACAACAGCCTGCAGTGCGTATGCAAGGTTGTAAAGGGGCGAGCGGATGCTTCCGAGAAGCTTTGCGATAAGGGTCTCCTTCGACGGGATGTCAGCGAGCTCGAGAACTTCGTCACGAGAAAGGACTCTGCCGTCAAGGAATCCGCCCTTGATATCGAAGGTCTCGATATCGTCGGCAAACTTCTTTGCGATTCTTGCAGGAGCGATCGGATCCTCTGTGCTGAGAGCGAAGGCGGTCATTCCCTTGAGAAGCTCCTTCATTTCAGCGTAGCCGACCTCATCGCATGCGCGAGAAGTCATGGTGTTCTTGTAGACCTTGTAGTCAACGCCGGATGTACGGAACGAAGCGCGGAGCTTTGTATCCTGCTCAACGGTAATTCCGGTGTAGTCGACAAGTACGCCCGACTGAGCGCCCTTGATCTTCTCTACGAGAGCACCGAGGTCTGCCTGCTTCTGTGCTAAAATCTTTGCACTTGGCATTTGAACTATACCTCCATTTGAAATATTAGCCCAATAACGAAAAAAATACACCCCGTCAAAGACGCGGCGCAGAATAATTCGGACATAAAGCGCGGGTATACCGACGCTGTCTGTATTCATTATCCTCGGCAGGAATGCTTTACATCGGCGGAGCCGACAACCTACTGTCTTTGGACTACCATACTATTATACACATTCCGCGCATGCGTGTCAAGACTTTTTTACAGAAAATCTCCAAAAAATTTCTTTGGTTCATTGTAAAATGAAATAGGACATATAGAAAGAGTCATAGCAGACGTGGTAT
>URAP01000078.1 GCA_900545935.1 uncultured Eubacteriales bacterium
TTTAAAGCTTTGGGAGGGGTTCGGGGAGGACTTTCTCGAAAGTCCTCCCCGAGCGTTCCTGCGTCGGTTACTTTTCGGTTATAACGGTATTGCCGCCCATGTAAGGCTGAAGTGCCTTGGGAATGAGCACGCTGTAATGCTCGCCGTCGAAGCGGAGGTTATTCTCGAGCAGTGCTATGAGCATACGCGGCGGAGCGACGACAGTATTGTTAAGCGTGTGCGCGAGGTACTTCTTGCCGTCTGCGCCCTTAACACGGATACCGAGTCTGCGCGCCTGAGCATCGCCGAGATTAGAGCAGGAGCAGACCTCGAAGTATTCCTTCTGCCTCGGGCTCCATGCCTCAACGTCGTAGCTCTTGACCTTGAGGTCGGCGAGGTCGCCGGTGCAGCATTCGAGTGTGCGTACGGGGATATCGAGGCTGCGGAACAGCTCGACCGAATAGCCCCACATCTTATTGAACCAATCCATGCTCTCCTCGGGACGGCAGATGACTATCATCTCCTGCTTCTCGAACTGATGGATACGATAGATGCCGCGCTCCTCAATGCCGTGCGCTCCCTTCTCCTTACGGAAGCAGGGGGAGTAGGAGGTGAGGGTGAGAGGGAGCTTTTCCTCGGGGGTGATGGTGTCGATGAACTTTCCTATCATCGAGTGCTCTGAGGTGCCGATAAGATAGAGATCCTCGCCCTCGATCTTATACATCATCGCGTCCATCTCCTCGAAGCTCATAACGCCGGTAACGACGTTGCTGCGGATCATGAACGGCGGGATGCAGTAGGTAAAGCCCTTATTAATCATAAAGTCGCGTGCGTAAGCGGTGACTGCGGAGTGCAGACGTGCGATGTCGCCCATGAGGTA
Source organism: uncultured Eubacteriales bacterium (assembly GCA_900545935.1). GTDB lineage: Bacteria > Bacillota > Clostridia > Oscillospirales > CAG-272 > UMGS911. The sequence continues at coordinate 860 of URAP01000078.1, forward strand.
ATAGAAGCCCTCACCCGCGACTCTGCCTGCCGCCTCCTTATCAATGCCGTTGAAGCGCGCCATAATGTCGGTGTGATAGGGAATGTCAAAGTCGGGATGCGTCTGCTCGCCGAACTGCTGCACCTCGACGTTCTCGCTGTCGTCGCGACCTACGGGAACGCTCGCGTCAACGATATTCGGTATCTTCATCTGAATCTCGCGGACCTTCTTACCGAGCTCCGCCTCCTGCTCCTCGAGCGCAGCAAGCTCCTCTGCCTGCTCGGAGACGAGCTTCTTCATCTCCTCCGCCTCGTCGCGCTTTCCCTGACCCATCAGCGCTCCGATCTGCTTGCTGACCTTATTGCGGTTTGCGCGCAGCTCGCTCGCGCGGGTGTTAGCGCGGCACTTCTCGGTATAGAGCGAAATAAGCTCGTCGACGAGGGGCAGCTTCGTGTCCTCGAATTTCTTCTTTATATTTTCCTTAACAAGCTCGGGATTGTCGCATATAAATTTGATGTCAAGCATGCTTTGTGGTTCCTTTCTTTTTATTTTCGATATCAGCTATGCTGATTATGTATGGTTGATTTTAGGGCGATTACGGTCTGCACTTTTCAGCCCTGTAATAAATAGGGGGCGAGATAAAATCGTTTGGCGCAGAAAAAGCGAAAACATTAAACTTTAGGCAGGAATCCGTCAGGATTCCTGACACATGGGCTCGGGGAGAGATAAAAAAGATGCAGAATCGTCTAAAATCGTCACGTCGCCGTACTGGCGTACGGCAGAGGCGATTTTCGGCGGTAGAAAAAGCGAAAACGCTATTTCATCTTTTGAAGGAATCCGTAAGGATTCCGACATCATTCGGCAAATCAGATTATACTAAAGCCGTCATTAAAAAGCTCGTTTTCGCTTTTTCGATCTGCGCTTTTTTAGCCTTCCCGAGAGCTTTTTCGGTCCGGACGATTTTAGCCGCCCCGGACCGAATCAAGAAATATAGCCGCCCGAAGGCGGCTCTACATTTCTTGATTCGGCGCAGATCAGCCGATCTGCTCCTTAACCTTGGATGCCTTACCGACTCTGTCGCGCAGGTAGTAGAGCTTCGCACGGCGGACCTTACCGCGGCGGACGATCTCAACCTTCTGTACATGCGGAGAGTGGATCGGGAAGGCCTTTTCTACGCCTACACCGTAGGAGACACGGCGGACGGTGAACGTCTCGCTGATGCCGCCTCCGCGACGAGAAATAACGGTTCCCTCAAAAATCTGAATTCTTTCGCGGGTGCCCTCCTTGATAAGGTCATGAACCTTGACGGTATCACCGATGTTGACCTCGGGTACCTCTGTCTTGAGCTGCTCGCTTACAAAAGCCTGAAGCTTATCCATAGTTAGCTTCCTCCTTCAAAAATAACGGACATTCATGCGGAGCTTCACAGCGGACTGCCCGTGCTTACGTGTGCCTACGGCATACGCGGAAAGAATTATACCACAGCTTGTTCGCGGTTTCAAGTGTTTTTGAAACTTTCACCCGATTTAACAATTTATTTACATTTGCCGTCGTAAACAAATGCCGTGCCGACCTTTTGTTTATCAGCGCTCTATGTCGAGCAGCCTGCACAGCTCGGAAAATACGAAGTCGACGCTCGCTTGTCTGACCGCGGCTCTGCCGAGCGCGCCGTGCGGGACGGTGCAGCTCGATACCGCACCGCCTATCGAAAAGCCGAAGCAGACGGTGCCGACGGGCTTTTCATCGGATCCGCCGCCGGGTCCTGCGATTCCCGTTATGCCGACACCGATCTCGGCATGTGCTGCACGCGCCGCGCCCGCAGCCATCTCGCGCGCGGTCTGCTCGCTTACCGCGCCGTAAGCGTCGAGCGTTTCGGTACGGACTCCGAGCAGCTCGTGCTTTGCGTCGTTTGCGTAGGTGACGAACGCACGGTCAAGCACGCGTGATGCGTCCGGAACATCGACGAGCCTACCTGCCGCGAGCCCGCCGGTGCAGGATTCGGCAAAGGTTATGTGCCACCCGCGGCGAATCAGCTCGGCGACGACACGCGCAGCAACGCGGTCGCGCTCGGAGTCCTTTGTGTGTTCGGGGGCTCTGACGTTAAATTTCAATTCGTTCATACATGCTTTCCTTATATTTATGTGATGTGCGCCGCGAATCGGCGTGCGGATCGGGGTGGCTGCCGTGCCGCCGATAGGAAGTGACGGATTTCGGCGGTCGTATCAGTGTATAAAATTAGTTTTGATCTTCGGTTCCTTTTCCGGCAGACCGAACCGCTCCTTGCCGAGGGCGATGCTTTTCATCAGAAAAGCCATATTGCGGGCGAGCACGCGAGCGGTGCGCAGACCCTCGCCGTCCTGAGCCGCCTCGCCGGGCGCAGCGCCGTGCAGAGTATTCCAGTATTCACTTGTTGCGATGGGCATGCCGCTTATCGAAAAATATTTATTCAGCTCGTCGAAGGTCGCGGTCGTTCCGCTTCTGCGCGCAACGGCGAGCGCTGCACCGACCTTCATCGTCTTGTCAAAGTGCGTCGAATAAAAGAGTCGGTCGAGAATCGCTATGAGCGCGCCGGGTGCGGATGCGTAATGGACCGGCGACGCGATGACAAGCCCGTCTGCGGTCTCGAATTTGTCCGCGAGCTCGTAAACACCGTCGTCGTTGACGCATCTGCCCGTTTTGTAGCAAGCGCGGCAGCCCGTGCAGCCGTGAACGGCATCTCTGCCGACGGTAACGATCTCGCTTTCTATCTTCTGCGCATCAAAGAGCTTCCGCATCTCCTCGAGCGCTATGCGTGAGTTTGAGCCCTCGCGGGCGCTTCCGCAAATCATAAGAACCTTCATATCGTTGCCTTTCCCGGGACATTGCCCGTGTCGGATTCATTTGTGAAGAAGAAAACAAAGTGGTCCTTCTCCGAATAAACTATGCCCGTGCGGGGCAGATTATGCACGCGCGCGTCTGCACATTCATATAATATAATGATGATTATACCACGATGCGCGGTAAAAATCAACCGTTATCACGCTCCCCGAAAGATTTTTCAAGAAAATTGAGAAAAAGGTATTGACAATCTGAATGCGAGGTGGTATAATAACCAAGCTGTCGCGAGAAGCGGGAGCGAATCGGTC
>URAP01000079.1 GCA_900545935.1 uncultured Eubacteriales bacterium
AAGCGAAAACATAAAACCTTATGCAGGAATCCGCAAGGATTCCGACCCTTTATCTGCTACATGGATATACTAAAGATTAATTATCATAGTCCGTTTTCGATTTTTCGGCCTGCACTTTTTTAGCCTTCCCGTCTCATAAGCAGCCCTGCCCAGTCATTCTCATGCAGCTCGCGGAGCTTTTCAAAGCCCTGCGACTCCATTGCCTCGATAACGGCATTGCACTGCGGGTCGATGATGCCCGACAGAACGACAAGTCCGCCGCGGCGCACACAGCGCGGCACAGAGGGTGCCATGCGCAGGATGATATCCACGGTTATATTTGCGGTTATCATATCCGCCTCGTCGGGTGCCGACGCGAGCAGATCCGACTCGCTGCAGAAAATGCGGTCGGCGCAGCCGTTCTTTTCGATATTCTCGCGTGCAACGCGCACCGACATCGGATCGATATCATATGCGTCGATATGCCCCGCACCGAGCTTTGCGGCGATTATTGCGAGAATGCCGCTGCCCGTTCCGACATCGGTAATACGCGAGCCGCGCTCGACGGTATCCTCCATCAGAGCGGCGCAGAGACGTGTAGTCTCATGCGTACCCGTACCGAAAGCCATACCGGGATCCATCATTACAACGACGTCGCCCTCTCGCGGCTCAAAGGTCTCCATCTCCCACTCCGGGACGATAACGATATGCTCGCCGACGCGGACGGGGTGATAATACTGCTTCCAGTTATCAGCCCAATCCTCCTCATGCAGCCCCTCCGCCGATACGGTGACATCAAGCCCCGACGCGGCAAGGCGCTCGCGGAGGAATGCCATAGCCTGCGCGAGATCGCGCTCCTTCGGCACGAATACCGAAACGGAGGTATCCTCGCAGCTCTTGAGCGATTCATCTATCAGCTCGCCGTACATCGAGTTATACTGCTCAATATCCGAGTTGTCCTCGACCATGATATGTGAGTCGACCATCATGGCGATGGCACTCACCTGCTCGACCTGCTCGGGCGTGCAGCTGATCTTTACTCTTGTCCAGTCGTCCATTCTCCGCCTCACTTCTTTTTCTTTATACGGTCGAAGAAGCGCTTCTGCTTCTGATAATTCTTCTCGCCGAACGACTCCGCGAGCTTACGCATAAGCTCCTTCTGCTCGGAATTCATGTTCTGAGGTGTCTCGACAACAGCGGTAAATATCAAATCTCCGCGGTTGCGGGGATTGTTGATATTCGGAACGCCCTTGCCTCTGACGGTAAATGCCGTTCCCGTCTGAGTTCCGGTGGGAATATCGTATGTTATATCGCCCTCGAGCGTCGGCACCTTGATGGTCGCGCCGAGCGCCGCCTCAGAGAAGGTAACGGGGATATCGCAATAGATATTCATTCCCTCGCGGGTGAATATCTCGTGCGGGCGAACGGTAACAAGTATAAGCAGATCGCCGTTCGGTCCGCCGTTTCTGCCCGCATCTCCCGCGCCGCGGTTAGCTATGCGCTGACCGTTGTCGATACCCGCGGGGATAGACACCTCGAGCTTTTTCGAGATACGTATATATCCCTTGCCCGAGCAGTTGCGGCAGGGGGATTTTATTATCTTACCGGTACCGTGGCAGTTATCGCACGGTGCGGTAGACTGAAACATGCCGAGCGCGGTACGACGGGTGGTCTTGACCTGACCGCTGCCGTGACAAACAGGGCATGTTTCGGGCGATGTGCCCTTCTCCGCGCCGCTGCCGGAACAGTCAGGACATTTCTCGATACGGTTGAAAGAAATCTCCTTTTTGCAGCCGAACACAGCTTCCTCAAAGGTCAGCGTTACACGTGTCTGAATATCGCCGCCCTCGACAGGTCCGTTTCTGCGCGAGCTGCCGCCGCCGAAAATGCCGCCGAACAGATCACCGAGGTCAAAGTCCATTCCGCCGCTGAAGCCGCCGAAATCAAAGCCGCCGAAGCCGCCTGCTCCGCCGCCGCGCGACGGATCGAGTCCGTCAAAGCCGTACTGATCGTATATAGACTTTTTCTTTTCGTCCGACAGGACCGCATACGCCTCGTTGACTTCCTTAAACTTCTGCTCGGCATCCTTATCGCCCGGATTCATATCCGGGTGATATTTTTTTGCCATTGTGCGATACGCTTTTTTTATTTCTGCATCAGAGGCGCCCTTCTGAATACCGAGCACCTCGTAATAATCTCTTTTATCAGCCATATTACGGTCTCTTGCCCTCTTCTTACAATACTACTGTTTTCGGAATGTCCATTATGCCTAAATTGCTCAAAATGCCGCATATCCTTAAAACGCCGCACGGGCAGAGAGAGCCATGCTCCCCCTGCTCCTGCGCGACCGTACCCAATCGGGTAAATTATTTATTGTCTGTCTTATCCTCAAAGTCGGCATTGTAATATGTGCCGTCGCTGCCTGAGCCCTGAGCTCCTGCTCCGCCGTCTGCACCGGGAGCGCCCTGTGCGCCCTGCGCGCCCGACTGAGCGTACAGCTTCTCACTGATCTTGTAGAATGCCTGCTGCAGTGCCTCGGTATCAGCCTTGATTGCATCGGTGGTGCCGCTCTTGACAGTCTCCTTGAGCTTGTCGATAGCGCTGCGTACGGGAGCCTTCTCGTCGTCGGAGACCTTGTCGCCGATCTCATCGAGCGTCTTTTCGCTCTGATAGATCATATTCTCGGCAGTATTCTTGACGTCGATAGCTTCCTTCTGCTTCTTATCCTCATCAGCGAACTTCTCAGCCTCCTTGACAGCGCGGTCGATATCGTCCTTGCTCATATTGGTAGAGGAGGTGATGGTAATGTGCTGCTCCTTGCCGGTGCCCTTATCGGTAGCGCTTACGTTAACGATGCCGTTCGCATCAATATCGAAAGTGACCTCGATCTGCGGAACGCCGCGAGGTGCGGGAGCAATGCCGTCGAGCATGAAGCGTCCGAGTGTGGTATTACCGCTTGCCATCTCACGCTCGCCCTGAAGGACATGAATCTCAACAGAGGTCTGACCGTCGGCTGCGGTAGAGTAGATCTGACTCTTCTTTACCGGGATTGTGGTATTGCGGTCGATGATACGGTTGAATACGCCGCCGAGCGTCTCGATACCGAGCGACAGCGGAGTAACGTCGAGCAGCAGCAGATCCTTGACCTCGCCGCCGAGAACGCCTGCCTGAACAGCCGCACCGATAGCTACGCACTCATCGGGGTTGATGCCCTTGAAGGGTTCCTTGCCGATAAAGCTCTTGACAGCCTCCTGGACTGCGGGAATACGGGACGAGCCGCCGACGAGCAGTACGCGGTCGACCTGAGAAACATTGAGTCCCGCATCTGCAAGCACGCGCTTTGTCGGTCCCATGGTAGCCTCAACAAGGTCTGCGGTGAGCTCGTTGAACTTTGCTCTTGTCAGATTAGCCTCAAAGTGCTTCGGACCGTTTGCATCAGCGGTAATGAAGGGCAGGTTGATCTGTGCGGTCATGGTGCCGGACAGCTCGCACTTTGCCTTCTCTGCAGCCTCCTTCAGTCTCTGGAGCGCCATCTTATCCTTACGCAGGTCGATGCCGCCGTTCTCCTTTGCGAAGGTATCCGCAATCCAGTCGATGATGCGCTTATCGAAGTCGTCGCCGCCGAGGCGGTTGTTACCGGCGGT
>URAP01000080.1 GCA_900545935.1 uncultured Eubacteriales bacterium
TTGCGGTAAGTGCCGCCCATCCGTTCAAATAGTGTTTCTTTCATTTTCATTGACTTCTTTTTGTTATTTTCCAAGCCGTGAGCTTAGTTTCTCCACGGCTATTTGGAACTTTTCGAACGGTGTCAATGTTATCAGTGACGGGTCGCCCTCGCGAATACGCATCGTACGCCTGATCTCCTTCGGGATAACGACTCTGCCGAGGTCGTCTATCCTCCTGACAATTCCTGTTGCTCTCATATATATTTTATTCTCCTTAGCAATTTTCTTAAACTACTGTCTCTTTTTCTGATAAGATAATAGCTGCAAAGGTAGTCTTTGCGAAAAATGAGCAAAATATACGCGCGTAAAAATGAGCTTTTGCCGCGTTTGTTTTTTACATGCAATATCTATCAAACAAAATTTTCCGACAGACTGCAAAGCAAATCGCCGTTTGCAGCGAAGGCACGCGCTTACCTGAATTCAATGCCGATCGGGCATTTTCTTGACAAAAAGTGAAAAGAAAGGTATAATTACGAGGTATATGCACCGCCTGCCGCAACGGCATAGAGGCGTGCTGTACACCTAAAGACAACGGAGAAGGGAGATGAGTCTGATGGCAAGCTGTCGCTTCTGCGGTGCAGAAACAGATAACGGTGATATCTGCGAAAAATGCGCCGAAAATGATGCAGGCGGAACAGTCGCGGGGCAGCTGTTCCTCTTCGGCGACGATATTACGCCGGAGCCGGATGCCGATGAACGCGCCGATCATAAAGCTGACGGTATCTGCAATGCCGCCGACAACGCGCTGTCAGCCGATGCTCACTCTCCGACATATTCAATAAATAAGACAGACGCTCCACAGCCGACAACGGAATCCGATGAGGCGGAGCTCGTAACCGACACCGATGCACCATCCGATGCCGCCGAGCCCGAGACCGTCTCCATGCACCCGCGTGATCCGAACTATGATGCGGTAATATGCCTCTCCGGCTCACGTCCCGAAGCTCCGAGCTCGATACATGCCGCATCGGTGAGAACACTTCGTGCAGAGCACGTTGATGCCGCAAAGCGAGAGGACATGGAAAACGCCGAAGCGGCAACGGTCTCAGAGGGTGATCACACCGCCGATGCCGGCGAAGCTTCGCGCAGTACAGATAACAAAAAAACACCGGACGGAGAAGGCACGAGCCGCACTCCAACCGACAATAATCTATTTGATCTAAATGAAGAGAAAAGCTCGGCAGGCAGTACAAATCACGAGGATATATACGACAATAGCAAGGCAGTCGATGCAGCCGAGGCGACTGAGGTCAACTCCGCAAGCCGAGAATCAAGCACTCTTGATACAGACCTCTCGATCTTAGAGCGGACAGCCGACAGTGCGGAAATCGCAGCGCCTCAGCCGATGGCTTTTGCATACAAAAAGCATAGAAAGATACCTGCGGAAGCTCCGGAAAACGAGGCGGTGCAGATACTATGCGGATCCGATGATATGCAGACCGACATTGCATATACCGATGCCGAACGGGAAGTCGCCGACACAGCTCCGACGATCAACGCATCGGGAAATACCGAGGCGCCAATCGACGATAAGCCTGCCGATCCCGGGCAGAGAAAGACGGCAGGCCTAAACACAGAGATTGTGCAGCCGTCGTATATACCTCTGTATGATGATGAGCTCGACGATTCGGAGTTTCTGTATACCGTCCCTGCCGACAGCCCGCGTATAAGCCATCATACCGCGCCCGACAACACATCGGCAGACAGCACATTCTCACGCGACATGGAAGCAGACAGCGGCACGGCGAACATCGGCTTGACAGACAGCTGTACCGCAAACACCGACTCGGGCGACGGCGCTCCGATCGACAACAACACAATTGACAGCGGCGCGTCGGACGACACCGCGGAAATTTCAGTATCTCCATCAGTTGTGTACACCTCCGGTACGGCTGCACCGGACGCTGCGGACGCAGTGCCGACATTTGAACTGAGCGGAGGCTTCGGCTCGGGCCTGATATCAAGCGAGAGCGAAATATCACTGCTGCTCGAATATTCGCCGAGCGAGAACGCAATAGAGCCGGACATAGCGCCACGGGAATTCAAGGCGATCTCCGGTGCGGGCAATGAGACGGCAGAAAACAAAAACGGCGGAATAAGCAGGATCGGCTCGGCACTCAAGAGCGCCGTCTGCAAGCTGCATAATGCAGGCACTGCAATAGGACACGCCGCAGTCTCTGCCGCAGCATGGCTGAAGCATAACCCTCTCGCGGCGGTGCGCCGTGGGCTGTTTGCCGTCGGCCGCGGTCTCGGTCATGTCGGAAAAAAGCTGCTCGGAGCCCCGCACCACGAGCTGATGTTCAATCGAGGTGACACCGGGGCATATGCGCCATCCGCCTGCATCGCACGTATTCCGCTTATGTTCCCGCTGCCGCTGATACTGCATCCGCACTCGCGCTATGCACGCTACTCATCGGCATGCGGCGCCGCCGTAACGCTCGTATCGATGCTCGCTGTGCTTGCGGACCGACTGCTGTGTCTACTGTGGCGAACAATCTTTACTACGACGGTTAACCGCGGCACCTCATTTGAACATGTTGCGCTCACCTCGACCGGAATAGAGGCGATTGCGCTTACCGACACAATCTTTCTCGCAATCTTAGTTCTGTTCGTCGCCTATTCGGTATTCGTCGCCGCGCTCGGGAACCGACACCCTCTCGCACCGAGACTGCTCTACCGCATTGCCGCAATAGGCGAGCGGCAGGAGAACGGGCAGAAATAAACATGTCCGCAGGAAGGAACAATACCATGAATATTGCCGTTGACATTGACGACACTCTGACGAATTCATTCGACTATTTTATGCCGTTCATTGCCGAATATCTCGGGGTCGAGCTGAGCGAGCTGAAGCGCAGAAACGTCTCTTACAGCAATCTGCCGGAGGAATGGCGCGGAAACGAGGTCGATTTCTGCCGTAAATATTATGACCGCATCGTAAGCGACACAACCTTTAAGCCCGATGCGGCATTGGGAATGAGGCAGCTGCACGAGCTCGGGCACCGCATAATAATCATAACAGGGCGCTCCGAGCCGCTCTACACCGATCCGTATAAAACAACGATCGAGGAGCTTGCGCGCGGTGATATTGAGTATGACGGTCTGATATGTACGATGAAAAAAGCGGAGGCTTGTCTGAGCGAGAATATCTCGGTAATGATAGACGACCTGCCGAAAAACTGCGATGCCGTCAGAGCGTGCGGAATAACTCCGATACTCTTCAACAGTCCGGCAAACCGCGATACGAAAGTCCCATACCGCCGAGTCTCTACATGGGCGGAGGCGGTCGATGCTGTAAAGGAGATATCCGCGCAGCTGCAGTAAGAGCCGCCGTGCTGTCTGATCCTACGGCATGAATGACCGATCTTCTCGCTTCACTGCCGCCGATTTTTCGGTCACAGCTACATCGCATACAGAACAAAAACAAATATCCGCAGTCACGATATATTACCGTCGAAGCGACGGCAGACATGTCGAAGCAGCTGCGGATATTTTTATATTTTTTATTGATTTGATAGACGCAAAACCTTTTATAAGTCCTCACAAATGTTTAT
>URAP01000081.1 GCA_900545935.1 uncultured Eubacteriales bacterium
CTCTGACAGCCCACCGGGCTGTCATTCACTACCGCTCGCTCGGCTGCGGCTTCGCAGTGTAGTTCCCTTACTTAAGAGGCTTTCACATCCTCAATCTCCACTTGCATTATCAACCATTATCAGCCCATTTTTAATATAAGCAAAATTTCCGATCAGCATGTGTTTGTTATCCACACCTCATCTAATTCAAGCTCCTGCGCAGCAGAATCCCATTTTATCGTCGATAAAAAATTTCTCCGCACCCATCCACCTGAAGGCACGGAGACTCTTTTCTTTATTCTATTTTCGGTCAATTCGTTTCTTCTCGGTCGGGGTAATATTTTTCCCCGCATACACAAAACCGCTGCTGCCGTGCGCAATTATGCTCCCCTCCGGAGCAAAATACATCCGAATCGTTCTCACAAATTCTTATTGACCGTCAGGGCGATTATCAGGTCAAGATCATCATCAGATGCCGCCTTGTTTCTGCGCAATGCACCGCAGCGGGTGCAGCGATGCGTTATGATATAGCCCTTTTTCGGGTCAGGCTCGGCAAACACCGGTTCAAGAGGTGCGCGGCACTCGGACGCGCGATCACCCGGATTTTCGTCAACATGGAGCGACCAGAGGCAGTATGGGCAATGATTTCTTGAGGTGTAGCCGAGCGGCGGGACCTCTCTGCCGCAATGCTCACAGATAAATCCGCTGTCGTTCTTTGAAAATCTCTTTGTCTCCATATCAGCACCTCCGCTGTTCCGCACTGTATAACTGTATATATGATATATGCTGCGGCACGGTTTGTCAACCTTTTTTCCGATGTGTCAGCCGCTCAAGATAAATGCCGCCTCGCAGGCAAAACCGATTGACTCGCAAAAAATCTGCCGTTACATAATTTTTCACTTCGTAATATACGCACTCGATCAAAATATCGGCAGATTGCCCCTTTATGGGTATAAAAACAAACGAAAAAGAAAAATTAACGGATCGTTAATAATATCGTCTGTCCTACTTTATAAATGTTTGGTAACATCTTCTCTACCGTTGTTTATATGTAATTTTTTATTAATATAAATCCATTATTGAAGGGGATATCAACATGAAGTTTACTACGAAAATCGTTTCTCTTGCCCTCGCGGCTTTCGTTACCGCCGCCATGTCTGTTTCTGTCGCAGCCGTCGATGAGACGACCGCAGACGCGACCGACGCAGCAAAAGAGTCTGTTGCCGTAGAGTCATCGAACGACGACGGAATTGCACCTCAGACGGCAGAAGAAAACGATGCAGTACCGCTCGCAGCAGAGGGCGGCGATGCCGTTCCTACCAATGAGACCGGCGCTGCGGCAGCAGATACAACCGCAGAAACCACGGCAGCCGAGACCGATGAGGACGGTCACGACCACAGCAGCGAGTCCTCCTCTAAGGTTTCCGATATTATCGGAATCGTCGTTGCGGTCATTCTTCCTATCGCGGCTATCGTTGGCATTTATCTCTATATCCCCAAGAAGTCGAAGAAGAAGTAATTCAAAATATAATCAAAATCAGGGAAGCATCCGCTCGGATGCCTCCCTTTTCTTTTTGTTGTGCTTATTTTTATTGTGAAAATTACATTGCCGATACTTCACCGGCATTCTGACCGCCGCGCGGAATACAATGGGTGATTTGAGATCGAAAAATCCACATGCTGTGGAATTGTGCGGCGCTCTGCCTAAGTCCGTGCGTCGAGACAAAACCTTTAATCAGCCACGGTCTCGGTCCGTGTGTCCGAGAAAAAAGTCCTCAGTTACAAAGTTTTCGCCAGGCCTTTTTCAAAAGGCCGCGTTCCCCGCGTTCCTCTCCGCGTATCCCCGCGTACTCCAAGCGTCCCCGCGTCTTACTTACCCACGCAGAAGCGCGAGAAGATACCGTTTACTACGTCCTCGGTCACGGTTCTGCCGTCCACCGAGCCGAGCGCGGACAAGGCGAGCTCGAGATCGGTGCCTGCGACATCCTCGGTCATTCCGACAGCGAGAGAGGAGAGCGCTTCGTCGATGTGATGCACAGCAGTGCAGATATCCGCATACTGACGGGAGTTTGAGACCACGGCATCGCCGCGCAGGTCGATCTTTCCGTCGTCATAAAGCGCGGTAATGCGGTCGAGCAGTGCCTGTTTTCCCGCGCCGGTCGCGGCGCTGATGCAGACGGGCGCGCCGAGCAGATCGGCGTTTTCCGAAAAGAACGGCTTGATGGGGATGTCGGGCAGAGTATTTTCCGGCGCATCGCCCTCGCACGGGTCATTCACAGCTTGAATATTCTCGCACAAATCGAGCTTATTGACAACGGTCAGCAGCTCGCCGCCGCATGCCTTGAATCCTTCAAGCAGACGCAGCAGCTCGGCATCCTCTTCATCGGCAGGACGCGAGCCGTCAAATACGGCAAGGCAGAGCTGCGCTCCGGAGAGCTTCTTTTTCGAGCGCTCGATACCAATCTGCTCGACCTCGTTCTCCGAATCGCGAATACCCGCTGTGTCGGAGATGCGGAGCATTATCCTGCCGACGGTAAGCGTCTCCTCGATAACGTCGCGGGTCGTGCCCGCAACAGATGTGACTATCGCACGGTCGTCGCCGAGCAGTAGATTGAGCAGAGAGGATTTGCCCGTGTTCGGCTTTCCGACGATGCAGACGGGGATTCCCTCGCCTACCGCGCTGCCGAGCCGATAGGTCGATGCGAGCGCTTCAAGCGCCGATTTCAGCCCGCGCATACGCGCCTCGGCTTCGCCCTCACCGAGTCCCGACAGCCCCTCCTCGGGGTAGTCGATGTCGACGTAAATGCTCGATATCAGGTCGGACAGGCGGCTGTACAGCTCGTCGATGCTCTCGGACAGCCTGCCCTCGCGCGTGCCGAGCGCAAGCTCTATCTGCGAGCTGCTGCGCGCGTCGATGAGGTCGATGACCGCCTCCGCCTGCGACAGCCCGAGCCGACCGGAAAGAAACGCGCGGCGGGTGAATTCTCCTGCCTCCGCCTGAGACGCGCCGCTGAGAAATGCCGATTCGAGCACCTTGTCCGCGAGCAGAATGCCGCCGTGACAGCTTATCTCGACCGTGTCCTCTCCGGTGTACGAATGCGGAGCACGGAAAATGACGGCGAGACCGTCGTCTATGACCTCGCCTCGGTAGAGTATGTCGCCGTATACCGCGCGATTGCTCGGCTGCTCGGTCAGCGGAATGCCGCTGCGCGCGCGAAACATAAGCTCGGCTACCGAGATCGCCTCGTCGCCGCTTATGCGTATTACTGCTATGCCGCCCTTGCCGCGCGGCGTCGATATTGCTGCTATTGTTCTGTCTTTCATAAAACCTCCGGGAGACGAGGGGAAATGCGGGGGGAACGCGAGGGACGGGGTACGCGCGGGGGACGCTTTCGAGAAAGCGCCCCCCACACCCCCCGCAAAGCTTTAA
>URAP01000082.1 GCA_900545935.1 uncultured Eubacteriales bacterium
TCGGCGCAGTTTCCCCTCTTATGTATCTCCCCTTGAGACTGCTCAGCCGATAGCGCCCTTGCAAGATATCGTCCGAAATGCTCGGCAGGCAGTATGCCTCGCATTTCTTATCGGGGGAATGCACGTATAGCGCCTTAGTTTTTCCTGTTCGCAGAGCGTGTACACCCTACACTGTAATTGAGATAAGTCACTCGGTTTTTCCGACTCAAAATATGCACACCTTTTTCCACAGACATAGGGGAAGTACAATTTATCTATTGTCGACAGCTCGTACACCCTGCACCCGGTCGATAAAGGTACATCCGATTCAAGACGTATCATGCCAAGTCCTCAGATTAAAAGCTTTGAGAGGGGTTCGGGGAGGACTTTCTCGAAAGTCCTCCCTGAGCGCGTCCTCCGAACGTCCCTCGATACCCCCAAAGGGCGGCATGTAGGTGCCGCCCTTTGGGGGTTGTTCTGTTTGAGAAAGGCATGGCTTCCTTTCGGTGGTTAGCGTTTTTCGGCGCGTGTCAGGAGTTAGACTGTGCCTCGGTAAGTGTTACCTCGACCTCGGTCATGGTCGCTCTGCCAACGCGCGTATCCTCGATTCTCGAGACGGTAAGCGTTACGGTATCGCCGACCTCGTGCTCCGCGAGCAGCGTCTTGATGTCCGCGCGGCTCGAGACAGATACGTTATCCATTGCGACGATACGATCGCCGAACTGCAGGTCGCCCGTTACGCCGTCTGCGTACTTAATGAAGTAAACGCCGTAGTCGGTGATATAGTTGATAAGCGCCGAATACTCGGAGTTGCGGATGTTGTTCAGCGAGGTGCTGCTGTTGATCTCGGAGAGAACGACGCCGAGCTGCGGTCTGCCGCTGACATAGCCGTTTGTGAGCAGATTCTCCGCGATGCCCATAGCGGAATTGATCGGGATAGCGAAGCCGAGTCCCTCGATGGACGAGCCGGATTCCTTGGCGTTTACGATGCCGACAAGCTCGCCGGCGCTGTTAAAGAGCGCACCGCCGGAGTTGCCGGGGTTGATGGCAGCGGAGGTCTGGAGCAGGGTGTAGGTGGTGCCGTCGATATTGACCTGACGCTCGAGCGCGCTGATGATGCCGCTTGTTACTGTACCGCCGAGCTCGCCGAGCGGGTTGCCGACCGCAATGGCCTGCTCGCCTACAACGAGCTTGCTCGAGTCGCCGATGACTGCGGGCTGCAGTCCGCTTGCGTCGATCTTAATGACCGCAATGTCGGTCTGAGAATCGGAGCCGATGAGCTTTGCGGTATAGCTTGTACCGTCGGCGGTCTTGACCGTAATGGTGGACGCGCCGTCGATAACGTGTGCACAGGTGATGATGTTGCCGTCCTCGGAGATTATGACTCCGCTGCCGGCGCCCTGCGTTACATACTGACCGAAGAAGCTGTTGGTCGTTACCTGCTCGGTGACTATCTCAACAACGCTGTTCTCGACCTTAGCCGCAACAGCGGGGATTCCCGATGCGCTGTCGTCGGAGTCGGTCGTGGTAGTGCTGCCGTCGGTGGTCTTATAGATAACGGTGCTTCCGCCGCCTCTGTCACCCGCGAGCATTGCGCCGCCGAAGCCGGCTGCTCCCGATACAACGATGCAAGCGGCTACGAGCAGTGCGATGCCGCCCTTTCCGAGTCCGCGGCGCTCGGCCTTCTTCTTGCCGCTGCCTGCCTTTGCGTTATAAGGGGGCTGCATCGGAGCGCCCGTGCCTGCCGCATTCGGTGTGCCTGCGTTTGCGGCTCCGAATGCATTGCCGGAGAATGCGTCGCGGTTCGGAATGCTCTCGTGCGGGTCAAAGCGCGACTCTGCCGGACGGAACGAGTACTCGCCGCTGCGGGGAGCTTCGCCTCCGTTGTAGCTCGGTGCATGGTAGCTCTGCGTTCCGCAGCCGACCGTGCCCTGCGCGTGCGGGGTGGAAAAGTCGCTTGCCGCCTGCGTGTTTGCCGTGCCGGTGTTCTCGGCTGCCGTGCTGTCGTTTGTGCTTGTCTCGGCTGTGTTGTTTTGGATTATCGGTTTTCCGGTGTACGGGTCGAATTTTATATTATTGTTGTTCGCGGCGTTGCCGTTCGTTGCAAATTCGTCTGTCATGGCTCATTGTCCTTTCTTCTCGGGGTCTTCCCCTTTGATGGCTATATTCTAACCATCCAATGTGACGGTTGTATGAAGAAAAGGGTAAAACGCGCTGAAAACTGCGGGGATTTTAAGAAAAAATCGCTTTTCGTGCCGCGGCTGCGTCGATGTGGGTGGATGCGTTTAGCGGCAGCGCGGCTCGGCGCGGTTTGGAAATCTCACATCTGTCCGTCCGAATATGCTTATATTAAGATGGTAATATCTTTTCGGAATAAGCTCCTCAATAAGATGATAGCATCTTTGCGGACAATGTTTGTTAATAAAATGTTAATTTGTGCGCACGTTAATTTTTTGTTCAAACAAATTGTCTCCGAATGCGCTATACTATCTCGAATAAGGACAATCTTTACCCGGGTGACGAGCAGAGCTGAGGTTTGCCTGCAGCACCGACGCGAATTGTCCGGCGGGACTGCCGTATTGCGGTATCGCCGGGAAAGGACGGTATTTTATGATAAGTGAGCTTGTAAGATCTCTGTCCGAGCAGTATAAGTATAAGATAGAAATGCATTGCCACAGCATGCCCGCGAGCGCCTGCGGCGAATTCACGCCCGAGGAGGTCGTGCGCACGAGCGCCGAGCACGGATACAGCGGTATCGTGCTGACGAACCATTTCATGCGCAAGTGCATCTGTGACGGCGAGAGCGATGCGGAGTACGTTGATAGGTATCTTGAGGACTATTATCGCGCAAGGCGAGAGGGTGAACGCATCGGACTTGAGGTGATTCTCGGGCTTGAGCTGCGTGTTTGCGCAAACTCGAACGACTATCTCATCTACGGCGATATCAGCCGCGAGGACGCGATACGTATGATAGGCGCGGCTGACGGTACTCTCGAGCATTTTCGTGAGCTTGTCCCGCCGAGCGAGGACAAGCTGCTTATTCAGGCGCACCCCTGCCGTCACGGCTGTATGCGCGCCGAGCCCGACCTGCTCGACGGGGTCGAGGTGCTTAACCTCCATCCGCGTCAGAAGGGCGCAACCTCGTTCGCGGCTAAATTCGCACGAGAGGTCGGCGGCGTGATCACCTCCGGCAGCGATTTTCATCACCCCGGCACAGCCGGAATGGGCGGTATCTATACCGCTGCACTCCCCCGCAGTGGCGCAGAGCTCGTCGCTGTCCTCCGCTCCGGTGATTACCTGCTCGATATCGGCGGCATCCCCGCGCTCCCGGGATTCATGTAAGAGTCACGGGGTATACGGAGAGGGAGTACGCGGCCTTTTGAAAAAGGCCTGGCGAAAACTTTATAATAGGGAGTCTT
>URAP01000083.1 GCA_900545935.1 uncultured Eubacteriales bacterium
ACAGCCCCTCCGCTTCGCTGCGCTCAGCACCTCCCCTTACACAGGGGAGGCTTTCACGCGCCGATATTTCGGTATGTATTATTAGCTTAATTCTTATACACCTGAGTACAACTAAACTTTAGTTAATAACACTGCCATTGCACGAGTGCAATTTTACAGTCTTGCGCAGCAAAGAAAAACTTCATGTTGGAATTGTCAAGATGGAATTGTCAAGGAATGTGCAGTCGAAAAAGCCCCTCAGTTTTAAAGTTTTGAAAAGGGGGTGTACCCGCACCCCGTTCCGAATAATGCTTCGCGGCTTGTTTTCTGAGCATCTGCATGCTTTTATCCCTATTTTAAAGTTTTAAAAAGGGGGGTGCGGGGGGAAAACTTTTTCAAAAGTTTTCCCCCGAATCTTCGCGTCCCCGCGTCAGTTCCAGTACTGACGGTCGAGGGTGCGGAAATGTATTGCTTCTGCGATGTGATTTGCGTCGATATCGTCGGAGCCTGCCATATCGGCGATAGTGCGTGCGACGCGCAGAATACGGTCGTGACCTCTGCCGGATAGCTGCAGGCGCTCATATGCAGAGGCGAGCAGCTTGTCCGCGTCGGCGGTCATGGTACAGTAGCGGCGTATCTGAGGCGCGGTCATATCGGCGTTTTTGGCAAAGGCGAAATGCAGCCCGTCGCCGATCTGTTCGTCGACCCGAGCGCAACGCTGAGCCATGAAGAGTCTTGCCGCCTCGACTCTGCGGCGGATATCTGCGGAGCATTCGCTCGGCTTTTTCGAGCTGAGCTGCTCGTAGCTGAGCGAGGGGACCTCTATCTGCAGGTCGATGCGATCGAGCAGCGGTCCGCTTATTTTAGAGAGATATTTTTTCCTGTCCTGCTCGGAGCAGGTGCACTGCTTGGTGCGGTGACCGTAGTAGCCGCATTTGCACGGGTTCATTGCGCACACGAGCATAAACCGCGACGGAAACGTATATCTGCCGGACGCGCGGCTGATGGTTATCTCGCCGTCCTCGAGCGGCTGACGCAGCGTCTCTGTCACCGTTTTATTAAATTCCGGCAACTCGTCGAGAAACAGTACGCCGCCGTGCGAAAAGCTGACCTCGCCGGGCATGGGGCTTGTCCCGCCGCCTGCGAGCGCCGCCGCCGACATAGTATGATGCGGAGCGCGGAACGGGCGCCGGTCGATAATGCCGCGGTCGGGCGGGAGCAGTCCCGCGACCGAATAGATCTTGGAGGTGACGAGCGCCTCCTCAAATGTCATGGCGGGCAGAATGGTCGGAATACGCTTTGCGAGCATGCTTTTTCCGGTGCCAGGAGGTCCGATGAGCAGCAGATTATGACCGCCGGAGACGGCGACCTCTATCGCGCGTTTTGCGAATTCCTGACCGAGCACATCCGCAAAATCAGGGGTGCCGGGCACACGCTCATCACCTGCCGGGTGAAACGGGCGCGGCTCTGCGGGCTTTATTTCCGCCTCACCTCCGAAATGCGCGACAAGCGTCCGCAGATCGTGGCACGGATAGACGGTCATTCCGTCGACAACGCTCGCCTCGGCGGCATTGCCATCGGGCACGAATACGCTGTGCAGTCCCGCATCGCGTGCGGCAATGACCCTCGGCAGCACCCCGCTGACCGTGCGGACCTCACCGCCGAGCGACAGCTCTCCGAGAAAGAGGCTGTCCTTCAGCACCGGCGCGTCCGGAATAACGCCGCCGGCACAGAGCAGCGAGACACAGAGCGGCAGGTCGTAGCCCGAGCCCTCCTTTTTCTTGTCGGCGGGGGCCATGTTGATGACTACCTCGCCGTCAGGGAACTCGTACCCGCTCTGCCGCAGCGCGCTGCGTATGCGATCCTTGGATTCCTTCACCGATGCGTCCGGCAGTCCGACGATATCGAAAACGGGCATTCGCTTCATAGTCGAGCACTCGATGGTGATTATCATCCCGTCTATACCGCACAGCCCCGCAGTGTATATCCTTGATAGCATTGAACCGTCCTCCCCCACGCCGCACGGTCGGCGGCGGATGTTTGTTGAATTTAGGTAGCAGTGATACTGCATTAAGTGTAACACATTTTACCTGAAATTTCAACCGTCCCGGGAGTATTCCGATGCAAAATCAACCGCTTTTGTCGGTCTGCTGCAAGAAGACAGCACCGTCTATGCCGTTCATCGGAGCAATAACGATATTTCAGCCGTATCTCAGCCGTTTTTCAGCCGTCGATGTAACCGCCGCATCTCAATTACCGCCCGCCGCCTCCGGGATCATCTCCCTCCGAGGAGCAGCAGCGCGATAATGGCTATCAGCAGATCGTCCCCGCGCCTGCCCTCGCTGCGTGCCGACATGAGTGTGACGAGCAGGAATATCAGCAGAATATCGTCGCTCGGCGGCAACGCTCCGAGCAGAGCGCCGAGGTCGGGCAGCGACTGCTGTGCGGACGGATCGCCGTGCCGTACCGGACGAGGAGCTTCGCCTCCGGTCGGTCTGCCGCCTCGCCCGAGCACATCGGGGTAGCTGCGCGGAGGATAGTCGCCTTCGGGTCTGCCGCCGACGTGCATTACGGTTCTTCCGGAGGCAGCGCCGACAGGACGAATATCCCTCGGCTGCGCTCCCGCAGCACGCATATTCGGCTGAGCCGTACCCGCATAGCCTCCCGCAGGCTGTGCGCCCATCTGCCGTTCCGGCTGTACGCCGCGGCGCATACCCTGCATTGCAGACCGCCCCGCAGCGACACCGACGGCAGCGCCGTCCGGAATGCCCCGTCCCACCGAATTCATTCCGTTTGTTCCGACCGGATGCGCCGAATCGGCTCTGACGGTGCGCACCCCGCCTATGCTCTGCTGTGCAGAGCCGACATCTGTTCCCGCGCCGGAGCCTGCGCGCCGAGCCTCCTCGTCCCGCACCATGCCCTGGGGCCTCGAGCTATCCTGCGCATCCCGCAGGGCGCGTGAGTAGACGGTGCCGCCGTAGTTGTAGGGCGGGATTATTCCTCTGCCGCGCCCGTTTGCCGTGTTTCTGCTGTACACGCCGCCACCTCCATTACAGCTTTCCTATCAGTTTTCCTATGTCGCCGAGCCTCGCGAGCCGCATCAGCCGCAGAACGGTGTCGAGCATGGAGCTGCGGCTGTCGCTCAGATACGGGCGCAGCGCGATAAGCAGCCGCTCTCGGTCCGCGCTGCTCTGCTTGTCGCCGAGAAGCGCCGACAGCCCGCCGGCAGGAATGCCGCCCGACGAATTACCTCCTGCCCTCGCGATCCCGCCTGCCGACGCAAGCACGGCGGGCAGACCGCCGATC
>URAP01000084.1 GCA_900545935.1 uncultured Eubacteriales bacterium
GAATCCGCAAGGATTCCGACATCATTCAGCAAATCAGATTATACTAAAGCCGTCATTCAATAACTTGTTTTCGCTTTTTCGGTCTGCGCTTTTTTAGCCACGCCCGCAGCAGTTCTTATATTTTTTGCCGCTGCCACACGGACAGGGATCGTTTCTCCCGACCTTATTTGCCTTTTCCTTCTCAAGCTGTGCGCGTGTAAGCTGCTGCATCGGCGGACGAATAACCGGTCCTATTCCCATTCCCTGAGCGGGAGCTGCACCGGGAGCGCTGTTCTGCGCAGGCTGCGCGGGTGCGCGTCGGATAATTACAGGGCGGCGAACGGGAGCGCCCTCAAAGCCCTCGCCGGTGACCTTAGCCACCTCCTCGCGCTTTATCTCAACATGCGGGCGCGGGATAACCGAGAGAACGCCTCGAACCGTGTCTGCGCGGATCATTTCGCTCATCTCGTCGAAGAGATCCGCACCCTGAATGCGGTATTCGTTGATCGGGTCGCGCTGAGCGTATGCCTGGAGACCGATGCTCTCCTTGAGGTCGTCCATATTCTCGAGATGATCCATCCATTTAAGGTCGACATTGCGCAGCAGGATAACGCGCTCGATCTCGCGCATCTGTTCTGCGCCGAACAGCTCATCCTTGCTCTTGTAGACCTTCATGGCGCGCTCGGTCAGCTCCTCGATAAGATCCTCGGGACGGAGCGATGCGAGCTGCTCCTCGGTGTAGTTGAAGTCGTCCGCCTTGCAGACAAAGCCGAAGAGGGTGCTGCGAAGCTCGTCGAATTTCCACTCTGCGGGATTCTCCGCCTGAGTGCAGGCGAGAACGGTGGATTCGATGTAGCTGCGGATCATGCCGATGATCTTCTCCTGAAGATCGAGACCGTCGAGCACCTCGCGGCGCTGCTTGTATATGACGGTGCGCTGCTGATTCATAACGTCGTCGTATGTCAGGACGTTCTTACGGCGCTGGAAGTTGTTCTCCTCTATCTGCTTCTGTGCGCGCTCGATGGAGTTGGAGAGTATTTTTGCCTCGATGGGGGTATCGTCGTCGAGACCGAGACGGTCTACGACCGCAGCGACGCGCTCGCTGCCGAACAGACGCATAAGGTCGTCGTCGAGCGCGAGGAAGAAGCGGGATTCGCCGGGGTCGCCCTGACGGCCCGAACGTCCGCGGAGCTGGTTGTCGATACGGCGGCTCTCGTGGCGCTCGGTGCCGACGATGAACAGACCGCCCGCCTCGCAGACCTGCTTTGCCAGCGGCTCTATCTCGGCACGGAACTTGTCATACAGACCTCTGTATACCTCGCGTGCTGCAAGCACCTCTTCGGAGACCGACATCGACGAGCCGACGGCTGCGCCGATAATTTCCTCCTCGTATCCCTGCTTTCTCATCTCCTGCTTTGCAAGGAATTCGGGGTTGCCGCCGAGCAGGATATCGGTGCCTCGACCCGCCATGTTCGTAGCGATGGTAACGGTGCCGAGACGACCTGCCTGTGCGACTATCTCTGCCTCGCGCTCATGGTACTTTGCATTAAGCACGGTGTGCTCGATGCCCTCGAGACGCAGACGCTTGGAGAGCATCTCCGACTTTTCGACCGAAACGGTACCGACGAGCACCGGCTGTCCCTTGGCATGGCATTCCTTGATCTGAGCGACGATAGCGTCGTATTTGCCCTTCTGATTTTTATAGACGACGTCGTGATGGTCGATACGAATCATCGGCTTATTCGTCGGTATGACGACAACGTCGAGGTTGTATATCTCGCGGAACTCGACCTCCTCGGTGAGCGCCGTACCGGTCATGCCGGACAGCTTTTCGTACATGCGGAAATAGTTCTGGAACGTGATAGTCGCGAGGGTCTTGTTTTCCTTTTGGATCTTGACGTGCTCCTTCGCCTCGATTGCCTGATGCAGTCCGTCCGAGAAGCGGCGGCCGTGCATGATTCGACCCGTGAAGGCGTCGATGATGAGCACCGCGTCGTCCTTTACGAGGTAGTCGACGTCGCGCTGCATCGTTCCGTGCGCCTTGAGCGCCTGATTTACATGGTGGGCGAGCTCCGAATTTTCGGGCGCGGAGAGGTTTTCGATGTCGAAGAACTCCTCGACCTTGCGGATACCCGATGCGGTGAGCACGGCGGTGCGCGCCTTCTCGTCAACGATGTAATCCGCGTCGATATCGTCGCTGAGCTCCTTCTTGTCCATCTCCTTGATGCGGAACTCGCGCAGGCGGCGAACGCATGCATCCGCGCGGTCGTACATATCGGTGGATTCGTCGCCCTCACCCGAAATGATAAGCGGGGTGCGCGCCTCGTCTATCAGGATGGAGTCGACCTCGTCGACGATGGCGAAAACATGTCCGCGCTGAACCATTCTGCTCTTCTGAACGACCATGTTATCGCGCAGATAGTCAAAGCCGAACTCGTTGTTCGTGCCGTATGTGATGTCGCATGCGTACATGCGCTGTTTTTCTTCCTTGGTCTGATCGTGCGTGATAAGACCTGTCGTCATGCCGAGAAAGCCGTATACACGACCCATCTCCTCCGCGCCGGTATAGGCGAGGTATTCGTTGACCGTAACGACGTGCACGCCCTTGCCCGTCAGTGCGTTGAGGTACGCGGGCAGAGTGGCGACGAGGGTCTTACCCTCACCGGTTTTCATCTCGGCGATGCGTCCCTGATGCAGGACGATACCGCCTATGAGCTGAACGTGGAACGGGCGCTTGCCGAGCACGCGGTCGGCTGCCTCGGTGACTACCGCGAACGCGTCGGGCAGAAGGTCGTCGAGCGTTTCGCCCGCGGCAAGGCGCTCGCGCAGCGCCGGTGTGGTCGCGCGCAGCTCCTCGTCGCTCATAGCGCGGTACTTGTCGGCGAGCGCTTCTATCTTTTTGACAATGGGTATGATCTTGCGAATCTGACGGTCGCTGTAAGACCCTATGATCGAGTCGATTATCTTCATACTTGTTTGTTCCTCACTGCTGTTAATTTTCAATGCTTCTTTTATTTCATCGGCAGAGATGCCGACAATTCGGGCATGATACAATAATACAACATAGATTATATCACAAAACCGAACGGCAATGGTACATTAATTTGTAAATATTTTTCTTGCGGTTTTTTCATCACAACGCCGGGGCGGCGAGGTTTTCGCAAAACCTCTGAAAAGCCTATTTTGTATGTTCGTGTGATGTAGTGTGTACCGCGCTGCCGCGGCGAGGTTTTTCGAGAA
>URAP01000085.1 GCA_900545935.1 uncultured Eubacteriales bacterium
GGGGGGGGGGGTAGACCTTATACGGATGATCGCACGTTCGAGTGCTTCGAGGTTGACCGGCTTAGAGAGGTGGGCGTTCATTCCTGCGGCGATACTGCGCTGAACGTCGTCCGAAAAGGCATTTGCGGTCATAGCGATGATCGGAACCGTCCTGCCATACGGATTCTTACTGCTGCGTATTGCGCGAGCTGCGTCGTAGCCGTTCATTTCCGGCATCTGAATATCCATCAGCACAAGGTCGCAGTTCTCGGGAGCTATCTCGTCGAATGCCTCTGCTATCGCTCGCCCGTTCGGATATATGCGGCAGACCGCGCCGGCAAGCTCGAGCATTGATTTGAGTATCTCTGCGTTCAGCTCGTTGTCCTCTGCGCAGATGAGCTTCATGCCGCGCAGCGCGGGATATTCCTCTGTGATGCCGCGCTTACCGCTGTCTGCTGCGGTGACCGCTGCCGAGGTGTTTTCGCCACGGCAGCCGTCGTCACTTATGTCGCTTTTGTCGCAAATGTCAATGCTGCGGTCGCTGTCGTCGGCATTGCTTTGGGCAGGAGGCAGAGGCGGTGTGTTTGTCTGTGCATCCGCATGCGCGGAGTCACTCGCAACCGTCGAATTGGCTGTGGAAACTGTGGAAAGCGCCGCATCCGCCGTGCCGTCGTCGATACGGAGGCTGACTATGAACTCGAACATACTGCCTTTGCCCTCGCAGCTTTCTGCGCGGATAGCGCCGTTCATAGCCTCGACGAGGCTTTTTGCGATAGCCATTCCGAGCCCCGTGCCGGTTATCGGGTTTACGGTTGATGCCTCGGCGCGCGAGAATGGCTCGAATATGTGGCTGAGAAACTCCTTGCTCATGCCGACTCCGTTGTCTGTAACAGTGAAGCGGAAGCGTGCGTAGGCGCGGTTTTCGCGTTCGAGCTCCTCGATATTGAACTCTATTCTGCCGCCGTCAGGGGTATATTTTATTGCATTGGACAGGATATTTATCAGCACGCGTCGGAGCATCAGCTCATCGGCGAGCAGATGGGTATGCCGCAGATTTTCGGTGGTGATACGCAGCTCCTGACGGTGTTTCTCCGCCTGAGGACGGATCATCGTCTCTATTTGATTGATCTGATCGTGCAGATCCATAGGATATATGTTAGAGCGGAGCTTGCCGTTTTCGAGCTTTGCCATATCAAGTAGGTCGGAGATAAGTCCGAGCATATGGCGGCTGGAGGACTGTATCTTGTGCGTGTAATCGAGGACGCGCTCAGGCGAATCGGCATTGTGCTCAAGCAGGTCGGCGAGACCGACGATGGCATTCATCGGAGTTCTTACGTCATGGCTGATATTCGCAAGGAAGTTGCTCTTGGCGCGGTTTGCGTTTTCTGCAGTATGCATTGCGCACTCGGCAGCTTCCTTTGCCTGTGAAAGCCGCTCGTTTGCTGCTGTCAGTGCGGTATTCATTTCCGCCTGCAGCTCTGTGCGCTGATGCTCTGCGGTCAGCTCCCGGCGGTGATGTACGCGGAGCAGCAGAGCGATCGATATCACAGACAGGATCAGCAGGACAGCCGCAAACACCGCAAGCGTTACAGTGGCGGCTTTGACTATCTGAACGGTGCTCTGCGCGACGTAGGGAGACGGGATAAGAAACAGCAGTGTCCAGTCGGTATAGTCAACGCGGCGCAGCGCGTAGTAGTACTCGGTGCCGTCAAGAACCGCATTGGATATGGCGATGCCGCGCTCGTCGAGCGCTTTCAGCGTCTCCTCGAACGAGCAGCCGTGCAGGTATTCCATTGATTCGAGTACGGCATATGCGCTGCAGCCCCGGAGCAGATCGGTGCTGCCCGAATTGAATATCTTATAACCGCTGCGGTCGAGCACGTAAACGCTGTTGCTTCCGTCATATGCGTCGCATGTGAAATACTGCGTATAGTGCTCCATTGCCTGAGATGTGCCGTAGTATATCAGCTCTATCTCCTCATCACCGTCCCGCAGAACGATAGGCTCGGACAGACGGAGCAGCAGATGCAAGCGAGAGCCGTTTCCGCACGGCGTGCCGTCAACGTAGCTGACATGAGACGGTGTTCCGGCAATGTAGCTCAGTCCGTTTTCGCTGCTGCTGATCCCGTCGGAGGTGTAATAGTGACCGGCGCTGTCGACGGCGACGATAGACATCTGCCGCTCATTCATCAGCGAGGTATTCTGCTGCGCGGAAATGAAGCTGTACAGCTCCTCGGGGCTCTGCGGTTGATTTATCTCGAGCAGATTCGACTGTATCCGTACCTCGAGCCAGCGCGTCTCGATGACATTGTCGAGATTGCGGAACAGCTGCCCGGTCACCGCGTCCATCTGATTGATGCGTTCGGTGTAGAGCGTTTCGTTAATATTGCTGCTGTAATAGCGGAAAAAGGCAAATATCGTACCCCCGAGTGCTGCTAAGAGCAGCCCGAGCGCAACAAGCATTTGAATTTTTGTCGCGTGTTCTTTCTTTTTCATTGACGGTCCTGCATTTCTTTCGGCATTTATATCCTCATTGTGCGAGCCTCCCGAACACCCGCCGCGATAATCTTGTTTCCTATATCATTTTATTATATCACATGTTTATGCAAATTGCAAGGAGGACGGCGCGCAGCGGCACGGGTGATGCATGCCGATGACGAATTTTGATTTTTTCGCCCGACGGCATGTATAAATAACAGAAAATATGATATAATACGGCATATTATACATAGAAATGGCAAAAAACAGCTCGGGTGCATTTTGCCCGCCCCTACATAACATATCTCGGCAGAGTGCTGCCGTATGCCGTTATGGGCATGCTCGTCTTTGCGTGATGACGCGGGGAGTACGCGCTGGGGAAACTTTTGAAAAAGTTTCCCCAGCCCCCTTTCAAAACTTTAAAACTGAGAGTCTTTTTCGAGACGCACGGACTAAAGCGGTATGCGGCAGAAAAGTTTCGTCAACCGTTGCAGAAACAAGGTGTGAATGTTTCGGTAAGTGCGAA
>URAP01000086.1 GCA_900545935.1 uncultured Eubacteriales bacterium
TCGCTCGGCTGCGGCTTCGCCTTGCCTACCCCCTACACGGGGGAGGCAAACACGTTCGCAATCTCCACTCATACTATCAACTTAATATATACTGAATCTCTTGTTCATGTTCGCCTTTCGGCACAGAAAAAAACAAATCACCGAATTCCACCATTTCAAAGGAGGCCTTCCATGCAGTCACTACTCGTTGTCGATGACGAAAGAATGATCCGCACCCTCATCCGCAAATACGCCGAATTCGACGGCTACGCCGTCACCGAGGCAGAAAACGGTATGGACGCGGTCATGCTTTGCCGCAAGAATAAGTATGACCTTATCATCATGGATATTATGATGCCCGAGCTCGACGGTTTCTCCGCCTGCCGCGAGATAAAAAAGACCTCCTCCACCCCCATCATCATGCTCTCCGCGCGCGGCGAGGAATACGACCGCATCAGCGGCTTTGAGCTCGGAGTGGATGACTACGTCGTAAAGCCCTTCTCGCCGAAGGAGCTCATGCTGCGCGTTGCCGCCGTGCTGCGCCGCACTCAGTCCGCAGGTGAGCAGACTACCTCCGCAGATATCTTTACATACGAGGGACTTTGTGTCGATTTCACCGCGCGGACGGTCAGCATCGACGGTCGGCGCGTCGACCTCTCGCCGAAGGAATATGATCTCCTTTTCTACCTCATCCGCAATAAAAACATCGCCCTCACCCGCGAAAATCTCATCACCGGAGTATGGGGCTACGACTTTTACGGCGACGACCGCACGCTCGACACGCATATCAAGCTGCTGCGCCGCTCGCTCGGTGAATATGCCTCGCTTATCGTTACACTGAGAGGAGTTGGCTATCGCTTTGAAGCGCCGAGATGAACACGGAGCCGAGACGGCAGTGCAGCCCGACGGCACCAACGATACCGAAAGCATGTACATAGGCAAAGCCTCCGCCGGGGATGGGCAGGGGAGAACGCCCGACGAAGCCGCCCCCGCCGACGAAAATGCCGCGCTCAATGCAAGCACCGCATCCGAGACGCGCACGGCTGTCCTGTCGGACGCTGCTCCCGAGCCGAGCACTGCTCCGAGCCCGAACACCGCTCCCGGAGCAAACATCTCCCCCGAGCCGCATTTTGCCGACTCAGGCAGCACGTCGCCGAATATTTCAGACGAGCATAACGATACGCCAAAACCGAAAAAGCGCAGAAGGCGCGGGCTTTTCTCATGCAGCCTCGAGCGCGGCGGCACAAAAAAGATAAGCATCCGATGGCAGCTCTTTGCGCTGCTGACGCTGTTTACCGCCGTAATAATCCTGATACTCTGGCTGTGCCAGGTAGTTTTTCTCGATCGCATCTATAAGACGGTAAAGACGGTCACCATAGAGCGCACCGCGCACCGTATCGAGGAGCTTATTTCGTCGACCGACGATTTTGCCGATGAGGCAAGCGCGCTCGCCGAGGATCGCGAGCTGTGTCTGCTCGTTCTTCGAATGGTCAGCGACGGCAGAGCAGAGGAGCTGTGCTCGGTAGAGGCGCAGCGCAGCTGCGTCATCCATAACGCCGAAAAAAGCTCTGTATTCGTATTCTACCGCGAGTCGCTCGAGGCGGGCGGGGAGATGGTCTACCGTTATCGTTACAGCACCGAGTGGCGCAGCTACATCAGCTCGCAGAACCCAATGTACGATCAGCTCGATGCCGAGAACGAGAGCATCATCTACTCTATCGTTGCAAACGAACCGGACGGCACGGCGGTACTGCTGCTGCTCAACTCTGTCATATCCCCGGTCGATGCGACCGTTACGACGCTCAATGCTATACTTATCGCCGTTTCGGTACTGCTTGTCCTGCTCTCGCTGTTGATGGCTGTGCTCATCTCGAAGAAGATTTCCCGCCCCATCGAATCGCTCAGCTGCGGCGCGAAGGAGCTTGCAACGGGAAATTACAACGTTGATTTTTCGACATCGGGCTACCGCGAGATAGGCGAGCTTGCCGAGTCGCTCGACTATGCGCAGCATGAGCTGTCAAAGGCCGATTCGCTCCGCCGCGAGCTTATCGCCAACGTCTCGCACGACCTGCGCACGCCGCTGACCATGATATCCGGCTATGCCGAAATTATGCGCGACATCCCCGGCGAAAACTCCGCCGAAAACCTACAGGTCATTATCGACGAGGCGGGACGGCTGCGCGA
Organism: uncultured Eubacteriales bacterium; assembly: GCA_900545935.1. GTDB lineage: Bacteria > Bacillota > Clostridia > Oscillospirales > CAG-272 > UMGS911. The sequence continues at coordinate 2,164 of URAP01000086.1, forward strand.
TCTCGTCAATGATGTGCTTGATATCTCGAGGATCGAATCGGGCGCAAGAAAGCTCGACATCACCCGCTTCAGCCTCACCGAGCTGATTCGCGGAGCAACCGAGACATATTCAAAGCTGACCGAGAAACGCGGGTTTGCGATCACATTTGACTGCGATACCGATGCGATAGTCGAAAGCGACCGAACCGTAGTTCAGCAGATATTCTATAACCTCCTGAATAACGCCATCAATTACTCCGGCGACAGCCGCACCGTAAAGGTCACACAGACGATCTCGCCCGACGGCTCAGCCGTTCGCATAACCGTGCGCGACTACGGCGAGGGCATTCCCGAGGATAAGCTACCGCTGATATGGGACAGATACTATAAGGTGGATAAGGTCCATCGCCGCGCGGCTGTCGGGACGGGACTCGGACTGTCTATCGTCAGAGGCTCGACCGAGCTGCTCGGGGGAGCTTGCGGGGTCAGCTCGACTGTGGGATCTGGCAGCTCCTTCTGGTTCGAACTTCCTTTGCGGGGATGCTAAAATCGTCCGGACCGAAAAAGCTCTTCGGGGAGGCTAAAAAAGCGCAGACCGAAAAAGCGGATAAGGATATGATTCGGTCTTTTATACGGCACAAATTGCATAAAAGCAGATGAAATCCTATCGGATTTCTCCGAAGAAATAATTATCCGCTTTTTCT
>URAP01000087.1 GCA_900545935.1 uncultured Eubacteriales bacterium
AACAAAATAAACCACTATATCACTATATCGCTTTTACAATTACTTTTGACCGCGGCAGCGAGATTTGACCTTCTTAATACAAGCTACTGTTTTTGTTTGCCTAAAAAATCATGTCTGCTGTCAAGTCTTACTTTCGTGACAGCTTTTCTGTCACATCAATTTTTATAGTTACAGCAATTTTCAGTGTGTCAGAAAACTCGTCACGAGCAGAATTTGATAGCGGCTTCCTTAGTTCCCAACAGCCCCTCCGCCTCGCTGCGCTCAGCACCTCCCCCTACACGGGGGAGGCTTTCACGCGCGGAATCTGCACCTTGCATTATCGGCTTGATTTTGCACTAAGACAAACCCTTTGAGTTCAAGCTATTATTAATACATTTTCCCGGCTTCCGCTTTACATGCAAAAAGCTATCTAACAATTATATATTGCCTTGACGATACTCTCCCGGAAATTCTTCATTTCTCCATAAAAAACGAGGCTGTATTCAGCAGCCTCGAATTTTTATATTCATTGTTTTTCCCGACATTCCGGCAGAATCGTTAATCAGGCCTCTTTCAGCACCGGCAGGTACGCCTTAAAATAGCTGATTCCCGACCACACGGTCATGAACGTCATTGCCGCGATAAGAATATACGACAGCGCAAGGTGCGTATACTGCGAGATAAACGAAACAGGCTCGACGAGCATCACAATGACCGCTGCCATCTGAGTTACCGTCTTGCATTTGCCGAGCCACGCGGCGGCGATAACGATCCCATCCTTGCTCGCAGCCATCATGCGCAGCAGCGTGACCGACATTTCGCGCAGAACGATAACGAAGAGCGCAATTCCGAGAACAGTGCAGAAGGTCTTGTCCTCCGAATAGCGGAGCATTACCGAGATTAGTACGCCGATTATCAGCATCTTGTCGGCAAGCGGGTCAAGAAATTTACCCAGCGTGGTGACAAGGTTGTATTTCCTTGCTATCATACCGTCGAGCATATCGGTGATCGAGGTCAGTGCAAATATTGCTACCGCGACGATACGCCAGATAACGTCGCCCGGGAAAACGGGCGCAATTATTGCCGCCATGCAGAACGGTATGAGCAGCAGGCGGAGAACAGTCAGTTTTGTAGGTAAATTGAGTTTCATTCGGACACGACCTTTCCGTATAGATCATAATCGAGCACGTCGGTTATCTTGACAGTGACAAACTCGCCGTCGTTTATCCGATGCTCGGCGGTGAAGAAAATCTTGCCGTCGATCTCGGGCGCATCGGCGTAGCTTCTGCCGTAATGCGTCTCGGAAACCGGATCAAAGCCCTCGCAGAGGACGGTCAGACGCTTGCCGAGCTTCTTGCGGTTAAGCTCGTCGGTAATACCGAGCTGCGTGTTCATTATAATGTCGTACCGATCCTGCTTTGTCTGCTCGTCGATCTGATCGGGAAAGCTGTACGCGGGAGTGTCCTCCTCGCGAGAGTACGGGAACGCGCCGAAGCGGTCGAACCGCGCTTCCTTAACGTACGTGCACAGCTCCTCGAATTCCGCCTCCGTCTCGCCTGGGAAGCCGACGATGGCGGTGGTGCGGATGACTATGCCGGGTATCTCACGGCGCAGACGCGATACCGCGTCGCGGACAACGGCGCTGCCGCCGTGGCGGTTCATCCGACGGAGAACGTCCTCGGAGATGTGCTGTATCGGAATATCGACGTACTTGCAGATACGGTCGTTGTCGCGTATCTCCGCTATCAGCTCGTCGGTTATCTTGTCCGGATAGAGATAGAGCAGCCGTATCCACGGGATGGAGGTCTGCTCGGTCAGCTCACGCAGCAGACGCGCGAGGCTGTATTCGCCGTACAGATCTTCACCGTAACGCGAGGTGTCCTGCGCAACGAGAATAAGCTCCTTGGTGCCGAGCGACTCGAGATCCTTTGCCTCCGCGATAATGTCCTCAATCGGACGGGAGCGGAAGCGCCCGCGCAGGGTTGGTATAATGCAGTAGGTGCAGCGGTTGTCGCAGCCCTCGGCTATCTTGAGGTAGGAGTAAAAATCCGGTGTGGTGATAACACGGTCGCCGCCGAGTGCGAGCGACTCGAGCGGGCGAACGGAGATATACCTGCCGTCTCCGTCCTCTTCGATACCGTTCTCACCGCAGATGTGACCGCCGCAGCTGTCACATCCGGAGGAGCATGCGGAGCAGCTGCCGGAGCAGCTGTGTATATTTGCGGGAGAGGCAGTGTCGCTTCCGGTCTCACGGTCTGCATAGCGCGCATTCTCGGACTCGACCGATGCGTCGCCGTCAATTATGTCGTCGTGACCTGCGCCGATCCTGTCTCTCGTGCGCTCGTCGACCGCCTTGACGGCGGCAACAATGTCGTGTATGCTGCCCGTGCCGAGCACGGCGTCTATCTCCGGCATCTCACTCAGCAGCTGATCGCCGTAACGCTGTGCCAGACAGCCGGTGACGATGATACCGCGCAGCCGCTTCTGCTTCAGCCACGCAACGTCGAGGATGTTGTCTATTGCTTCTTTTTTTGCGCTCTCGATAAATGCACACGTGTTGACTATGATGATGTCCGCCTTGATGTCCTCGGGCGTTATCTCATAACCGGCAGCGACAAGCTCGCTGAGCATGACCTCGGTGTCGATCTGATTCTTCGGACATCCGAGCGATATAAATCCAACTCTTGTTTTTCTCATAATTCTGATTCCTAACGGGGGAGGTAAGGATACGCGGCCTTTTGAAAAAGGCCTGGCGAAAACTTTGATAAAGGGAGTCTTTCTCG
>URAP01000088.1 GCA_900545935.1 uncultured Eubacteriales bacterium
TGAAGGAATCCGCGAGGATTCCGACAGCATTCCGCAAATCAGATTATACTAAAGCTGTCATTAAGAAGCTTGTTTTCGCTTTTTCGGTCCGGACGGTTTTATCCGACCGGAGCTGCGATTTTTTTCGGAAAATACCCACCCTCGCTGAATGCGGAAGCTGATAAGAAACAGCATAATGTCAACAATAATCTTAGCTATCGCGACAACTATTCCGCCGCGCTGAGTAAACTGCGAAATAAGCGAGACAAGAAGTGCGGAGATAAGCATCTGCGGTATCGCGACCGTATAATATCGCACAAGCGTTTGCAGGCGTGCCCTTCCGCAGGAGAACACAAGGTGCAAGTTGAGCGCAAAATTGCACAGCGAGGAAACTATGCGCGCAAGCACAGTGGCGAGCAGCACCTCAGTTTGTGTGCCGATGTACGGTATATTGCTCGCAAAAAACGGATATTTATCGCTGAGCGAGACAAACAGCGTAAACAACAGCATAAACAGAGTATAGTCTATCGCCGTCGCCGCCATCGAGCTGAACATAAATTTCAGAATAAGCGCATATATGCGAAGCGAGTCGATAAAAGGATTAAAGTGCGACTCGGAATTGTCGTCGATATACACCGTCTCTATAGGTATCTCCTCTATGGCAATGCCGAAACGCTTGCACTCGAGCAGCATATTGGTCTCGTACTCGTAGCGCTCTCCGCGCAGGCGGCGGAAAACCTCCATATTCGCACGCGAAACGGCGCGCAATCCGGTCTGTGTGTCGGTCACGCGCAGATTGAAGAAAAGACGGAAAAGAAGCGCCGTCGTACGGTTACCGAACGCACTGCGTGCGGGCACATCGTCACGTGAAAAGTCGCGTACGCCTATAACGAGCGGCACCCTGCCGGCGTTCTCACCATGTGACTCCGCAGCATTATGCTCGCGGATGTGGCGAGCAAGCCTGCGTGCGCATGCTACGGCATCATGCGCCGTGTGCTGACCGTCACCGTCCACCGTTACCGCGCCGACTATATCGGGACAGCTTTCAAGGATGTAGGTAAACGCGGTCTTGAGCGCCGCGCCCTTACCTCGATTGACCTCGTGCGTGAGCAAGGTCGCGCCGGTCAGCTCCCTCGCCTCTGCGAAATACTTTTTTGTTTCCTCTGTGCTTCCGTCGTCGATGAGGATGATGCTGTCGAAGCCCGCAGCATGCATCTGCCGCACAGTCTCGGTCAGATGCTCACACGGATTGAGCGAGGGAATAATGACCGCTATCCCTCGCAGCTCCTCATTCGGCGAAGCGGAAATATCTGTATCGTTTTTCATACGAAAGATCCTATTATACCGCCGAACTGTGTCGGCATATTTTTTGTTTACGTCTCACGGCGGCAGCGAAGCTCATATCCATGCGGCAGCCGATGGTTTTACCGAATAATTATAACATATAACCGCGAAAAAGTAAATAGAGGATGGGCAATTTCCCCACCCTCCGTACTATTTTGACATGCGCCGCTCATTTGAAAAAAGCGAGCGAAAGCTCTTATCTGCTTTCTGTCTCGGTCAAACCGTCATGTATAGCCTTTCCGTTTCTCGCTGTCTCGATCGGTACACCCGTAAAGAAGCCCATCGGGTTTAAAGCATCGACGCGGAGCGCCCTCCCGGCACATCCCCCGCGTTTTCCGTGTCTGCCGTGTTCATCGCGTCCATCGCATCAACTGCATCCATCGCATCAACTGCATCCATCGCATCAACCGCATCCATCGCATCCGCCGCATTTCCCGACGAAACAGGAATGGTCTCGAGCGGTCTTATGATATCATACTCGCTCGCCGCGACCGTCCATGCAACGGTATACGGACGCATGAGATTCCAGTATGCCATGCCGCGAAGCCCGAGCTCTGCGGCGAGAGCATAGCTTGCCTGCGCGCTTCTCGCATCACCGAACCACACCTCGTGCTCTATATCCGACGCTTTGTATCTGAAATACGGTGCCTGCGACACCCGGTCATACCGTATTGCGGCGCCGACCTCCCGTGCGAGAGCGCAAGCCTCCTCACAGCCGAGGCTCGGCGCGGCAGAGACCCCGCGCACATACGGC
>URAP01000089.1 GCA_900545935.1 uncultured Eubacteriales bacterium
GGCGTTTCTTTTGGAGCTTTTCTTTGCGCCTGCGCAATCAAAGAAAAGCGGCTAAGGCTCTGATTCAATCGAATTCGTAGTGATGGCAGTGCTTTTTTTGTTAACTTTTTGAACAACGTCTCACGTTGTTCGCGTGAAGTTTTGCTATCTTGCGAAGCAAGATTGCCGTCTGTGACGGCAAAGAAAAACTTCATGTTGAACCGCGCAGCGGGTCAACGTCGCCTCTCTCGCTCAAAGAAAAGCGGCTGAGGCTCTGATTTAATCGGATTCGTAGTGATGTCGGCGTTTCTTTTCCCTAACTTTTGAACAACGTACCACGTTGCTTGCGCGGAGTTCTGCGGAGAAAAAATCAAAAAACACAACCTTATCGGTGTGCCCGTTGCCTTGCGGCGAGTGCGCCGATATATTTTTTATCGAAATATGCCGCGCTATTGAAAAAAACGGAAATAAATGATATAATCTAAAAACAGCACCGGTATACGAATTGCGGGATATGTAATTATTCTATATTGCGCGTCAAAGCTATAAATCTTTACTATATGCGTCTGTGAAATATCGAGACAGACAGGGCTTGAATCAGAACGCAAAAGCGGCGTTGTAATAGGTGCGTTATAAAACTGACAAAATCAGCATAAATCAAATCGGGCATGAGGCAAATCGGACGTGAGGCAGATCAGAGCAAACATGGAACGTGCCGGATCGGGGCATAGGGAGGCGATTATATGAACGACAGAATACTCGACTGGGCAATGAAGATACAAAGTATAGCACAGACGGGACTTGCGTACTGTCGGGACGAGTTTGACCGTGAGCGGTACACAGAACTGCGGGAGCTGTCTGCCGAGATGCTTGCGGAGCGTACGGAGCTTCCGGTCGGTCGTGTGCGCGAGCTGTTCTGCGGCGAGAGCGGCTATCAGACACCGAAGCTCGATACCCGCGCGGCGATAGTCGAGGACGGCAGAATACTCCTCGTGCGCGAGCGCGACGGGCGGTGGGCGCTTCCGGGCGGATGGTGCGATGTTGACCGCTCGGTCGCCGAAAACACCGTCAAGGAGGCGCTTGAGGAGACCGGACTGACGGTCGAGGCAGAGCGGCTTATCGCCGTTCAGGACTGGCGGCGGCACAATGCCTGCAACTACATATACGGTATCATTAAGATATTCGTGCTCTGCCGTGCGATCGGCGGCGAATTCGCACAGAATATCGAAACGACCGAGACGGCGTATTTTTCGGCGGAGGAGCTGCCGGAGCAGCTTGCCGTTGAAAAGACCTCCCGTGAGCAGGCGTTGATGTGTCTTGATGCAGCCGCGGGCAGACTGCCCGAAGTATTGTTTGATTGATTCGGGTGCTTCGAGATAAGTCTGATATAGATATTACTCTGCCGTACGCGGTATTAAGATAAAATACAGTGAGGAAACGAATATGGATATTAATATCAGAAAAGCAACGAAAGCGGATCTTGCAGCAATTGAGGATATATATGACCGAATACTGACCGAGGAGGAGCGCGGCAGAGCAAAGATAGGCTGGGTTCGCGGTGTGTATCCCACCCGCGCGACCGCAGAGGCTGCGCTTGAGGCGGACGAGCTGTTCGTCGAGGAGGCGGACGGACGGGTGGTCGGAGTGGCGATAATCAACGGCAAGCAGGTGGACGCATACGCAGGCGCGCCGTGGATGTACGATGTCCCCGATTCACGCATCACCGTGCTGCACACGCTCGTTATAGATCCCCTTGCGGCAGGGCGCGGACTCGGAACGGCATTTGTCAGCTTTTACGAGCGCTATGCGGCAGAGCGCGGATGCCCGTATCTGCGCATGGATACCAATCAGAAGAATACCGCTGCACGTGCACTGTATAAAAAGCTCGGCTATCGCGAGGTCGACATACGCCTGTGCGGCTTTAACGGTATTTCCGGGGTGAATCTCGTCCTGCTCGAAAAGAAAGCGGATATGGCTTAATGTATGGACCGTTCTGTCGCGGTGCGATCCCGGCAGGAGCGGGCAAGGGACAATTTATCGGCAGGCGGTGCGGTACAT